>CAJXMB010000055.1 GCA_913056105.1 uncultured Nitratiruptor sp. | reverse complement strand
AAATCAGTTTTTTAAAAAGTTAGAAAATTAAGTTTAGGATATATTGGCTTGGTTGAATTTGCAAGTGGCTCACCTAAAAGCAATTATCGTTCTATTTTTAAATCTTAGTTTTTAATGGATTGGGGTGTTATCTGCTAAAACAATCCAAAATTTAAATATACATTTATTTTCAATATGCTAGTATTCACCTACTTTATTCGGATAGGAACTAAAAATGAAAAAAAATAATTATTTAAAGCTACTTACTATATTTATAATTAATAGTTTTTTGCTAAGTGGTTGTGCAGGCATTGCACCATCTCCCATAAATGCCGATATTAAATCTGGAAACTTTAAAGAAGTTGCTCTTGCAGCAGATAAAGAAAAAGATTTTAAATCTAAATTAGACGAATCAAATCAGCTTCCAACTTTATATGCAGGTAACAGTTACTTATATATTAAGCAGTATAAAAAAAGTTTACAAAGGTTGGATGAAGCTGAAAAAATTATAAAATTTCATAATGAAGAGATTTTATTTGGAAAATCAGGCGATTTAATAGCTCAACTTTTATTAAATGATGCTGTTATAGATTATCATGCCAGTATGACAGATTCCATTATGGTAAACACTTACAAAGCCATAGATTATATGGCTTTAGGTGAAATGGGTAACGCAAGGATAGAATTTAACCGTGCCATAGATAGACAAAGAAGAGCTAAGGAAACTTATGCAAAAATGGTAAGAAAAGTTAAAAAAGCTATAAAAGAGAAAGAAAAACAAGAGAAAAAAGAGATTGCTAAAATAAATAAAAAAGCATCTAAAAGTAAAACTTCGCAACCTGAACTTTTTATGGATGTTGGTAAAAATACTAAAAATCCAGAAATAAAAAATATGATTTCCAAAAAATACCCAGCATTAAATACTTATGCTATCTATCCAAATTTCATTAACCCTTTTACTAATTATCTTGCTGGTATATTTTTTATAACTCAAAAAGATTATAAAAAAGCAGCTACTCTCTTAAGAGAAACACATAAAATGCTACCGAAAAATAAAACAGTAAAATCTGACTATAAATTTGTTAAAGATATTCTAAATGGTAAAAAAAGACAATTACACAATGTGTGGATAGTATATTCTAATGGATTAGCACCAAAACGGGAAGAATTTAAAATAGACATACCAATGTATTTAATTTCTAACAAAGTTTTATATACAGGTATCGCTTTACCAAAAATGAAACTTCAAAATTTAGCTACACAAAATTTAAGTGTTTTTTCAAAAAATAAATTAATGAAAACAACTCAATTATTATCTGATATGGACAAAGTGATACTTACAGAATTTAAATATAAATATGATGATATAGTTTATCGTGCTGTATTTGGGGCCTTGATTAAGACATATATGCAATATGAGGTGAAAAGAAGAGGTGGTGATTTGTATGGTTTAGCAGCTGGTTTTATACAAAAGGCATTAACAAAAGCAGATACTAGAAGTTGGACAAATTTACCTAAAGAATATCAATTAGCAAAAATAAAAATGCCTACAAGTAAACAAATTCGACTCAAAGTTGGTGCTGAAAATATAAATATAGATTTAAAAAATGCTAAAAATGCTATAATATTTGTGAGAAAAACAACACCAAGTGCAAAAGTAAATTATAATATTATTAAATTGTAAAAGGATAGATTTGAAATATATTTTATTAATACTACTAAGTATAGTCTTTTTTATAACTGGTTGCAGTACAACCCCAAAGCCATCTCAAAAAATTGTTCAATTAGTTGGAAATTGTTCAGATCAATATATATCTATAGAAGATTTAAAAGGAAGAATTAAAAATGATGGTTTTATGCAAGCACAAGTTAGAGGTAGAAATCTAACAAGTAACTATATAAAAGTTGAGTATAAAATAGTATGGTTAGATGAAAATGATTTTACTATAGATACAATCTTATCTCATTGGTCGGCTGTTCCTGCATATGCAAATCAGCCGTTTTACATTAATGTCACATCACCAAACACTAAAGCAAAATCATTTAATTTATATCTTAAAAAAGAAGGGAAAACAACACTATGCCAAAAATAAACTTTACACTGAGTTCGATTTTAGCTGTAGCATTACTTACAGGCTGTGGTGCTACAAAAACAATAAATATAGACTTAGACAACGATAAAAAAGCTCCAGCAGTTATGGGTCTTGACTATAGAGATTTTCAAAAAACTGCACAAGAAATGATTCAATCTCTAGTAAGTTCAGGTGCTATTAATAAACCTAATGGTGGTAGGTATGTACTTGTGATTTCTCGTGTTATAAACGATACTATGCAACATATAGACACAGATCAACTTGTTAAAAAAATAAGAGTTGGACTTTTAAAAAGTGGTAAAGTTGTTGTAACTACAGCAGTTAGTGCTAATGGTGCTGAAGATAACATGGCAATGCAAGCAAGAAAAGATTTAAGAGGAAATGCAGAGTTTAATCAAAAAACAGTGGCAGCAAAAGGTCAAATGATTGCACCAGATTTATCTCTAAGTGGAAAAATTATCCAAAGAAATATAACAGTAGATGACGACACTCAACAAGTAGAGTACTACTTTCAAATGACTTTAACAGATATAAATACTGGTTTAGCTTTTTGGGAAGATGAAAAAGTTATAGGTAAAAGAGGTAGTAACGATTCTGTTGCTTGGTAAGTAATTTAAAAAAAAGGTATTAAATGTTTTCAAATTTAAAAAAAGTACTAAAGTTAAGTGCAATTACATCAGCATTATTAGGTACACAACTTTTAGCAGATTTTTATGTAATGGTAAATAATCAACAAAAGGGTCCATTAAGTGTAGAACAGATAGCTCAAATGAAAAACAATGGTTCTATAAGTTCAGAAAGTATGGTTTGGCAAAATGGTATGAAAAAATGGGGAAAAGCAGGTGAGCAACAAGCGTTAAAGGATCTTTTTAATGTTGCAACACCACCACCATTGACACCACCACCCTTAAATCAAGATAACACTAATGTGTCAAACGACACCATAGATATAAATGAAATGTCAGATCCAAATAATATTCCTGAACTTAGTGCTAGTGATACTGTTGCAGATTGGTCTGAAAATGTTTTAGCATCTATGAAAGTAAAAAGTTTTGGAGAAAATAATGGTAAATACATACTATTTGCTCAACAAAGTGTTTCTCTAAAACCTATCGATCCACAATATGGGGATGCAGTGATTAATGCTTATGACAAAGCCATGATGAAAATTCAAGAACAATACATAATGAATAGATTTGGGAAAGTATTTACCGATAAAATGAAATCATTTTATATGAATCGATCTACAGATGCGAAACATATTGAGTTACCACCCGCTTCAAGTACTAGTTTTTGGGGTAAAGTGGTTTTATTGTCAGAAAAAAAGCTTGATGTTGAAGAGAAAGAACTTGATTCTCAGCTTATAAAGATGGGGGTTCGCCCAGAAACATTAGCAAAGGCAACTCCAACTAAGAAAAAAGATCTCTTTAGAGATAAATTTATAAAAAACACAATGAAAGAAGCTTCAGGAAGTATGGCTGGACTAATCCCTATACAAACTACTTTAGTAAGAGATTCTAAAGGAAATACAGTAATTGGTATAGTTGCGATAGCATCCCCAAAAACTATACAGATAGCTAAAGATATAACTTATCAAAGAAAATCTTTAGTAAAAGGTAAAGGTAGAGATATTGCCTCTTTACTTCCAAAGTCAAATAAGGAATTTATATCAACTATGGGCGTTAGACTTGTATATGATGCTGATGGTTCGCCAGCTATTATTTCCTATGGATTAGCTTCATATAGACAAGATGCTGGTGATGATTATATAAACGAAGAATTAAAATCTGAAGCAAAAAATGCTGCTATTGCAAATGCTGATGCGCAGATAGCAGAGATGGTTAATGGCTATATGAATGCTAAAAATGTACGAAAAAACGGAGAAGAAACTAGAAAGTATGTTGAACGAGAATTGAAATTAGATTCAGATACGATAGAAAAAACAGTTAAAAACATCATTAAAACAACAACAAAAAATGCAAAAAGTTCCGCAAATGTTAAACTACAAGGTATATCTACTGTCAAAAGATGGAGATTTACATCTAAAGATGGAGTTAAATTTGTTGGTGCAGTTCGTGTCTGGAAATACTCTACATTAAAAGCTACCAAATCTTTTAATAAACCAAAAGCAGTTGGAAATATTAAAAAGAAAAATTACAATAATTTTCATCAAAGTAGCCACATTATAAATACAATGGATGACTTTTAAATGATAAAATATCTACTTTTTGCATTATTTATCATACCAAGCATATTGCTTGGTGCTACTAAAACTACCACATTAGAAGTTGATGGTTATGGGAGCAGTAGATATGAGGCTGTTCAAGATGCATTAATTGAAGCTATAAAAGAGTCCAAGGGTGTATCAATAAAATCAAAAAGAGTATTTGCTAAACAATTAGAACAAAAATACTCTTCTCATAATTCTATGGTTAAAAAAGATATAAATCTCAAAAAACTTAACAAAAAAAATATTAAAGAAATCACTAATGGTTTAATAAATGAATACAGATTGCTAAATACGCAAAAATTATCTTCGCATGAATGGAAAGTAAAAGTTGTAGTAAAAATACTAGATTATGTAAGTCCAGGTTTAGATAATAAAAATCGAAGAAAAATAGCTATAGTTCCATTTCACACAAACGCATCATACTACAATATTACAGAAAAAAGATACAATTCTTCTAAAGTATCTATGATGCTTTCTCAAGCTCTTACGACAGATATTACGCAATCAAGAAGATTTGCAGTTATAGATAAAACATACACAAAAGATATAGCACAAGAACTAAATATTATAAATTCAAAAAAAACATCTCGTTTACAAAAAGTAAAACTTGGACAAAGACTTGGTGCTGATTATATTTTGGTAGGAAATATACAAAATATTTCAGTAGATACTAAAACAACTCATAATCAACTCTTAGGCAGTTCAACTTCTATAAATAAAGCCAATTTTATAGTGGATTATAGGATAATAGTAGTTGCTACATCTCAAATAAAATACTCAGATACAATTGTTTTAGAGATAAATTTAGACTCTACTTTATCTAAAGATGTTATACTACAAAAAATGATTAGAAATATGTCTAATAATATTTCAACTAAGCTTTTAAATATTATATACCCTATTAAAGTGATAGATGCATTACCACAGCAAATCATTTTAAATCAAGGTGGTTCGTTGATTCATAAAAATGATATTTACACAGTATATAAACTTGGTAAAAAAATCTATGATCCATACACAAAAGAACCACTAGGATATGAAGAGAGAAAAATTGGGCAAATAAAAATAGTACAAGTTAATCCAAAAAATTCTTATGCAAAAGTTATCAATGGAAATAATTATTTCATAAAAAAAGGTTATATTTGCAGGAAACAGATTGTAAATAAATCATCTTCAGAACCTAGGAATAATAAAAACTGGAGAAAATCAAGTGTTAAAATTCAAAAAAATGGTGGAGTTAATCTACCCTTTGACTAATTAAAAAGGACTAAAATGAAAAAAATAACATTAGCTATTGGAGCATCTATCTTTTTACTAAGTGGATGTAACGGCACACAACCTACTGTACAAAAACATCAGATGGTACAACCACCATTAACAAAAAAACAAGAGATGATACGTTCAGTAAACTCTCTTCCTCAGTGGGTAGTAAACCCAACATCAAAAGATGGCATCACTGCTGTCGGTATGGCAGGTTACTCAAAATATGGCCTTAGAGTTATGAAGCCACAAGCTGAAATGGATGCAAGAGCAAAACTAGCTGGTCAAATCCAAACAATTGTTTCTCGTTCACAAAAAAAAGCTATGAGGCTTTCTCAAGTTGCAAATATAGATAGTATGGATAATGCTTTTTCTCAAACTACAAAAGAGGTTATAAAAGAGATTCCTCTCTCGGGTGCTGTTATAGTCAATCAAAAAATGGTCGAGAGCGGTGATTACTATGTTCAAATGGTTATAAAAAAACAGACTATTGCACAAAAACTAAACGATTCAAGAGAGATTTATAAAAAGAATCTTCAACAAGCAAAACTTACAAGAGATGGTATAGAAAAGGGTATGAAAGTTTTAGATAAAATGATAGATAGCTTAGATAAAGATGTAAAATAGTTCTATGAAAAAAATAGCACTATTGCATTTCGCTACTTTTAGTATCCTTTATGCTTCACAACCTAGTGATATTATAAAGGATATGCAAATATTCAAAGAGAAACAATTACAAAATATTGCTGCTATACATAAAGAAAATAGTGAAATTGTAAAACAAAATCGAATCTATTATATAAAAGTAGCCAAAGCGGCAACGGAGTATTACAAAAAATATATTTCTAAAAAATGGGGAGATACTAAATTATCAAATATCTCAACTTTTGTGCAATATAATGATGACATGAATGCTAGACAAAGTGTTGATTTTAAAAAAGGCGTGGTAACTTTAGAGGTTATATCTGATACCAACAATTCTGTCAATACGGATTACTTTGAAAAAGAGAGAGATAAGTTATCGCATGAAACACTCTCGCAAGCTACAACTAAAGACCCTGTAGCATCATTAGAGTCAAAATTTATGAAGAAGAAATCTATAACTTCTCATTATCAAAAACATGATAATAGTAAATTTTTAGATGGCTACTTAGAAAATAAAAAGATAAAGCAAGGCGATATAAAACAAAAAAAAGTAACGCTAAAAGATGGTGATGTAAAATTTATCTACTTTGTAGATGTAAAGATGGTACCAGAGCATCTCAAAAAAAGAGCTTTAAAATTTAAACCTTTCGTTTTAGAAAAATCTCGTGAGTATGGAATTGAGCCATCGAGTATTTTTGCCACTATAGAAACTGAAAGCTATTTTAATCCTTTAGCAAGATCAAATATACCAGCTTATGGACTGATGCAAATAGTCCCTACAACGGCGGGGATAGATGCTTATTATGCTTTAACAAAAAAGAAAAAGCTTTTACCTCCAGCTTATTTATATAATGCACATAACAATATAGAACTAGGTGCAAAATATATGCAAATCATCCGTTATAATTATTTAAAGGGCATAAGAAATCCTCTCTCAAGACTATATTGTAGTGCTACGGCGTACAATGCTGGTATAGGTTCTCTATTTCGCGTATTTGCAAATAGTAAGTTTGCAAAAGAAGATGCTATAAAAAAAATAAACTCTATGACACCTGATGAAGTTTATGCACGTCTTAGAACATCAAAAAGATTAACACTTGAAGCAAGAGAGTATGTTAAACATATAAAAACTAGGAGTGAAAACTATAAGATTTGGGACAAAGAGATTGAAGGACACCTCTAAATGTTTAAAATATTTATATTTTTATTACTTGCTTGTGAAGTGTTCGCTAATGTGAGCGTTACAAAGTCAGAGACTATTTTAAGAGCAGACTATCTAGATGCTAACTTGGCACAACTCAAACAAAAAGTTTTAGAAAAAGCAAAACTAAAAGCATCAAAAGAGATATATGGTGAGTTCATGGCTACACAAAGCGTTATGGAAGATGGTCATATAGTAGATGATGTCATAAGAATAATCTCTGGAGGAGTTATTCATATAAAAGGTGAGCCTAAATATAGTGTAGATAGTAATTCTGTGTCAGTAACCATAAATGCCTATGCAACCGATGCCGACCTAAGTAAAGGTTATGCCAGCATCCCTATGGCAATAAAAAAGAAAAAAAGTATGACCAAAAAAGGTTTTACAGGTTTATGGTATGGGTTTGCGATGGATAAAAATATGAATAGTTCATCAGTAGAAATATCTATAACAGATTTTTCACAAGCTGTTATTAACTACAAATCTCGACGATGTGCTGGTGACTTAATAGTGGAAGATAAAAAGAGTAAAAAAGTAATTTTTAAAGAGATTTTGACTTTTGGAAAAGATAGGTGTAAAAATAACTTGATAATTACATTGCAAAAAATAACCCCAAAAAGTTTGGAATTCATCCAACAACAGGGAGATAAAACACTCCTTAGAGGCAGGCTTTATTTAGTAAAATGAAATATTTTTTTTTAACTTTTATAGCCTTATTTATTTTTAGTGGTTGTGTACATGTAAACCCTCCAAAGCCATTACAGCAAGAGAGTAAAAAACCTTACTGGGTAAAAGATGAAACTATTTTACCTAACAATCTTGCAGTAGGTTTTTGTAAACCTGTTTTTGGTGGAGTATATGCTCAAAGACAAAATGCTTTACTTGATGCAAAAGAAAAACTATCCCATAAAATAAACGCAATTATTTCATCAAATAAAACTGAAAATTTAAATATGTTTCATGATGAAGTTAGCATAGATTCTGTTCAAAATATAAAATCTCTTAGCAAAGTAGTGCTAAATAATATAAAAGTGTATGACACATATATCAATTCATCAAAAGAGTTATATATACTCATAGGATTAGCAGATGTAAAAGTCACCTTAGAGCCAAAAATAACAAAAGCTTTCAACAGAAAAGATTTAGAAGCATCAACTTGTTATAATAAAAAAATACTAAAAAATATAGATACAGCATCTAAAATTTATAACGGTAAACCTTTGTGGTTTTATACACAAGCTGAAGATAATGCTATAGGGATAGCACAAAAAGTAGATGGAAATTTTGAGATGCAAAAAAAAACAGCAATATTTCTTGCTAAAACAAATTTAGTTAAAAAAGTAAAATCTCATTCTATTTCTAAAATAAAGATGATGCAGATGCTAAAACACAATGAAACAGCAACAATATTGGACACAAAGAGTATACATCAGAGTAAACAAAAACTAAAAAATATACTTCTTAAAGACATATGGATGGATCCAAAAAGTTGTGAACTTTATGTACTTGTAGCAAAGTCGGCTAAGCTCCCCATCTCACGATGAAGCCCTCTCCTAAGAACCGTGCTTGCTACTTTCACGGCACACGGCTCAAGCATTAATAACTAAATTTATTACGAAGTTTTTTTACTGCAAGTATTCTTGCACTGAGTGATTTTATAAGTAGTCATCCCTGAAAAACCAATAAAACCCCTATAATAAGGGATTTTCAAGCATTA
>CAJXMB010000054.1 GCA_913056105.1 uncultured Nitratiruptor sp. | reverse complement strand
GTATCTTCACTTATTTTATAATCAAATTCAGGTAAAACTTCACACATAGGGCAATTATCAATTAGTTGGTTTGCTATTTGTCTATTAATTTCACTTGCTATTACTTGGTGTCTCTTCATAGGTGATGGGCTCATAGCAATAGGCATACCTTCTATAAGCTCCCAATCACCTTCCCAATGTTTATAATCTTCATATGTGTAATGAATCCAATCTAATTTTAGAGCTGCTCCCATAAAAAATCCTTACAGTAAAACTTTTGAAGCAATTGCAACAGCTGCGCTCTCGCTTCTTAAAATAAGCTCACTATCAAACCCAACAATTTTTAATTCTTTAAAAAGCTCTCTTTCATTTGAGCTAAAACCACCTTCTGGTCCAACTAATACCTTTTCTATATTATCGTAAAAATTAGCTTTATTTTTGCTGAAATCTAAAATAGTTAAATTACTATTTTTTTCTATAACATCTTTTAAATCTTTTGCAATCTCAAGTTCCATCAAAGAGCTTCTACCACACTGCTGAGATGAGTTGATCAAAATCTTTCTTAATTTTTCTAAACGAATTTTAAAATTTTTTTGACTTCTTTCACAATATACAAATGTTATCTTTTCAACTCCTATCTCATTTAACATAGGAAGAGTGCTTTGGATAACTTTTGGATCAACCACACACCAAAATAGATGAAGATCTCTCTTTGGCTCTTTAACTTTATACTCTTTATGAACAAGTGTTAATGTAGCACGTTTTTTAGTGATATCTTCTATCTTATAAAAGTATAAAAAGCTATCTTTTAGATTTCTAAAAGGTATAATCTTGCCAACTCTTTCTCTTCTTGCTTTAAAAAGATAGTTATATATCTCACCCTCAATAGTTAAAATATCTTTTGAGCTGTCACAATGATAAACAAACTCCATATCTATTCCAAAATAAGTGAAATTACATATACAAAAATCTCAGCAATTATCAATCTAATGTATATTTTTGAAGCATATCTTTTAAAATCATTTTGTAAATCTATCTCTTTACTTTTAATAACTCTAATTTTTTTATATAGAACAATTTGATAAAACAAAATCAAAAATAATACAAATATCATCAAAACAATCTCAATATTCCATAAAGTAAATCTACTTACTGCCATAACAACTAATCCAGTAAAAGCAATCATTGCTAAGATGATATTTTGAATTAAAAGTAGATTTCTAAATTTTTTTGAAAATTTTATAAAATTAGTCTCTTGTTTTAGCAAAAAGAAAGCAAATTGTGATAAAATCAACAAAATAGAAGTAATCATATGGATTTTAATAGAAAGTTCAACCAAACCTACTCCTTTTAATTTTTTAAATTATACCAAAAGGAAGATTATGAAAGTAACGATAAATGAGGGATTAAAACTTATAAAAGAAAAAGTTAAAAAAGGTGGATTTGAAATAGTCTCTTTAGAAGAGTCTCTTAATAGGATTTGTGCTCAAGATTTAAAAGCAAAGTTTAATCTTCCAAGATTTAACAACTCTGCAATGGATGGGTATGCTATTAAGTTAAATGATGCTGGCAAAAAAGTAAAAGTAGTTGATACTATTTTAGCAGGCGAGGATAAAGATATCACTTTAAAAGAGAGTCAAGCTATAAAAATAATGACAGGTGCAAAAATCCCAAAGGAGTGTGAAGCTGTTGTTCCTTTTGAAGATATAGAAATTCAAGATGACTTTATAATCTTGCCAAAAAATATAAAAAAGTATGCAAATGTTAGAATGGCTGGAGAAGATGTTAAAAAAGATGAAGAGATAATAAATGATGGAGAAAAGATTGATCCATACAAAATTGCTCTTTTAGCCTCCCAAGGATACTCTTATATTAAAGTTTACACAAAGCCAAAAGTTGCTATTTTTGCAACAGGAAAAGAGCTTAAGATGCACCATGAAAGCATCAAAGAGCATCAAATATACAACTCAAATGCACCTATGCTTTATACAAGAGTAAAAGAGCTTGGGTGTGAAGCAAATTTGATTGAAACAAGCGATGATGATAAGGAAAGCATTAAAAATATTATAAAAAATCTTTTGAAATTTGATCTTATTATTACAAGTGGTGGAGTTAGCGTAGGAGAGGCTGATTTTACAAAAAAGGCTTTTTTAGAGCTTGGCGCAAAGATTGTTTTTGATAAAGTTGATATTAAACCAGGCAAACCAACTACATTTGCCACATTTGATAATACTTATGTATTAAATCTTCCTGGAAACCCACTTGCTGCGGCAATTAATTTTGAAATATTTGGAAGATTTATAATAAACATCTTAAGAGGTAAAAAAGAGATTTATCAAAACTATATAGATGCAATTTTAAAAGAAGATATCAAAAACAGACCTAAAAGAGAGGTAGCAATCCCAGGATTTTTTGATAGAAAATATTTTATACCTTCAAAAAAGAGAGGTCCTGGAATGGTAACTCCTCTATCTAAGGCAAATGGATATATTGTGCTTTATAGAGATGTAGAAAGTTTGAAAGAAGGCAGCAGAGTTAAATTTATTCCTATTAAATTTGAATTTACTGCAAAAGAAAAAAAGGATTTTTTTACATATTGTTAAAAGTGTTAAGTGTTAGGTGTTAAGTGTTAGGTGTCAAGTGTTAAATGGATAGTGATTGGTATAAGTATTAAGAGTTAGGTGTTATTTCTTACTATTTAAGCTCGTCGAGCAACCGCTTCGCCACTAAATCCAAAAATCTTCTTACTCTTAACGCTTAACACTAAACCCTAAGGTCACCGAGTAGGTAGTTGTGCTACCGTATCGAGGTGACAAATTTTGCACAACTCCCATATGGTCCCCTCGATACGACTGCTTTGCAGTCTACTCGGGGACCTTGGATCGTAAATTCCACGAGGGGTTTTTGAACAGAAAATCTAAGCTCCCCGAGTGGCAGCAAAGCTGCTGTATCGAGGGGAGAAACATGTACTCATTTCGATACATTTCATTACTCGATGAACTTAATATTTAAGTTTTTTAAGGTTGCCGAGTGATGAGCTTTGCTCATCGTATCGAGGCAACGATAATGAATAAATTGCTTTATGATTTATTTGTTTTTTTATGCGTTTATCTCGATACGATGAATTTACAATTCAAGGTCACCGAGCGGTTCCCTCGATACAGCAACTTCGTTGCTTACTCGGGAACCTTGGGTCGTAAATTCCACGAGTGGTTCTCTGGAACAGAAAACCTAAGCTCCTCGAGTGGCAGCGTAGCTGCTATATCGAGGGGATAAATCTAATATAAAAATTTATGCATTTCGTTAAAACTCTTTTATAATCTCATATTTTGCCCCATTTGGGGTTAGGGTACTTTTTATAAGAGCTAAATCTAAATTCATTACTCCAACTTTTTTATTTTTATAAAAATCAATTTTTTTCAATAGTATTGCTTTGTTTTTTATCTTTTTTATTCTTGCTAATGTTATGTGTGGTATAAAAGGTCTATCTATCTTAATATCAAGTTTTTTGCAAATATCTTGATGGAGTTTAAAAACTCTTTTATCATTGATTTTTGCATATAAAATCTTTGGAAAAAAGAGTCCAAGAGATCTAATATTTAAACTCTTTTTTTCATAAAATATATTATCTAATTTTTCTACTATCTCATTTGGTTTTTCAACTTCACCCAAAAAAAGATATGTTAAATGGATATTTTTCTCTTTTACCCAATTTGCCTCAATACAATCCTTAAAATCTCTTTTTATAGATTTTAGATTTTCTATCTTTGCAAAAGAGCCTAAAAATAGTCTCATCTAATCCTCAAAAAAGTGCTTGAAATTTTTCAACCTCTTCCCAGTTTAAACTCTTTTGTTTTTTAAACATAAAATATATATATCTTGCAAACATATCTGTCTCAATATTTACTCTTCTTCCAACTCTATAATTTTTAAAAAGAGTATCTCTCATTGTCAAAGGAATGATTGTGAGTCTAAAGCTATCTTTAAAAACCTCATTTATTGTTAAGCTAACTCCATCTATCGCAATGCTTCCTTTTGGGATAATAAATTTTATATACTCTTTTGGAACTTCAATATAAAAATCGTATGAGTTTTGATTTTTTACAATTTTTGTTATTGTGCCAACTGTATCAATGTGTCCTTGAATAATATGTCCTTCAACTCTATCGCCGAGTTTCATAGCTGGCTCAATATGAACTCTCTCTTTATAGTTTTCTAAAGCAATAATCTTTCTTGTCTCATCGCTTAATTCAACCATAAATGAGTCTTTAAAAACTTTTATAACACTCAAACATGCCCCATTAACAGCAATTGAGTCACCTAAATTTGGTTTATGTTTAGCTTCAATAGTTAAAAATTTTTTATCAAAATTTTTTACCCTACCTATCTCTCTTATAACTCCTGTAAACATCTCATATCCATATATCAAATTGGATATAATTATATCTAAAAAGTAAGAGGGTTAAATGAAGTTTGATGTTATTGTAATTGGTGGTGGTCATGCTGGAATTGAGGCATCTTTGAGTAGTGCAAGAATGGGAATGAAAACATTAATGATAACTATACTTGCCGAACAGATTGGTGCTCCAAGTTGCAATCCTGCCATTGGGGGGCTTGCAAAAGGGCATTTGGTAAAAGAGATAGATGCATTAGGTGGTCAAATGGGGCTTCTTACTGATAAAGCTGGAATTCAATTTAGAATCTTAAATGCTTCAAAAGGACCAGCAGTTAGAGGAAGTAGAGCCCAAATAGATATGGATAGATATAGAATTTTAGCAAGAACTACTGTTTTAAATACTCCAAATCTTGAAGTTGCTCAAGAGATAGTAGATGAGATAGTTGTAAGAAATGGTGAAGTTAAAGGAGTTTTAACAAATTTAGGAAATCTCTATCATGCCAAAAAAGTGATTGTAACTACAGGAACCTTTTTAAAAGGTCTTATCCATATAGGAGAGTTTAGACAAGAAGCAGGAAGAGCCGGGGAATTTCCTTCTAAAAAGTTAAGTGAAAGCCTAAAAAGTTTGGGTTTAAAAATGGGAAGGCTTAAGACTGGAACATGCGCAAGGATTGATGCAAAAAGTATAGACTTTTCTAAAATGGATATCCAACCAGGCGATGAAAATCCAATCCCTTTTAGTTTCAGAACAGATAGAAAAAGCTTTAATCCCAATCAACTTCCTTGCTACATTACATACACAAACGAAAGAACTCACGAGATAATAGAGTCAAATTTTAGTAGAGCCCCTCTTTTTACAGGTCAGATTGAAGGAGTAGGTCCTAGGTATTGTCCAAGCATAGAGGATAAAATATATAGATTTAGAGACAAAGAGAGACACCATATTTTTGTTGAGCCTCAAACAAGAGAGGCAACAGAGTATTATCTTAATGGGATGAGCACCTCTTTGCCAACAGATGTTCAAATTGATATGATAAGAAGCGTTAAAGGGCTTGAAAATGCAAAAATTGTTAGATTTGGTTATGCAATAGAGTATGATTATGTTGATCCAACCGAGTTAAAACACACTTTAGAGACAAAAGAGATAAAAGGACTCTATCTCGCAGGCCAAATAAATGCAACAACAGGGTATGAAGAGGCGGCAGCTCAAGGGTTGATGGCTGGCATTAATGCAGCCCTTGCTATAAAAGAGGAGGAGCCTTTTATTTTAAGAAGAGATGAAGCTTATATTGGTGTTTTGATAGATGATTTGGTTACAAAAGGGACAAAAGAGCCATATAGGATGTTTACAAGTAGAGCTGAATTTAGATTGCTTCTTAGAGAGGATAATGCTGATTTAAGACTTATGCCTTATGGTTATAAGCTTGGTCTAATAGATGATGAGACACACTCAAAGATGCTAAAAAAGCAAGAGGAGATTAGAAAAGGTTTAGAATATTTGGATGAGAACTATTTAACTCCTACTAAAGAGACACTAAAATTTTTAGAGAGTTTAGGTGAAGAGAAAATTACCGATAAAGTAAGTTTAAAAAAAATTGCAGCAAGAAGTAGTTTTGATATGCAAAAGTTAGAAAAGATTGCTCCAATAATAAAAGATTTTACTTTTGAAGCAAAAGAGCAAATCTTGATAGAGGCAAAATATCACCAATATATTCAAAAACAAAAAGAACAGATTGATAAAATGAAAGAGCTCTTGAATATCAAAATTCCTAATGATTTAGATATAGACTCAATTTCGGGTCTCTCAAATGAAGTTAAAGAAAAACTTAAAAAATATAAGCCCTCAACACTATTTGCAGCAAGTGAAATTAGCGGAATAACTCCTGCAGCCATAGAGATTTTACATATCTATATAAAGATGAGAAATCAAAAAAAGATAAAAATGTAACATTTTAAAAATATATAAAAAAATTAGTCAAATTTATATTTATTTAATTATTAATTAAATATAATTGTTTTGAAATTTATAAGTAAGGAGTTTTTATGGCAGATCAAAAGAGGCGAGATTTTTTGGGTATGCTCTTTGGCGGTTTTGCAGCAGCCGGAGGAGCAGCAGCTCTATATGCTATGAAAAGGACATGGGATCCTTTGCCAAGTGTTATGGCAGCAGGATTTACAACAGTAGATCTTTCACCTATGAAGCCGGGTGAATTTAGAACAGCTGTTTGGAGAGGTAAGCCTATATTTATCCTCAAGAAAGATCACACAGATTTAAAAAAGAGTGATAAAACTGATGTTAAAGTTGGAGAGGGTGACTATCTTGTTAGAATTGGTCTATGTACTCACTTAGGATGTATACCTGCATGGCAGCCAAATAAAAAGATATTTAAATGTGCTTGTCATGGCGGTGAATACGATCCTACTGGAAAGAACATTTTTGGTCCTCCTCCAAGACCTCTTGATATTCCTCCATTTAAGATAGAAGGAACAAAGCTCGTTTTAGGTGAAGAGGGACCAGAGTATAAAAAATTAGTTGGCAAAGCATAAGGAGTAAACATGGCACATTTTGAAAAAGCAAATAGTCTTAGTGAGTGGCTAGATCAAAGATTAGCCATAAACAAGCTCAATAAAGTTTTAATGACAGAGTATTGGATTCCAAAAAATATAAACTTTCTTTGGGCAATGGGAGTAATTTTAGCTACTACATTTACTATTCTTTTGGTATCAGGTATATTTTTGCTTATGTATTATAAACCTGATAGTAAGCTTGCTTTTGATAGTGTAAACTATACTATTATGCAAGAGGTTTGGTTTGGATGGCTGTGGAGACATATGCATGGTGTTGCTGCCTCAGTTGTTTTCTTAGTTATCTATATACATATGTTTACAGGAATATATTATGGCTCATATAAAAAGGGCCGTGAGATGATTTGGATAAGTGGTATGCTTCTGTTTGTAACATTCTCTGCAGAAGCGTTTAGTGGATATATGCTTCCATGGGGACAGATGAGTTATTGGGCAGCTCAAGTTATTACAAATCTCTTTGGTGGTATTCCATTTATTGGTGATGACCTTGTTGTGTGGATTAGAGGTAACTTTTATGTTTCAGATCCAACTTTGACAAGATTTTTTATGCTACATGTTCTTTTGTTGCCACTTATTATAATGGCTCTTATTGGTTTTCACTTTTATACTCTTAGAATCCCTCATGTTAATAATCAAGAAGGAGAAGAGATAGATTTTGATGCAGAGGCTGAAAAATATAAAGCTGGAAAAAAGGCTGAATCAAAAGTTATACCTTTTTGGCCAGTTTTTCTAAGTAAAGACCTTTTTGTTTTGGGAATCTTTTTAATTTTTTATTTTTATCTTGTTTTTTACCATTATGAATTTGCTATGGATCCAATCAACTTTGATCCAGCCAACCCTATGAAAACACCACCGCATATCTATCCAGAGTGGTACTTTTTGTGGAGTTATGAGGTTTTAAGAGGATTTTTCTTTGATATTGGGCCTTTTGCTGCTATGAATATAGGTTTAACTGCATTTGGTATAGCAAATGTTATCTTTTTCTTTCTGCCATGGTTAGATAGATCACCAGTAGTTGCTCCAGCTTATAGAAGAAAAGCTTTTAATATCTGGTTTTGGATTCTTGTTATTGATATGATAGTCTTAACAATTTGGGGTAAACTTCCTCCAACTGGTGCAAATGCATGGGTGGGATTTTTTGCTTCAATAACTTTCTTGATTGAACTACTAATTGCATTGCCAATAATTACAAAAAGTGAAGCTAAAAGAGCAGGAGGTGCGGTATGAGAGAGTTAAAAATATTAGCTGTAATTGTTGTTTTAACGCTTATTACATATTGGGGAGTTGAACCATTTGCTCACTCCCAAATGCATCCGCACCATGAGCCAGCAACTTTTAAATATGATGATCTTCCTGCTCTAACAAAAAAAGGAGATCCTAAAAATGGAGCAAAGCTTTTTATGAACGCAGGATGTGTGGGTTGCCACTCTATAAAGAGTCAAGGTGTGCCTGCACCTATGGATGCAGTAAGTGCAAGTGCAAGCTATGGAGTTAATCCACCAGATTTAAGTATGGCTGGAGCACTTTATGATGAGAGATTTTTAGCGAGTTATATCAAAAATCCAGCTCATGCTATGAAGCTTGAACATAAATTTAATCAGAATAGACCATTTCCTATGCCAAACTTTTATGGTCTTGGAGGCGATATTGATCAAGAGGTTGCTGATATCGTTGCATATCTAAAATCTATAGCTCCAAAAGAGGTAAAACCAAAAGAGGCTTTTGAAAATGCTTGTGGAAGATGTCATAATATGAGATATGATAAATGGACTGTTATTGGTGAAAAACCAAAATTTAAAAATGATATAGAAGAAAAAGAGTTTGAATTAAAATTTGCTAAATATGAAGCAAATCTAAAAAAATATCTTGGAAGGATACCACCAGATCTTTCTATGTTTATTAGATCAAGAGGAGAAGAGTATATAAGAGATTTTGTAGAAGATCCTCAAAAAATTCTTCATGGAACTGCAATGCCAAGAGTTGGTTTAACAAAAGAGGCTACTTATAAAGTTATTGAGCATATAGAAAAAGTTGGTGATAGAAAAAAAGATAAAAGAAACTCTTTGGGAGTTTGGGTAATATTGTATTTTGCAATATTTGCACTGATTGCATATGCTTGGAAACAAAAAATTTGGAGAGATATACATTAAAATATAAGAGACTTTTTGTCTCTTATATCAAGGGCAACTCTAACAATTATATACATTCATAGCTTTTAAAGCTTTTGTGTAGAC
>CAJXMB010000053.1 GCA_913056105.1 uncultured Nitratiruptor sp. | reverse complement strand
ACACCATTATATCACAAATTTTAGAGATTTTTGCTTAAAATGGTTGGAAAAATTAAAAATTTTTTTCTAAAGCTTTTTTATAATCATCAGGATAGTTGATATTAAAAAATTTGCTCTCATCTTCAAAATTAACATATATAGTATTTGAATTTTTTAAAATATAGCTTAATTTGAAGTTTTTATTTTCTATCTCTTTGGTTATATTTGGTAGGATAGATTTTGTATAGATTCCAACAAGTGGATGAATATAGGTGGTTTTGGCAATGATTGCATCATAGTTTTTGTTTTTATTAAAGGTTTCTATCAATTTTGAGATAATCTCTTCATCTACAAATGGAGTATCCACGCTTATTGCAAAAAACTCATTAAATTTTTGAAAAATCCTCTCAAAAGCTATGGTTGGAGCAAAGATTTTGCTCTCATCAAATATAAAATCTGCTTCAAAACCAAATTTATTCTCTTTTGTAGAGATATAGACTTTGCTAAAAAGTTTTTTTAATCTTTCATATTGAAATTTGGCTAAACTATCATATTTGCCAAATGGCAAAAGCGATTTATCCTTTTTCATCCTTGAGCTTTTGCCACCAGCAAATATTACACAAGGGAGGTTGTGCACTATAAATCTCTTGGGTCAGTTATCTTTCCTGCAATTGCACTTGCGGCAGCTACAGCAGAGTTTGCAAGATAGATTTCACTTGTTCTTGCTCCCATTCTACCAATAAAGTTTCTATTTGTTGTAGATACGCATCTCTCATTATCTCCTAAAATTCCCATATATCCACCAAGACATGCTCCACAAGTTGGGTTACTAACAACTGCTCCAGCCTCTATCAAAGTATCAATATATCCAAGCTTCTCAGCCTCTTTTAGTATCTTTTGAGTAGCAGGGGTTACAATCATTCTTGTGTGGCGTGCAACTTTTTTGCCCTTTAGGATTTTAGCAGCTATTGCTATGTCACTAAGTCTTCCATTAGTACAACTTCCTATAAATACTTGGTCAACCTTTAAGTCCATCTTTGCTGCTTCGCTAATAGCTCTTCCATTGCTTGGAAGGTGAGGAAAAGCAACTACTGGTTCAAGATTTTCAACATCAATCTCAATTGTTTTAACATAGTTTGCATCTTCATCAGAGTAGAAAAATTTTGGCTCATGTTTTAGATTTTTATTGGCTAAAAACTCTTTTGTTGTCTCATCAACAGCGATTATTCCACTTTTTGCTCCAGCCTCTATTGCCATATTGCAAAGACTAAATCTATCATCCATTCCAAGATAGCTTATGGTATCTCCGGTAAACTCTAAAGCTTTATATAAAGCTCCATCAACACCAATTCTTCTAATAAGCTCTAAAATGATATCTTTCCCATATATAAACTCGCCAGGTTTGCCTTTTAATACAACCTTTATAGATTCAGGAACTTTAAACCAGTTTTTACCAGTAATCATCGCATAAGCCAAATCAGTTGAGCCCATACCAGTTGAAAAAGCTCCCAAAGCTCCGTGGGTACAAGTGTGAGAGTCAGCTCCTATTATCACATCTCCAGGAACAACAAGCCCTTTTTCAGGTAAAAGTGCATGCTCAATCCCCATATCTTTTTCATCAAAAAAGTATTTTAGATTGT
Organism: uncultured Nitratiruptor sp.; assembly: GCA_913056105.1. Taxonomy (GTDB): domain Bacteria; phylum Campylobacterota; class Campylobacteria; order Campylobacterales; family Nitratiruptoraceae; genus Nitrosophilus_A. The sequence continues at coordinate 7,579 of CAJXMB010000053.1, read as the reverse complement.
GCTCATATGCAAACTCTCTTGATATTTTTGCTTGATTTGCACTTGCGATATCTTTTGTAGGTATAAAGTGGTCTAAAACGATTGAGAAATTATCAGGATTTGCAAGCTCTTTGGCTCCAGAGTCTCTAAATGCTTTTATAGAGATAGGAGTGGTTATATCATTTCCTATAATCATATCTATATTGCATTCAACTATCTCTCCAGCTTTTACTTCTCTATTTAGATGGTCGCTAAAGATTTTTTCGGTAATTGTCTGTTTCATCTCTTGCCTTTTTCTTTTTTTCTTGCTATTTTATCATAATTTGTTTTTGGAGAAGTAGATGAGATATTGTGAGTTAGTTCAAATCGCAAACTATTTAAAAAGATTTAAAAGAGTAAGTGCAATTTTTAGAGTTGATGATAATGTTATTAAGATTGATTTTGGAAAAGAGAGCATATATTTTGATTTGAGTAGAGGAGATTCAAAAATTTATAAAAGAGATGATTTTATAAAGACTAAAAAGTATTTTGCTCCATTTGATATAGTTTTGCAAAAAAAGTTTACAAAATCAAAGATTTTAGATCTTACTCTTCTTCCAAATGATAAAATCATAACCATAAAAGCTCAAAATGCATCATCTTACAAAAAAGAGATAGCTATTTTAGAGCTTGAATTTACAGGAAGAAATACAAATGCAATCATTTTAGATGAAAATGGTGTTGTAATAGAGGCTTTAAGGCATATTGATGAGTCTGTATCTTTTAGAGAGGTAAAACCTGGCAAAAAACTACTTCCTCTTCCTCCACTAAAAAAGATAAAAAAGTGCAATGAAGATATAGAAGATGTTGAAAAATATCTATATGAGGTTTATGAAAAGAAGAGGCAAAAAGAGTTAGATAGATTAAAATCAATCAAAAGTATCTATGTAGAAAAACAGATAGAAAAATTAAAAAAGATTTTAAACTCTTTAGAAAATGAGAGTGAATTAAAAAAGAGGGCAGACGAAGAGGAGTTAAAGGCAAATCTTATTTTAGCAAATATGCAAAAAATTGCTCCTTATGATAAAGTGGTAGAGTTAGAGGATTTTGAAGGCAAAAAAGTTAAAATTGAGCTTCCAAAAGAGGCAAAAAGCGTGGCTCAAATGGCTGATATCTTTTTTAATAGAGCAAGAAAGTATAGGCAAAAAGCAAAAAATATCCATATAGAAAGAGAAAACCTAACTTCAAAGATAATATTTTTACAAAGAGTGTTAAATAGAATCAAAAATGCTAATAGGATTGAAGATATCACAATCCTTTTTCCAAAAAAGAAAAGTTTTAAATCAAAAAAGATAAAATCTTTAAACTATGAAAAGTTTGTAATTGATGGGTATGAAGTATATGTTGGAAAAAATGAGAAGGGAAATGAGGAGCTTTTAAAAAAATCAAAATCCAATGATATCTGGATGCATCTAAAAAATATCCCCTCATCTCATGTGATAATAAAAACAAACAAAAAACAGCTTCCAAATGATGTTTTAGTAGAAGCTGCAAAATTATGTGTAGATTTTAGTGTCGATAGCAAAGGGGATTATTTAGTTGATTATACTCAAAGAAGAAATGTAAAAATCAAAGAAAAAGCATTTGTGAATTATGTGAATTATAAAACTATAAAGATAAGAAAGGTATAATAAAGTATCATAACCAAAGGACTTATTATGTTTAGCTTAATCAAAGAAAATTCAAATAGATTTTTAACAGGAATTGTGCTCTTAGTAGTGGTTTTGGCGGTCGCTTTTATAGATAACTACTTTTTGACATGGCTCTTTTTAGGTGTGGTGTTTATGTTTGCTTTTTATGAGGCACTAAAACTTTTTAATATGTTAAATCATAACAATCTATTTTTTTGGGCAATTTTACTTTGGATAGTGGCATACTTTTATCCAAATCCAGATGATCTATTTTTTATAGTTGCGATAGTTTTTGCTTCATTTTTGGCTTACCATAAAGAGTATGATAGAAGAAATTTTCTGCCATTTTTATATCCAGCTTCAAGTTTTCTTTTTATATTTTCACTATATCATGATTTTGGAATGGAAGCTTTGATTTGGCTCTTGATAGTTGTAGCATCGACTGATATTGGAGCTTTTTTTGTAGGTAAATTAGTTGGTAAAAGAAAATTTAGCTCTATTTCACCAAATAAGACAGTTGAAGGAGTGATTGGAGGAGTTGTAATAGCAACGATTTTAGGAAGTTATTATGCTCTAATTCTTGTTGATACCCCATATGCTTTGGTTATCTCATTTTTTACTTCAATTGCAAGCATATTTGGCGATCTATTTGAGAGTTATTTAAAAAGAAGGGCAGGTGTAAAAGATAGTGGCAAAATATTACCAGGACATGGTGGAGTTTTAGATAGGGTAGATAGTTATCTTTTTGCAGCTCCAGTTATGGTAATACTTCTTAGAGGGCTTTTATGAAAAGCATAGTACTTTTGGGCTCTACGGGCTCAATCGGGCTAAATTGTTTAAATATTGCAAGAGAGTTTGATATTGATGTTGAGGTTTTGGTTGCAAATAGCAATGTTTTGCTTTTACAAAAACAGATTGATGAGTTTAAGCCAAAAATTGTTGTTATTGGAAAAAAAGAGTTAAAAGATAAAATCAAACACGAAAATGTTTTGGTTGGAAAAGAGGGGATTTTAGAGGCGATTGAGAAATCAAAATCCAAAATAGTTGTCAATGCTTTGGTTGGATTTGCTGGGTTAGAGCCAACACTAAAGGCTATAGAGTGCGGCAAAGAGGTAGCTTTAGCAAATAAAGAGTCTTTGGTAGTTGCAGGAAAGTTTATAGATATATCTAAAATCTCTCCTATTGATAGTGAGCATTTTGGGCTTTGGTATATCTTAAAAGATAAAAAGAGTTTTAAGAGGCTTATTTTAACTGCAAGTGGTGGAGCCTTTAGAGATTGGGATATTAAGAGATTAAAAAGTGCTTCGGTTGAGGATGCTCTAAAACATCCAAACTGGTCTATGGGAAAAAAGATTACCATAGATAGTGCAACAATGGTAAATAAGCTTTTTGAGACTCTTGAAGCAAGATGGCTTTTTGGAAACTCAAATGTTGATGCAGTTATAGAGACAAAATCAATAATTCACTCAATAGTTGATTTTGTTGATGGAAGCTCACTTTTGCATGCTTCTTGTGCAGATATGAGGCTTCCTATTGCTTTTGCTCTTTTTAAAAAGATAGATAAGCCAATTGTTAAAAATATAGATTTTAGTGAGGTTAAGAATTTAGAATTTAGAAAAATAGATACTAAAAAGTATCCAATTTGGGAAATCAAAGATGAGGTTTTAAAAAATCTAAATTTAGGAGTTGTTGTAAATAGCTCAAATGAAGTAGCAATAGAGATGTTTTTAGATAAAAAAATAGCATTTTTAGATATCTCAAAGATTATACTCAAATCTGTTAAAAAGTTTGAAGATGTAAAAATTAATTGCATAGAGGATATATTTTTGGTCGATAAAGAGGTTAGAGCTTTTGCTAAAGGGTTAAAAGATGGATAGATTTTTGATTTTTCATGGATGGGGAGGAAGTGACTATCCTCACTGGCAAAGTTGGCTTGCAGGTGAGTTGGCTAAGAATTATGGAACTGTCTCTTTTCCGCTTATTCATAGTCCTCACCATCCAAATAGAAAAAAGTGGATGAGTCAATTTAAAAAACATCTAAAAGAGTTTAAACCAACTACAGTGATTTGCCACTCCCTTGCTTGTACTGTCTGGTTTGCTCTTTGCGAAGAAGAGGAGATTGATGAGGTTGAGAGATTGCTTCTTGTATCGCCTCCCGGGTTAAATACCGATATTGAGCTTTTAAAGACATTTTTCCCTTCACACCTTCCAAAAAAACTCTTTGCAAAAGAGGCAAAAGTTGTTGTATCAACCAATGACCCATATCTTACTTTAGAAGAAGCTCATAATATGCAAAAGAGGCTTGGTGTTGATATGCTAATCTTAGAAAATGCAGGACATATCAATGAAAAGAGTGGTTATGGAGAGTGGCCATGGGTGCTTGAGTGGGCAAAAAGAGATAGTGAGACTATATGAGAAATCTAATATTAAGCATTGAAAGTAGCTGTGATGATAGCTCTATAGCTATAACTGATATAGATACTTTAGAGCTTATTTTTCATAAAAAAATCTCCCAAGAAAAGGAGCACTCAAAATATGGAGGAGTAGTTCCTGAGCTTGCAAGCAGGCTTCATGCAGTAGTTTTGCCAAAGATTTTAGAGCAAACAAAAGAGTTTTTTCCTTATCTAAAAGCAGTTGCAGTTACAAATGAGCCTGGACTTTCAGTAACCTTGATGGAAGGCGTTATGATGGCAAAAGCTTTAAGCCTCTCTTTGGAAATTCCACTAATAGGCATAAACCATTTAGTAGGGCATATCTACTCTTTGTTTATTGAAAAAGAGGAAGTTTTGCCAAAAATGGTGCTTTTGGTATCGGGCGGGCATACAATGCTAATAGATGTCCAAAGCTTTAAAAGAATGAGGGTTGTTGCAAAGAGTTTGGATGATAGTTTTGGAGAGAGTTTTGACAAAGTTGCAAAGATGTTAGGATTTGGATATCCCGGAGGTCCTATAATTGAGAAATTAGCAAAAAAAGGTAATCCAAATAGATTTAATTTTCCAATTCCTTTAAAAAATTCACCTAAAATTGCTTTTAGCTACTCTGGATTAAAAAATGCTGTAAGGCTTGAGATAGAAAAATTGAGTTCCCTAAGTAATCAAGACAAAGCTGACATTGCCGCATCTTTTCAAAAAGCTGCTATAGCCCATCTTTTGCAAAAAACAAAAAAGGTTTTTGATATTTTTCATCCAAAAGATTTTGCAATTGTTGGTGGAGCAAGTGCAAATTTGGCTTTAAGAGAGGCTTTTGAAAATGAGTGCAAAAAAAGAGGCATAAATATTGAGTTTGCAAAACTAAAGTTTTGTAGTGATAATGCTGCTATGATAGGAAGAGCTGCGATTGAAGCTTATAAACTAAAAGAGTTTGTAAATCCACTTGATTTAAAAGTTAGTCCAAAATCTACAATTTTATCTTAAGGGCATCTCTAACAATTATATGCATTCATAGCTTTTAAAGCTTTTGTGTAGACGAGGCATTACCTCTCAGGACTACCTCAAGGTAATTCAAGGAGGTGCACAAGCTACACAAAAGCTTTAAAAGCCTAAGAGGTGTCCTCCTTAATAGATGATTTAATTAAGACAAATTTTATCCTAATTAGATATAATTTTTTTGGTGTTAAACCAAAATTAAAATAGGAGAAAATTATGGCGACTGTAAAACTAAAAGGAAATGAAGTTAAGCTTGAAGGAAATGAGGTAAATGTAGGAGATAAAGCTCCTGAGGCTACAGTTGTAACAACTGATTTGCAAGAAAAAAAGATTGGCGGTGCGTCTGATAAAGTTCAAATGATAGTTGTAGTTCCTTCTCTTGATACTCCAGTTTGTGCAACTGAGACAAGAAAATTCAACGAAGAGGCAGCAAATATTGAAGGTGTTGATGTAACTGTTGTCTCTATGGACCTTCCTTTTGCAAGCAAAAGATTTTGCTCTACTGAGGGAGTAGAAAATCTAACTGTTGCAAGTGATTATAGAGATAGAGATTTTGGTCAAAATTATGGTGTTGTTATTGCTGAAGGACCACTTAAAGGGATTTTAGCAAGAGCTATATTTATCATCGATAAAGATGGAAATATAGTTTATAAACAGCTTGTTCCTGAAATCACTCAAGAGCCTGATTATAATGAAGCATTAGAGGCTGCTAAAAAAGCGGCAAACGCATAGTTTGGGCACTTTTGTGCCTAAACTATTATTATCTCCTCTTTTAAAATAGTTTTATACTTTTTAAAAACTTTTTCTTTTGCTAAGTTTATCAAAGTTATTGCATCTTTGAATGAACCATCTCCTAAATTTACTAAAAAATTAGCATGAATATCGCTAAAAGCCATATTGCCAACTCTATACCCCTTTAGTCCAACATTTTCAATAAGCCTTCCTGCAAAATCTCCTTTTGGATTTTTAAAAACACTTCCTGCACTCGGAAGTTTTGGCTGATTTGTTCTAAGATTTAAAAGCTTTTTTAATAGAGTATTATCAAATCCATTTTTTAACTCAAATCCAGCTTCATATATGATATTTTGAATATCACTCTTTCTATACTCCATCTTAATATCTTCTCTTTTAATAATTCCTTCAAAAGTTCTAATCCACTTTAAAACATCTTTTATCTCATACTCTTTTACTCCAGCATTCATCTTTATAGCTCCACCAATAGTTCCAGGAAGCTTGCTTAAAAACTCAAATCCACCAATATTATATTTTTTACAAAAAGAGACAACTTTTCCAGTAGGAGTTGCAGCCCCAATGATAAGCTCACCATTTTTAATCTTTATATAATCAAACTTTTTTGATAGTTTTGCAAGTTTAGGGGGATTAGGAGAGACTAAAATATTATTTGCTCCACCTATTAAGAAAAACTCTTCATTTTTTTTACTAATCTCTTCAATAATCTCAACTTCAACTTTTGGACCAATTTTAATAGAGGAGTATCTGCTAAAATCAACTATTTTTTTCACATACTACCTTATGAGAATCTAATCTCTTTATACTCTGTTGGTATAAGATAATCTTTTGCTTTTATGGGGTAAGCGTAAAAGCCATATCTATATCCAATCTCAAAAAGCTTATTTAGTGCCTCATACTGCTCTTCACTCATAATCTCAGACTCTTTGTTTGCATACATATCCAAATATCTACTTAACTTTTTATCATCAACTCTTATTAAATCTCTTTCTAAAAGCATTTTTGAGAGCAACTCTTTATGAGAATTTGCAATTTGAACTGCTTTTATTAACATATCTTCGATCTCAATAGCTTTTAAAAGCGGTATTGACCTTCTAAGAGCCATTCCTCCAAGTGGCAAAGGAAGCTCTTTTTTGGCTAAATCAACCCATATATCCCAAAGCTCTCTTTCAACCTCCAAAGAGCTATCAAAATCCAAAATTGATTCGTGTATCAAAACTCCTGCATCAACTTTTTTATCTAAAATAGCCTTTTCTATCTCTAAAAAGTTCATATAGATTGGTTTTGCATCTGGATAAGCTATGCGAAATAGCATAGCATTTGTAGTATATTCTCCGCTTAAAGCAACTTTGAATCTCTTTTTTAGCTTCTCTCCTTTTCTCTTTATAAGCTTTGGACCATAACCTTTACCAAAACTAACTGCTGTTTTCAAAAGAGCATACTCGTCTTTGATGTATGGATAGAGAGCAAAACTTATAGCACTTATATCATAAAAGCTATTTAGAGCTTTTTGGTTTAGAGTCTCAATATCTAATGCTATATTTTTTAGATTTATATCTTTTGAAGTAATCCAGCCAAATTTTATAGCATAAAACATAAATATATCATCAGCATCGGGTGAATGGGCAACTGTGTAGATTGACATTAGCTAAAATCCTTTTTTATGAATATTTTACTAAAAAAAGGATAAAATATAGTTAAGGGCACCTCTAACAATTATATGCATTCATAGCTTTTAAAGCTTTTGTGTAGACG
>CAJXMB010000052.1 GCA_913056105.1 uncultured Nitratiruptor sp. | reverse complement strand
CCAAAAGACAAACTTTTTTGAAGGTAATGTAGCTAATTACTCTAAAGGTAGTTTAAACTTTGACGATTTCTAAAAAGATTTTTTGCTCACTTCAGTTTAAAAGCAAAAGTAGTTTCGAAGAGAATCTAAAAAGATTAAAAATTCTACTATCAAAAACTCCCAAAGGCTCTATCTCAGTTGCTCCTGAGGTGTGTTTGACAGGATTTTCATATGATAGATTTGATGAAGCTGCAAATTTTTCTAAAGTGGCTTTAAATGAGATTTTGCCTCTAACAAAAAATAGAACATTTGCATTTACTTTGATTGAAAAAAGAGGAAAAAAGTTTTATAATGTTGCAAAAGTTATTCATAATGGAAAAATAGTTTATGAGCAGCCCAAAGTTAAGCTTTTTAAATTGGGTGGTGAGATAGACTATTTTACTGCTGGAAAATTAGAAGATATAAAAATTTTTACTATCGAGGATTTAAAAGTAGCTATTATTATATGTTTTGAACTTAGATTTATTGAAATTTGGCAAAAGATAAGAGGAGTTGATCTGATTTTGCTTCCTGCTATGTGGGGGAAGCTTAGAAAAAAACATTTTGAAAAGCTTAGCGATGCTTTAGCTTTAGCAAATCAGTGCTTTTTAATAACAAGCAATAGCGCAAATTTAGATATGGCAAAAGGTAGTGCAATTATTGATCCTTTTGGCAATGCATATAGGGATGATAGAAAAAATTTACTTTTAAAAGAGTGTAATTTAAAAGATATTAGAAAAATGAGAAGATATATGGATATAGGTTTATGAGCTATTTTTTAAAAAATGTAGAAGCACAAAAATGTCAAAGGTTGGCTGAAGAGATAGATAGAGTTTTTCCTTTAAAAGAGTGTGTAAAAAGAGCAATAGCTGCTACTCCAAGAGAGATTTTTGTTCCTTTGGGATTTAAACACTATGCATATAAACTTGATGCTCTTCCAATCTCTGCAAATCAGTGGATTAGTTCACCTCTGACTGTGGCTAAAGTGACTCAATTTTTGGAGCCAAAAGAGGCTGATAGTGTTTTAGAAATTGGTTGCGGAAGTGGTTATCAGGCTGCAGTTTTAAGTAAAATTGTAAGAAGAGTATTTAGTATCGAAAGAATTGAAAAATTAGCAAATGAGGCAAAAAAGAGATTTAAAGAACTAAATATTTTAAATATACATGTAAGATACTCCGATGGAACTTTAGGTTGGAGAGAGTTTGCTCCATATGATAGGATTTTGTTTTCAGCTTCTATTAAAGAGATTCCTAAAAAGATTTTTGATCAATTAAGCGAGAATGGAATATTGATTGCACCGATTGAGAAAGAGGATAGACAGGTAATTACAAAATTTATAAAAAGAGGTTCAATGATTAAAAAAGAGGAGTTGGATGAGTGTGTTTTTGTGCCTACAAAAAGAGGAACAATCTAACTAAATCTCTTGATTATTGCAATATTATTACAAGAGTGCTACAATTTTATCACAAATATTTTTAGATAAAAGGGATATAGATGAATATAAAAGATTTTGACAAACTTGGTTTAACAAATGTAAAGGTGCATTATAATCCAAGCTTTGAAGAGCTATTTAAAGATGAAATTGAAAAAAAAGAGGGCGTAGAGACATCTCTTGGTGCAGTTGCAGTCGATACAGGCATATTTACAGGTAGAAGCCCAAAGGATAAATATTTTGTTAAACAGCCACCAAGCGAAAAATATATTGCTTGGGGAGAGATAAATCAGCCAATTTCAAAAGAGGTTTTTGATGAACTTTTTGAAAAGACAAAAGAGTATCTATCAAATAAAGATATATATATAGTTGATGCATTTGCTGGTGCAAGTGAAGAGAGCAAAAAAGGAATAAGAGTAGTTTCAGAGATTGCATGGCAAGCCCATTTTGTAAAAAATATGCTAATTAGGCCAACTGAAGATGAGCTTAAAAACTTTTCTCCAGATTTTACAATGTATGTAGCAGCAAATTTAAGAAATGATAGATTTAAAGAGCATGGCTTAAACTCTGATGTATTTATAGTATTTAATATTGAAGAGAATATTGCTATTATAGGTGGAACTTGGTATGGTGGTGAGATTAAAAAGGGTGTATTTTCAATGATGAACTATTGGCTGCCGTTGGAAGGAAAACTATCTATGCACTGCTCAGCCAATATTGGTGAAAATAATGATACAGCTCTATTTTTTGGTCTTAGTGGAACAGGAAAAACAACTTTAAGTGCCGATCCAAACAGAAGATTGATTGGTGATGATGAGCATGGATGGGATGATGAAGGGATATTTAATATTGAAGGCGGATGTTATGCTAAAGTAATAGGATTAGATCCTAAAAAAGAGCCAGATATCTATAATGCTATTAAAAGAGATGCACTTTTAGAAAATGTTGTAGTTGATGAAGAGGGAAATGTAGATTTTGAAGATACATCAAAGACAGAAAATACAAGAGTTAGTTATCCAATATATCATATATGTAAACATAAAGAGGATTTAAGAGGACCTCATCCAAAAAATATTATATTTCTAAGTGCCGATGCTTTTGGCGTATTGCCTCCGGTTAGTAAACTTACTAAAGAGCAAGCAATGTACTACTTTTTAAGCGGATATACAGCAAAAGTAGCTGGAACAGAGAGAGGAATAACTGAGCCAGTTGCAACATTTAGTGCATGTTTTGGAGAGCCATTTTTGCCACTTCATCCAACAGTCTATGCGAAACTTTTAGGCGAAAAGATTGAAAAGCACAGTGTTAATGTATATCTTGTAAATACAGGTTGGACAGGTGGTCCATATGGAGTAGGACACAGGATGAGTCTACCTGCGACCAGAAACTGTATAAATGCGATTTTAGATGGCTCTATAAATAGTAGTGAATTTGAGACACTTCCTATTTTTAATCTATCTATCCCAAAAAGCATAAATGGAGTTGATTCAAAAATTTTAAATCCAAGAAATACTTGGGAAGATAAAGAGGCTTATGATAAAGCATTGGAGCATTTAGCTAAACTATTTATAGAGAATTTCAAAAGATATCAAGATAATAAAGATTTTGATTACTCACAAGCAGGACCGCAACTCTAATTTGCGGTCTCTTTTGCAAATATTCCAAAACTCTTCTCTTTTCCAGTTACAACATAGTTTAATTCATAGTAGTTATTTATAATATATTCAAAATCAATCAGACTCTCTTTGTCTGAAGCTACCAAAAGTTGATCATTAGGCTCTAACTTCATATTTTCATCTGGCATTAAATATACTCTATTCTCTCTTTTTAAGAGCAAAAAGATGAGTCTTAGATTTTTTCTAAAATCTTCTCTGGACCTTTTTATGTGGTATAGCCTTATATCTTTTTTACTTTTTAACTCATTATATAGAGCATATGCACTCTCTTCATTTAACTCTATTTCACTTAATATTGGGTTATAGTTTTCTATAATATTTTCAATTTTTTCCAATGTCTCTTTTCCCCATTCATCATCTTGAGTTCTAATTAGTTGTATAAATTTATGAACAAGTGGTTTTGCAATAAAATTAAAAGTTACATCAGCTAAAATTTTTTCTAAAATATATACTCTATCAATTTTTGCTGCATTAAATATGCTTATATCTTCAAGAGTGTTTTCTCTTGCTATTGTATAGATATCTGGATTTAATCTTTTAGCAGTAGATAAGATTGTTAAATTTATAAGATCATCTTGAGTTGCTGCAACAATTGCCGCAGCCTCTTTTACACCAGCTTTTAAAAGAGTCTCTACATCTTCTGCATCACCATAGATTGTGCTTTGTTTAATTTCACGATACTTTTTTGCAACAAGATCAATAAAGACTGTCTCAATACCTGCTTTTTGAAACGAGTCTTCAAGTGTTCTTCCCATCCTTCCATAGCCACATATTATATATTTTCCTTTTGGCAGTTTCTCTCTTTTTCTCATCTTTAAAATGTGTCCATACGTCCACATCTCTAAAATCCAAATATGAGGTTTGGTAAAAGCATTATAAATTCTTTTAGAGATTACTTCAAAAGGGTTTTCAATATGCCTTATGCCAATGTTTTTTAAGTTTTGAGTATGTTCTGTTGTTGTTGATTTTACTATTACATCTACTTTTTTATTTAATAGTCTTGCTAAAAGTGCTATTTTTGCATTTTTTGAGTCATCTCCAAAAAGTGCAACAATAGCTTTACAATTCTTTTTAAGAATACCAGATATTTTTAAAACTTCTGGATTTGAAGCATCTGCTAAGATAGAAGGAACTTCAGGGATAAAATTTTCTAACTCTAACTCATTGATTTTTTCTTCACTCTTATCTATAACAACAACCCTAATATTTTCTCTATTTAATCTATGAATAATATCTTTAGTTATATAGTTATATCCTAAAATAATAATAAAATCTTCTGTTAAAGAGTTAACCTTCTTTTTAAATTTTGATATAGAGATTTCACGAGCTAATCTTTTATCTTGAATAAGTGCAACAATAGTTCCTACAGCATAAAACCATCCTATAACACCTAAAAATATTGTTATACTTGTCCAAATTCTTTGAGGATATGTAAACTCATATGGCAACTCACCAAAACCTATAGTTGATGCCATATAACTTACAAAATAGAAAGCATCAAAGAAGCTCATATGGTAAGGATTGCCATTGGCATCTTTACCCTCTATGAGCATAAAACCCAAAATTGAGATAGCAAAAGTTATTATAATAACAAGTAGAGGTGCCCGCATCCTGCGGATAACAATCCATATAGAGTTTGATTCACTATTATAAATGTCTTCCATTTTATCTCTTAGATTTTATAGTATCAGCCATAAAAAGAAGAACAGATACAATATTTGCTAAAAGTGCTCCGCCAGATAGCGAAACAATAGCAGTTATAGCAGCAACATTTACTCCACCAAAAACATATTTCGCAAATGCCCATACAGTTGCACTTGCAATAAGTTGGATATCTGCAACCAAACTTGTAGCTAAAAGAACAGAACCAAGTTGAGTCTTATCTCCAAATTTTAAAATTGTTGCTATTAAATTTATAACAATAGCTGCAAAAAGCTCATATGCACTATGTTGAGCAATTACAGTAGGGTCTCCATAGAAAAACCCAAAATTTATTGTCATTGCAAGAATAAAGAAAAACCCAGAGATTACCTTTTGAATATTCATCTTTTCCCTTTTGTTTTTAATAAGTCTATTTCTTTTATTCTTATATTTTAATTAAAGGTGCACTAAATTTTATTATTTTTCTAAAATATTTTTATGATTAATTAAGGCTAAAAGTTTTTCTTCTTGCTCTTTTGTTAGATTGTTGCTACTTATTGCATCTATAAATTTTTCAGCCATTTTAGCTTTTAACTCCATCTCTTTTAACTCTTTTTGATTTCTTAATTTTTCTTGTTCTAAAAATATTTTGTTTTCTTGTTGCTTTTTAAAAAGAAAATATAGAATCCACAAAAATGCAAAACCAAAAATTAGTAGAGCAATTATGGCAATTTTGTTAATTTTGATTGCATCCTCTTTTGCTTGTAGCTGAATTTTAGCTTTTTGAAGCTCTTTTGCTTTTTCAATTTTTTTAGCTTCAATCTTTGCTTTAGCCTCTATCTTTTTACTCTCTATCTCTTTTTTCATATTTATTAAGGCAATCTCTTTTTTAATTTCAAGCTCTTTGTCAATCTTCTTTTTTGTAGACTGGTTTACTATACTGTTTGCATATTCATGAGTTGCTTTTGAATCCAAAATTGTAGGTTTTTGACTACTTTGACACCCTATAAAAAGTATCAATATAAAAAACAGTAGATATCTCATAATAACTCCTATTTTAGGCACAAAAGAGCTCTTTATATTTTTGCTCTAAAAGAGACTTAATTGAGATAAAATGGTAAAAATTTTTTTGTGAACAGATGTTAATGTGTTCTATATACTTTTCATAATTTTTCCAAACCTTTTTTGCTTGCATAGTTTTTCCTCTTTTTTTTAGTTCAAAAGAGACCGAAGCATTTATAAAAGCTTTTAATAGAAGAGTATCTGGGTCTTTACTCTTTCTTTTTGGAAACCATAACTCTTCTAAAACTTCATGAGCTTCATAAAATTTTTGTTTATCTATTAAATCTTTAAACTTTATATATAATTTCTCCATAACACCCTCAAAAATCTAATCCAAAACTTCCAAAATTTGATAGATTTGGATTTTGATAACCATATTTTAAAGCTTCGCTTTGAATCATTAAAATATCTCTTTTTGGATCAATGCCTTGTGGACAAACTACTGTACAATTTCCACAAAGAGTACAATCAAATATTCCATTACTAATAACTGCTTCAATTTTCTCTTTTTTATTCTCTTCTCTTTTATCTGCTATATATCTATATGACCTGCTAAGAGCAAATGGTCCAAGAAAGTTACTATTTGTTTCAAATACTGGACATGAGCTATAACAAGCTGCACATAAAATGCAATCACTCTGTTTTCTTATAAGTTTTTCATCTTTTTCATTCATTGAGATTTCATTTGGCTTAGATAGGTATGTTTTAGCTATTTTTAGAGTTTTTAGTGGTTTTTTTATATCAACTACCAAATCTCTAATTGGTTCAATAAAATTTAAAGCCTCAATCTTGTCTCCATCTTCTATTTTATATTCGCATGCTAAAACCTCTTTTTCATTTACTCTAACAGCACAGCTTCCACAAACACCGCTTCTACACCCTTTAGAAAATGTTAAAGTATTATCAATACTCTCTTTAATATATTCTAACGCTTCAAGAAGTGTTAAATTTTGAGGTATTTCATAGGTGAAATCTTTATATTGTGGTTTAAAATGTGGATGGTATCTTTTTATTGTTATTTTCAAGCATTATCCTTTACTTTAACAAAATCAGCACACAAAACTCCATCCTCTTTCCAAGTTAGAGTGTGTGCTAAAAAGTTATTATCATCTTGTTTTGGATAATCAGCTCTAAAATGTGCACCTCTGCTCTCATTTCTACTTATAGCACTAACAAGAATAGTTTCAGACAGTTCTATCATATTTCCAAATTCAATAAACTCAACTAAATTTGTATTATAAAGTGGAGATCTATCTTTGATTCCCATAAAAGCAAACTCTCTTTGTGTCTGTCTTACAACAGATAAAACTCCTTTTAATCCCATCTCCTCTCTTTTTACGCCAACATTTTGATAAAAAATCTTACTCAAAAACTCTCTTTTTTCGTAAAAATCGATTTTGTTTGGGAAATTAAATACCCCCTTTATAAAATTTGTATCATTTATGCTCTGTTCATAAATTTTTTCTTCTATGTAGTTTTTAGATGAGCTTAAAGCAGCATTTCTTCCAGCAAGTTTTCCCAAAACTACAATTTCAAGCAAAGAGTTTCCACCAAGTCTATTTGCTCCATGCATTTTAGCATTTGCGCACTCTCCAACTGCATAAAGGTTTTTTATATTAGTTTGCATATTTTTATCTACATCTATTCCACCCATTGTGTAGTGAGCGGCTGGTTTTATGGGTATTGGCTCTTTAACAGGATCAACTCCTTCATATATGATAGAGAGTCTTCTCTCTTGAGGTAGATTTTTTTCTATAAACTCCTCTCCTAAATGGGTAATATCTAAAAAAATCTCATTTTTTTGCTCAATCTTTTCAAAAATTTTTCTTGAAAGCTCATCTCTTGTTAAGAGCTCATCTGCAAATCTATTTCCATTTTGGTCTATAAGTTTTCCACCAGCTCCTCTTGCAGCTTCGCTTATCAAAATAGAGCTCTTTTTTAGAGAGGTTGGATGAAATTGGATAAACTCCATATCACTAAGCTTACATCCTGCTCTAAGCGCAGCAGCTATACCATCTCCAGTGGCTTGAGAGGAGTTTGTAGAAAAATTTTTATATATTTTAGAGTAGCCCCCGGTTGCTAAAATTACACTTTTAGCTAAAATCTGCTTAACTTCTGAAGTTTTTATATCTAAAAATGTCGCACCTTTAACAAAACCATTTTCTACTATTAGATTTAGTAAAAAGTGCTCATTCAAAAACTCAATATCCTCTTTGATTGTATTGTCATAAAGAGTATGTAGTATTTTAAGACCTGTATAATCTTGTGCATAGCAAGCTCTATCAGCTTTAGCCCCACCAAGCCTTCTTTGAGCTATGAAGTTGCCATTTCTACTAAAAGGCACTCCTATTGAATCAAGCCATTTTATAACCAAAGGTGCTTCTTTGCATACATACTCAACAATCTCTTTATCGCATAATCCTTTTGAAGATTTAATACTGTCTTCTATATGAGACTCTATAGAGTCAATCTCTTCATTTAAAACTGCATTAATTCCACCTTGAGCCATAGAGGTTTGGCTTCTTGTAGGATAACTCTTTCCTACTACTATAACTTTTGCGCCAATCTCTTTTGCACTAAGCGCAGCGCATAAGCCAGCTCCTCCAGAGCCTATGACTAAAACATCATATATCATCTAACTCTTTCATTAAAAATAGGCGAAATTTTAACAATTCTATTACCTTTAACATAGACCATTACTCTATCTCCAGGTCTAAGCCAATAAGGATGTTTTTTATCTACTCTTATAATAGTTGTTACCTCTTGATGGTTATCTAAATCTATTGTAACCTCTTGCCCCTTATCTTGATTTAATCTATTTCCAGCTAATCCTCCAGCTATAGCTCCAGCAGCAGTCGCAACACCCTTTCCAGTTCCTTTTCCTATTTGATGACCTATGATTCCACCTATTATTGCTCCAAGAATAGTTCCTTCGCCACTATCTTTAATATTAACTTCTCTTGTGTGAACAACTGTTCCTTTATAGTTTACTAAGATATTTCCAACATCAGCTTGAGTATAGCCTCTATTAGCACATCCACTAAAAATGATTAAAAAAGAGCTAAAGAGTGTAAAAATTAATCTTTTCATTTTTCTTTCCTTAAAAACTCTTCTATATTTTTTGCTACACCTCTAATTAGCTCTTCTCTTGCTTCTATGCTTGTCCAAGCAATATGAGGAGTTATGAGGAGTCTATCTTTTGCTTTAATAAAATTTAGAGGATCGTCCTCTCTTATAGGTTCATTTTCTAATACATCTAAACCAACAAACACTCTTTTTTTATCGATAATATCGGCTAAATCTTTTTCATTTATGATCCCGCCTCTTCCTAAATTTAGTAAAACTGTACCTTCATTTAATAGTTTTAAATTCTCTTTTGTTAAAAGATTTTTTGTCTTTTCATTTAAAGGTGCATGTATAGAGATAATATGAGAAGTAGATAATAGTTCATTAAGTGAGACTCGTTTAAATTCACTATCATTGTTTTGGCCACTTGTTGAGTAATAAACAACATCACATCCAAAACTTTTTGCCACTCTTGCTACACTTTTTCCTATAGCTCCAAGACCTATTATCCCCCATCTTTTAGAATTTATTTCAAAAAATGGCCTATCTATGCAAGTAAATATATCAGATTTGCTCCATCTACCACTTTTTACATAGTCATCATAATATCTTAACTGCTCCAGTAGATAAAAAAGCATGGCAAATGTGTGTTGAGTAACGCTTTTTGTAGAGTAATTAACCACATTTTTTACCTCAATTCCTTTTTTATTGGCATAATCTACATCTATATTATTTACTCCAGTGGCTGTTACACATATAAGTTTTAGATTTTTTGCACTATCAATAGCTTTTTTATCTATGATAACTTTATTTGTTATTATAATATCAGCATTTTTGATTCTTTGAAGTTTCTCTTCCTCTTTTGTTGTTTGATAAACTATCAACTCTCCAAATTCTTTAATAGTATCAAAATTTATATCACTTCCAATAGTTTTAGCATCCAAAAAGACTATTTTCACTACTTTCCTTTAAAAAAACTAAAAATTCTTTGGCAAAAACTCAAATTTTCCTCTTTTTTCTCTTCAATAGTAATTTTTGTATTATCTTCATCGC
>CAJXMB010000051.1 GCA_913056105.1 uncultured Nitratiruptor sp. | reverse complement strand
ATGTTGAAGCTATTTTAGATGGAGATATTGATAAAGTTATAGAAGATGTATTGATAGCTGAGGGAAGAAAAGAATAATTGACTCTTTTTAATATTGATTTTATAGAAAAGTTGTTAAAATAGCATAAACTATAATAAGGGCTAAAATGGACCTATTAAATACCATAAAAGCAAAATTTACATTCTCTTTGATTCTATTTTTTTCAATTGGAGTTATACTTCTTGTAAGTTTTACCTCATATAGTTTTAATAAAACCATGGAAAATTCAGCAAAAAGAGATTTAGATATAGTAAGCAATACAACTTTTATTGCACTATATAATGCTATGAATTTAGGCACTGCTGAAGCTATAGATAACACAATTAAAAAGATTAAAAAAAACAGAATTATAAATGATTTAAAAATTGAAAAATCTCAAAAAGTCATTGAACTTTTCAACTTAAAAGAGAAAAACTCTTTAGATAAATATGTAAAATATGTATTTGAAACAAAAAAACCTCTATATATCAAAAAAGAGAACGAAATTCGTCAAATCAAACCTCTAATTGCCACAAATGAGTGTTTAAAATGTCATGTTAATGCTAAAAAAGGTTATGTATTAGGTTCAATTGATATTAGATTATCTCTATCTCAAACCAAAAAAGATATCCATAATTTTAATATATTTTTTATACTCTTAACAGCAAGCGCATCAATTTTATTGATTTTTATTTTAAATATATTTTTTAATAAAGAGGTTATTAAGCCAATTAAAATTTTAACTAACAGAGCTAAAGATTTAAGCGAAGGCAAAGGCGATCTTAGAAAAAGAATCAATTTTGTTAAAAAAGATGAGATTTCTAAAGCTGCATACTGGATAGATAGATTTATTGGTAAAGTTCAAGACATTATTAAAAGCGCAAAAAAGAGTAGTCATGAAAACTTACAAATTGCACAAAGTCTTAACAAAAATGCTGGCAATATAACCAATAGCATTCAAACTCAATTTGAAATTGTAGCAACTACCACAAAGATAAGTGAAGATATGACACAAACAGTTGATCAATCTATAACAACTATTAAAAATAGCAATAAAGATATGAAAATTGCTAATGATAAACTTAATGATATGCAAAAAAGATTAAAAATTTTTATAGAAAATTTAGAGATTGAATCAAAAAATGGAAATGAGATGGCAATGAAGCTTAATACATTAAGCGAAAATGCAAATGAGGCAAAAAATATTTTAGCAATCATTAGAGACATTGCAGATAAAACTAATCTTTTAGCACTAAATGCCGCAATCGAAGCAGCAAGAGTTGGAGAGCAAGGAAGAGGATTTTCAGTCGTTGCAGATGAGGTTAGAAAACTTGCAGAACAGACTCAAAAATCTTTAGAAGATATTGAAAATACAATCAATCTCATTGTAAAAAGCATTTCTACAAATAGCAAAGAGATGAACAAAAACGCTGATAAACTTCAAATATTAAATAGTGATGCAAAAATTGTCAACAAAGAGCTATATGAAACCAACAAGATTGTCGACAGCGCCTACAATATTTCAGAAAAGTCGGTTGAAGATTCTATGAAATTGGTAAAAAATATTGAAAAATTAATCAAATACATAAAAGAGATTCAAAAAATTTCTCAAGAAAACAAAGATGAAGTTGTAATGATAGATGAGGCAGCAAAAAAACTTCAAAAAACTGCTGAAGAGTTAAATAATGAACTTAATAAATTTATTACTTAAGCCAAATTCCATTCTTATCCTTTAAATAACTTAATCAAAAAAATCTTTTTATAAAACATTTAATCTATTTTTACTACAACTCTTTCAAATTTTTCATTAATGGAGCCTATATGGATAAAATTGTAAACAATATTAAAAATGAAGTTAAAAAAGTTATCGTAGGACATGAAAATCTCATTGATTCAATGCTAATTGCTCTTATTTGTGAAGGGCATATTTTAGTTGAAGGGGTTCCTGGACTTGCTAAAACTACCGCTATAAAAGCTTTGGCTAACGCTTTGGGATTAGATTTTAAAAGAGTTCAATTTACTCCTGATCTTTTGCCAAGCGATATAACTGGAACTGAGATTTATGACCAAAAAAATGGTGAGTTTAAAATCAAAAAAGGTCCAATTTTTACCAACCTACTCCTTGCAGATGAGATAAATAGAGCTCCAGCAAAAGTTCAATCTGCCCTTCTTGAAGTTATGCAAGAAAAACAAGTAACTATCGCAGAAGAGAGCATTAAACTTGATAGACCATTTTTAGTTATGGCAACTCAAAACCCAGTAGAGCAAGAGGGAACCTACCCTCTTCCTGAAGCACAACTTGATAGATTTATGTTAAAGGTAGAAGTTGGTTATAACACACTTGAAGAAGAGTTTGAGATCGTAAATAGAGTTGCTAAAAATGGGTTTGAAAAAATCTCTCAAGTTGCAACAAAAGAGGATATTCAAAATATGCAAAAAGAGGTTAAAAAAATCCATGTAGATGACGCAGTTCAAAAGTATATGTTAAAATTAATCTTTGCTTCAAGATTTCCAAAAGAGTATAGTTTGGATGAGATTGCTGAATTTATTGAGTTTGGAGCAAGTCCAAGAGCCTCGATAGATCTCTTTAATGCAAGTAGAGCTGTAGCACTTCTTAGAGGCAAAGATTATGTATCTCCTGTTGATATTGCTGAAGTTCTTGAAAATGTACTTCAGCATAGAATCATCTTAAATTATAAGGCCGAAGCAGAAGGAGTTACAACTAAAACTATTATAGAAAAAATTAGCAAAGCTATTAGACTTCCATGAAAAGAGCAAAAGAGATTATAATAAAAAGCAGAAGAAAGCTTTTTGGTCAAAATATTGGAAACAATCTCTCAAATCTCAAAGGAAATGGATTAGATTTTTTTGAATTAAGAGAGTATGTATATGGAGATGATGTAAGAAGAATCAACTGGAAAGTTAGCGCAAGAGAGCAAAAGCCATATATAAATGTTTTTAATGAAGAAAGAGAATTAAATATTGTTATATCATTTTTAATAAGTGGCTCAATCTATTTTGGCTCAAAGAGACAAAAACAAGATTTAATGGCTGAAGTTTTAGCGCTTCTTAGCTTTTCAGCTATGATAAACTATGATAGAGTTACAACAATATTTTTTGATGAGAAGATAAACCACTTTTTCAAACCTACAAAATCACAAAATAGCATCTATGAAAAAGTTGAGTATGCTCTAAGTTTAGACCCAATTGGGAAAAGGGTTGATTTTAAAAATCTATCAAACTTTTTATTAAATAGCATAAAGCAAAAATCAATAATCTTTTTAATTGGTGACTTTTATGAAAAAGTTGATTTAACACTTCTATCAAAAAAGCATGAAGTCTATGCGGTAATCATTAGAGACCCTTTTGAAGAGAACCCAAAACTCTTTGGGGAGTATGATTTAGTTGATTTAGTAAGCAAAAACCATAATAGATTAGATATTGATGAAGCAATTTTAACCTCTTACAAGGAGGAGCTATCAAAAGAGGATAAAAATCTATTTGAGCATTTTAGAAAAAATCGTATCTCTTTTAGCAAAATCTATACCGATGAAGAGCCTTTTGGGAAACTGAAGGAGATGCTTAAATGATGGATGAGTTATCTAAATTAAGAGATATTAAGCCTCCTGTTGAAATTGATGAGTTCTCTTGGATACCACTGATTGTAGCTATTATAATTTTAATCTTTATTTTAGCTATCTTTTTTTGGATTAAACATAAAAAAACAAAGAAAACATTTAGACGATATGACCCTATAAAAGAGGCAAAAGAGAAGCTAAAAAGTATAGATTTTTTAGATTCTAAAAGCACAGTTTATACCTTTGATGAGTATCTTCCTATCTTAATAAAAGAGGACAAAGAGGCTTTAAAAGAGTTTGAAGAGCTTCAAAAAGAGTTGCAAAAATATAAATATAAAAAAGATGTTCCGCCTATAAGCGAAGATGATAAAGAGAAGATTAAAAGATTGATAGATAGGTTTGTAAGATGAATTTCAGTTTTGAAGAGCCTTTAGTTTTTTTACTACTATTTTTATATCCAATTTGTAATAGATTTTGTAAAGCAAAGTTTGAGGCTATATTTTTTCCAAGAAGCGATAGATTAAAAAAGATTAGCAAAAAGCGCTCTACTTGGTTAAATATAGTTAAATTTCTAATCTTTTTTTTACTTATAACCTCACTTGCAAGTCCTGTAATAGAAGATGAGGTTGTTATTCAAAATGATAAGGGGTATGAGATATCTTTGATTCTTGATGCAAGTGGCTCAATGAGCGAAAACCATAAATTTGATATTGTAAAAGAGATTGTAAAAGATTTTATCAAACATAGAAAGCATGATAAGATTGCTCTAACAATATTTGGAGATTTTGCATATGTGGCCATTCCTCTAACATATGATAAAGACTCAATCTTGAATCTTTTACAAAGAGTTGATGTTGGAGTTGCTGGATATAGAGCTACGGCTTTATATGATGCACTCTTTTTAAGCACAAAACTTTTTAAAAATTCCAAATCAAAAAACAAAATTGCAATTTTACTAACTGATGGGATGGATAATGCCTCAAGCGTACCACTTGAAGTTGCTATCAATACAGCTAAAAAATTTAAAATTAGAGTCTATACCATAGGCATTGGCCAAAGAGGAGATTACAATCCATATGTATTAGAAAAGATTGCAAAAGAGACAGGCGCAAAGTTTTTTGAAGCAAACTCAGCACAAAGATTAAAAGAGATTTATGATGAAATTGACAAGTTAGAAAAGAGTGAGATTAAAGCCAATAAATATGTTAAAAAGAGATACCTCTTTATGTATCCATTAAGTTTAGCACTTTTATTGATGATGGTTTTATTGGCTAAAAAGAGGAGCTTTTGATGCATTTTGCATACCCTTTTGTTTTACTACTTTTGCTTTTAATTCCTCTATTTTGGATATATATTGACAAAAACGAGGATGATTTAAAAAAATATTTTGATAGCAAACTTTTTAAAAAGATGGTTGTAAGAGGAGTTAGCAAGAAAACAAGAAAAAAGTTTTTTCTTATTAGTTTAGCAATGGTAATTTTGGCTCTATCAAGACCATATATTGATAATGGCAATATAGAGATAAAAAATAGAGTCTCAAATTTAGTAGTTGCATTTGATATCTCAAAATCTATGTTTGCAAATGATATATATCCAAACCGATTTGAGTTTGCAAAAAGAAAGTTTTTTGCCCTTTTAAAATATCTAAAAAATACTCAAGTTGGAGTTATCGCTTTTAGCTCTCGTGCATTTTTGGTAGCACCTTTGACAGAGGATTTTTCTTCTTTAAAATATCTTGTAAGCCATATTGGATTTGATTATATATCTTTAAAAGGCACAAACATAATGGCAGCTTTAGAGGCTACAAATAAACTACTAAAAGATTCCAAAAAAGCTTTACTAATTTTTACAGATGGGGGAGATAAAAAAGATTTTTCAAAAGAGATTGAGTTTGCAAAAGAAAATGGTATAAAAGTTTTTATATACGCCATTGGCACCAAAAAAGGTGGGGTTATGAAGATTAACAATAAGGTTGTAAGAGATAAAAATGGAAATGTTGTAATAGTTCATATAAATCCTCTAATTAAGAGTTTAGCTAAACAAACAGGTGGCTTTTATCAAGAATACTCTTTGAGCTCAGATGATATGAAAGAGTTAGCAAACATTATAGAAAGTAGCCTAAATTCTTCAAAAATTAAAGAAGAAGTTATAAAAGATAGGGTTGAGCTATTTAAAATCCCTTTAGTTTTTGCAATAATCTTTTTTTTGATGAGCTTTTACTCTATTTTGGATTTAAGGAAAAGAGGATGAAAAAGCTTTTACTGCTTTTTATAATCGCTATAACTTTAAATGCATCTATTGTAGATGAGGCAAAAAGAGCTTATGAAAAAGGTGATTTTAATAAAGCAGCTAAACTCTACTCAAAATTAGCTAAAGATGAAAAGGCAAAGTTTAATCTTGGAGATTCTTTATATAAAGCAAAAAGATACCAAGAGGCTTTAAATGTTTTTAAGTCCATCAATTCAAAAGAGTTACAATTTAAAAAACTATACAATATGGGAAATTGCTATGCAAACTTAAAAAGATTTGATGATGCTATTAAGATGTATAAAGAGGCTTTGAAGATAAAAGATGATAAAGATGCAAGATTTAATCTAGAGCTTATTAAAAAATTAAAGAAAAAAAATCAACAAAAAAACAAAAAACAAAATAAAAAAAAGAATCAATCAAAACAATCCAAAAATAATCAAAAGCAAAACAACAAACAAACTAAAAACAATAATAATCAAAAAAATAATCAAAAACAAAATCAAGCTAAACAAAACCAAAATAAGAAAAAGCAAAACAACAAGCAAGGAAAAAACAAGCAAAATCAAAAAAACAATCAAGAACAAAACCAAATACAAAATCAGCAAATCAAGCAAAACCAAAAAAAAGATAGCAACAAAACTAAATTAAAAGAGCATAATATAGATTTAAAAAGAAGCAAAAATGAGCCAATAAGCGATATGGAGATTAGGAAGTGGAATAAGGTTTTAAACCAACTAAATATCCATACACTTATGTTACCAATCCAAACAAAAGGAAAAGATAGTGAAAAAAATCCTTGGTAAGATCGCTATTTTACTACTACCTCTTTGGCTTTTAGCATCAAGTGTAAATGTAAGTGTAGATAAAGATGAGGTTACAAGAGGAGATAGTGTAACTTTTACAATAACGGCCGAAGGGAAAAATATAGATTTTCCAACTATCAACTCAATAGGTGGATACGATATCATAGGAACTTCTCAAAGCTCAAATATCTCTATAATTAATGGCAATATTAAAAAGTCCATTAGTAAAAGTTATACATTTACTCCTTTAAAAGATGTAACAATTCCATCTTTTGAAGTTAAGATTGATGGTAAGGTTTATAAAACTAATCCAATTAAAATAAGAGTTGTTGATACGCCTACAAAAAGCAGCTCAAATAGCAATGTTGTTTTTAAAATCATTACAGATAAAAAAAGAGCTTTTGTAGGAGAGCCTATATATCTTGATGTAATTTTAAAATATAAAAAGCATCAAAACATTGTAGATAGCAAAATTCAAACTCCAAACTTTCCTAATTTTTGGGTTAAAAAGGTTGGCAATACTAAAGTTTATCAAGAAAATGATTATATTGTAAAAAAAGAGAGATTTATAATATTCCCTCAAAAAGCTGGAAGCTTTGAGATTGGTCCATTGGTTGGTAAATTGGCAAAGCGTGTAACAATAAATCAGCCATTTATTAATGATCCATTTTTTAATGATAACTTTTTTAAATCTATGCTTACCCAAATTCAAACAAAACAAATTATTTCAAATAGCATCAAAATAGATGCCAAACCTCTACCAAACAATTTAGAGCTATATGGAAAATTTACGATAAAAGCTGATGTAGATAAAAGAGTAGTTGAAGCAAATAAACCTGTTAGAGTAAAAATTAAGATAGATGGATATGGAAATATTGATGATGTTAAAAAGTTTAATCTAAACATTCCAAATGCAGTAGTTTATGCGGATGAGCCAAAGATAAAGAGTTTTATCAAAAATTCTAAATATGCAGGAACATTTACTCAAACTATCACAATAGTAGCTGATAGCAACTTTACAATCCCACCATTTGTTTTAAAGTATGTAGATTCTACCACTAATAAACCCGTTGAAATCAAAACTAAACCTATTAAGATTGAGGTCAAAGGTGGCAATACTTCTTATAAAAAAACAGAGCCAAAGATTGCTCCACAAACAAAAACTACTCAAAAAATTAGCCAAATAGAGAAAAAAAGCAAAAAACCAGAGCTTTCAAGTTGGATTATATTTTTTATAGGATTCATCTTTGGTATCTTAACACTTTTGATAATTTCAAAATTTAAAGAGTTTAAAAAAGAGAAAAAACCTCATGAGTCAAATATTGCAAAAGCTATAAAAAATGCAAAAAGTGACAAAGCTCTTTTAGAGCTACTACTTCCATATATCAAAAAAGACCCATACATTGAAGAGGCTATAAAGAAATTGGAAGAAAATATCTTTCAAGACGCTTCTCATAAGATAGATAAAAAGCTATTAGCTGATATTATAGAGGAGATTGAAAATAAAGGGGAATGATTTTAACGCATAAAAAATCATATTAAAAGCATTAAACTTAATTTTTTACTCTATTAATAACTATGATTGGTACTTATATGCAAAAACAGCTTGATTTTATGTGAAAAAATTGAGTTTTAAACTTTAAATATAATTTGAAAACGAAATAAATCTAAAATACTCATTCAAATAGTAAAATACATATAATAATATTATACCATCAAATATGACAAAAGCAAGAAAAACAAGGAAAAATGAAATTTGAACAACTGCTTTTTCTCATTTGATGGTACATTGTTTTTACCATTTATAGCTTAAACTTAATCCTTTAAAATTATTATTTACAATTGGTGTAACTTGTAAGTTTTTATACGATGCAACAAAACACCAGGCAGAGAGCATTCCAATTGCTGCTCCAGCATATACATCAATTGGATGATGCCTATTTGCATGTATTCTACTGTAGCCTGTATATACTGCTGCAATATAAGGTAAAATTGCATATTTTAATCCATATCGTTTATGTATAAAACTAGCTCCGGCAAATGCACTTGCTGTATGACCTGATGGAAAAGAGTCTTTATTGTTACTGTCTGGTCTTTTTTCTCTCACTGTATATTTAAGAAGATATGCTAATCCAATTGTCGTTCCATAACTTTTATAAAACTGCATCTGCCCATCTTTATCACCAAGATAAAGAGATGTACCGTAAGCTCCAGCAGGAATTGCAATAGATAAAATATCACCAACTGACTCTGTCATACTTTTTGCATAAACCAAATTGCTTGTTCCTAATAATATTACAATTGCAATAAAAAATTTTTTCATGAAATCCTCATTTTTTGTTTTGATAAAGAATTTTATTGATACAATGTCTTCCTTTGTCAAGACCACTTCCAAATCTTTTCTTGTTCAACCATCTATGCTATTTCTAATAATGCTTTTTTAGCATTATAACTTTTACTGTCAACTGTAACCTAAACATACACCAATATGCACAGCAAAATACACCATTTAATAATTAAAAGTTACACCTAATTTTTAACTACAGTATCTTTTTCTTTGTTTAATCTTGCAATTTTATCTTTATACTCTTTAACTACTGCACTTTTATCAAAAGTAGCAAATTGCTGTTGCGTTAGCAAACTTTCCTTGAAATGCTAATGAAGCATTAGCTAAAAACTGTTTTTTCCAATTTATTAGACTTCTTGGAAGCACTCCATATTTAGTAGCTATCTCATTTAAAGTTTACACCCTCTAAAAGTTCAAGTACTAATTTTGCTTTAAAGTCTGCACTCTATGTTTTTCTTTTTCTACTCATAATTTCTTTTCTCTCTATTTCTTTATCCCAAATTATAACATTAGGAATAAAGATTTTTCTGAATTTGGTTGTTTTTTGTGGAGACATTATAGGCTGAGAATTCAACACCGGTTTTACTACACTTATGGTAATTTTTGAAGATGCGAATGCAACTATACTTAACATACAAAATATTATCATTTTTTTCACAATTTGCTCCTTTTTTTATCTATTAGCAAACACTACACCCGGTTCTAACTTTAATACCGGTCTTACACTGATAACTGCCGCCGTAAAACTGACTATAAAAATGGCTAAAAAGCCAAGAACCGGGGCAAACCACATCATACGAAACGGAAGAGTAGCCGTTGCTACCATCTCTCCAAATACTCCGGCAACACCTACGCCTATGCCGCCCCCTATAAGCACGCCCATAAAAGCTTGTGTAAATACCATAGTGCTTAGTTGTTTGTTTGTGGCACCCATAGCTTTTAAAACTGCATATTGTTTGAGATTTTCATAGGTAAACATATAAAGCATCACTCCTGTCACACCAAAACCTACAAGCATTGCCAACATCACCATATTGAGCATATCACCGACAT
>CAJXMB010000050.1 GCA_913056105.1 uncultured Nitratiruptor sp. | reverse complement strand
CTTCTTTTAATAGATTATCAAAATCAATATTTAAACTCTCTTCTTCTTTTGGTTTTTCTGTGATTTCGCTCTGTTTTAAAGTCTCTTCTTTGGGTTCAATTTCTGAAATAGCAGATTCACTGAAATATTCACTGGTTAAATTTTTATTACTGAAAGTAGCTTCAACAGGTGTTAAATTTACTAAAAAATATTTTGTTTGATTATCCCAAGAGATAAGAGGAGTTATGGATATGCCAACCTCTATATTACTGTTTTGTAAGCTGATTATTGCTTTATGCTCTTTTGAACTATTTGATAAAAGATAGTTGATCCAAGAGAAATTTTTGAAGTTGTAGATATATCCAGGTTTTTTTTCAAATAGATTACTTATATCATTTATATTTTTTTTTAAATCTTCAATAGAGTTAAACCCCAAAAAATCAATCAGTTCATCACTAATAGCCATAAGTTTTCGATTTTGATCATAAAGAATCAATTTTATTCCTTCTCTCTCATCTCTTTATATTTAGCTTCCATCTCTTCTTTATCTTTTTGAGTAACAGGCTTTCTTGCAGCAATATATCCAACTTTTTTACCATCTTTAAAAACTGGTTTTATAAAGGTTTTTACCCAATAGTATCTTCCATCTTTTCTTAAATTTTTAATATAGCCTACCCACTCTTTATCTTGTTTTATTGTATCCCATAGATCTTTAAAAGTGGCTTTTGGCATATCGGGATGTCTTATAACATTGTGAGATTTTCCTAATAGTTCTTCTTTGTCATACCCAGCAATTTTACAAAAATTTCTATTTGCAAATGTAATTATCCCTTTTAAATCAGTTTCACTGATAATCACACCATCTTCAAATGTATATTCTTCATCTTTGCATTTTGGTTTTTTCACTTGAATAACCTCAACTTTTTTAAAAATTTTATCATATTTTTTTTAAGGTAAACTTATAGAAAAGCATTTTTAATGTTTTTAGCATCTTTTTTGTTTAAAACTCTGCTTAACTCCTCTATTGAAGCATTTTTAATATTCTCAAAACTTCCAAAATAGTTAATTAATCTTTTTATCTTTGCCTCTTTTATCCCTTTTATCTTAAGCAGAGATATCTCTTTGTCTTTTTTAATCTTTTGTTTTTTATGAAAAGATATTGCAAATCTATGCGCTTCGTCTCTAAGTTTTTGAATAAATTGTAATCTTTTGTCTTTTGGATCTAATCTAAAAATATCATCTTCTATATAGATAATATCTTTAGCCCTTCCTTTTGCTCTATGAGCTTTAAAATCAACTTTTTCTTTTGATATTGCTATAACATCAATATCAACTCCAAAACTTTTTAAGATTTCTTTAGCCAACCTTCTTAATGTCTCTCCTCCATCAATCACCCAAAGTTCTGGAGCCGGATTTTTTTCAAAACTCTTAGCTCTTCTGCTTAAAAGCTCTCTCATTTGAGAATATTCATCCTTGCTTGATAGATTGTAGTGTCTATAGCTATCTTTTTGAAATTTACTATTTTCAAAAACCACCATTGCTCCAACAGGAGCTTCTCCTTTTAAATGGGAATTATCAAAGATTTCAATTTTAAATGGAGTCTTTTTTAGGTTAAAAAGTTTTTGAATCTCTGCTAAAATCTTATCTTCATCTTTTTTATCGTTTTTTAATATCTCTTTTGCATTTAGATTAGCTAATTTTATAAGTTTTAGTTTTTCACCTCTTTTTGGATTTATAATAGAGATTTTTTTGTTAAATCTATTTTGAAGTAAAGATTCTAAATCCTCTCTCTCTTTAAAATCTTTTCCAACTATAATTTTTTGAGATGTAATAGGAGTTTCACTTTTGTAAAAATCCAAAATAGCTCTTTTATAAGCCTCATCTATATCAAATCCTTTTTTATCAAACTTGATAATCGAAGATGAACTTGAAATCACCTTTCCCTCTCTTAAAAATAGCCTAACAATAGCTGCTTTTTTATCTTCTTCATAGATTGATATAACATCTAAATCCTCAAGTTTTGCTAAATCTATATTGCTTTGTATGTGGCTACTTTTAATCCTTTTGATTCTATCTCTAATTTTGGCTGCCTCTTCAAATCTTAAATTTTTAGATAGCTCCAACATCCTCTCATCTAATTTTTTTATAAGCATATTTTTATCATTTATGATTTTTATTGCCTCATCTACTATTTTTAAATAATCCTCTTTTGAAATTTTTCCTTCACACGGGGCTAAACATCTATCTATTTGATAGAATAGACACGCCTTTTTTCCTTTTAGGCAGCTATCTTTTTGAACCAATGGGAAAATTTCATAAATAGAATCAAGTATATCTTTTGCCCCAATTGAGAAAGGACCAAAATATTTTATCTTTTTGCCATCTATAACTTTTCTTGTTATCTTAAACCTTGGAAAATCAATTGAGAAATCTATATAGATGTATGGGTATGTTTTGTCATCTCTTAGTAAAATATTATATTTTGGTTTTAGCTGTTTTATTAATGAGTTTTCTAAAATCAGAGCATCATTTTCATTTTCTACTAAAATATATTCTAAATTCTCTATTTCACTTACCATTTTATATATTCTTGGGCTAAGATTTGATGATGGAGCAAGATTTGGAGTAAATCTAAAATAGCTTTTTACTCTATTTTTTAAACTTTTTGCCTTTCCAACATAGAGTAGATTTCCATCTTTATCAAAATATTGATAAACTCCAGGAGAGGAGGGTAGATTTTTTAATTTATTGATTAGATTTTTCATCTTCTCTTAATTTTATGATTTTTTCTCTTATTTTTTCTATCAAATCTTTAATATCACTATTTTTAGCATAATTTTTAAAATTAGCTAAAGAAGTCTCTTTGTAGGTGTTAAATGAGCTATTACTATTTTTGATTTTTTTAAAGTTTTTATTAGAAACTATAGCTTTTATGTTTGAAATCTCTACATTTTTACACTCATTCACCATTTTTTTTGCCATATTTAATATTTCATTTATAACTTTTTGATTATAATTAAACTCCATCTTTATACCAGGATGGTCAAAAACTATAAAAAGAGTCCTATCTCTTTTATAACAAAAAAGAGTATGCTCTTTTAGGTTTTTAGGAAGCAAAGAGACTATTTTATTGAAACATCTATGTTGATGAATCTTATCAATTTTAGGAAAGATATGCGGCAAAATAGATTTTACATTTTTCATATTGCAATTATAGCAATTTTGATATTTATGGTTGTAGGATGTGGTTATAAAGCCAATCCTTACTATCCAAAAAAGACAAAAGAAGTTTCAAAATGAGATATGACTATTTGATAATTGGCACAGGAGTTGCAGGACTGTATGCTGCTTTAAATATTCCAGAGGATAAAAATGTTTTAATTATTTCTAAAGATCCTTTGTGGGAGTGCAATACCTTTTATGCTCAAGGTGGTATAACTACTGCAAAAGATGAAGATGATATTCCTTCTCATATAGAAGATACTCTAAAAGCTGGAGCTGGACTTTGTGATCCAAAAGCTGTTGAGATTTTAAGTAGAAATAGCATAAATATTATAAAAGATTTGATTGAGAGAGGTTTTGAGTTTGACAGAGATAAAAAAGGAAATCTTTTGTTTACTAAAGAGGCTGCCCACTCAAAGCCAAGAATTCTTCATGCTGGTGGGGATGCAACTGGAAGAGAACTTCATCTGTTTTTGATGCGAAATAATAGACACAAAGTTTTAGAGGGTTGTATAGTAACTGACCTTTTATGTGATGATGGCATATGTTATGGTGCTACTGTTAGATATAGAGGAATTTTACAAAATATTTATGCAAAAAATGTTTTGATAGCAAGCGGAGGTATAGGCTCACTATATGAATATAATACAAACGCAAAGACTATAAGCTCTGATCTTCAAGGGATTGCCGTAGAAAAAGGAATTAAGCTTAAGGATATGGCATTTACTCAATTTCATCCGACTGTTTTTATAAAAGATAAAAGAGCAAGAAAACTTCTTTTAACTGAATCATTAAGAGGTGAGGGTGCAACTGTAGTTGATGAAAATAAAAAAAGATTTTTGTTTGATTATGATGATAGAGGTGAATTAGCACCAAGGGATATTGTAAGTAGAGCAATTTTTAGATATCAACAAGCAGGTCATAGTGTATATCTCTCTTTTGATAATTTTGATAAAGCTTTTTTCAAAAAAAGATTTCCAACAATATATAAAAATTTTCAAGAGTTAGGATTTGATGTTCCAAAACAAAAAGTTCCAATATCTCCTGCATTTCATTTTATGATGGGAGGAATAGAGAGTGATTATTACTCTAAAGTTAAGGGATTTTTAAATCTATATGCAGTAGGTGAAGTGGCTTGCACTGGAGTTCATGGAGCAAATAGACTTGCAAGCAACTCTTTGCTTGAGGGGCTTGTCTTTTCCAAAAGAGCTGTTGAAGATAGTTTAACAAATGAAGTCAAGATAAAACCAAAAGAGTTTAAAATCAATAGTTATCCACTTATCAAAAAAGATGATAAAAAATATAGGCATCTACTTAGAAAAACTATGTGGGAAAAAGTTGGAATTATTAGAACAAAAAAAGGACTTTTAGAGGCTGCTCAAACCATTGAAGATATATCAAAAAAAGATATTGGAAGGTTTTTAAAGCTTAGATTAAATAGTGCTAAAAAGATAGTTGAGAGTGCTTTAAGTATCAAAAAATCTATAGGTGCTCACTATCTTGAAGATTAAGGAAGAAAAATGGAAGAATTAAGTTTATCTCATAGTTGGGTTGGGTATATAAATCTTGTTATTTTTATAGTAGGTTATTACTTTATAGCTACTGAAGAGAAGTTCCGCATAAACAAGGCAAAACCAGCACTACTAATTGGAACTTTAATGTTTATACTAATAGGCATATATTTTAAATTAAATGGATTAGATCCAACTCCTCTTCATGAAGAGATGGAGAGACTGATTTTAGAGATTGCAGAGATCTTTTTCTTTTTGTTTGTTGCAATGACATATATAGAGACTTTTATAGAGAGAAAAGTATTTGATGTTTTAAAATATAAACTTACTTCAAAAGGGTATAGTTATAAAAAACTATTTTGGATAACTGGTTCATTAGCATTTTTTATCTCTCCTTTTGCAGATAACTTAACTACTGCTCTTATCTTATCAACTGTTTTATATACAATAGACAGAAAAAAAGTTAATTTTTTAGTTCCCGGAGGTATCAATATAGTTGTAGCTGCAAATGCAGGAGGCGCTTGGAGTCCATTTGGAGATATTACTACATTGATGGCTTGGACAGCAGGTAAGGGTGAATTTGTAGACTTTTTGTATCTATTTCTTCCTTCTATAACAGGTTGGATATTAACAGCTTGGCTTCTTAGCAGATTTGTACCAAAAGGAGAGCCACATTTTGATGCAACTCTGCCAAAAGAGGAGTTAAAGCCAGGTGCAAAAGTTGTTATATTTTTAGGTGTGTTTACAATAATTACTGCAGTTTTAGGACATCAACTTTTTCATATTCCTGCAATGTGGGGTATGATGTTTGGTTTAGCACTTTTAAAAATATATTCATATTTTCATAAAAGAAGAGTTAAAGGTGATAGATTAGATATCTATGTAAACATGAAGCTTGTAGAAAATGATACACTTCTATTTTTCTTTGGTATTTTATCTGCAGTTGGAGCACTGCACTTTTTAGGATATTTGGAATACATTTCTAAATTGTATAATACTATTGGAGCTACCTCAGGAAATATTGGAGTTGGATTTGTATCTGCTATTGTTGATAATGTTCCAGTAATGAGTGCGATATTAAAAGCCGATCCTAATATGGGAACAGATCAATGGATGCTTGTTACTTTAACAGCAGGGATTGGAGGGAGTTTGATTAGTTTTGGAAGTGCAGCTGGAGTTGGAGTGATGGGAAGACTTAGAGGAATATATACTTTTAACTCTCATATGAAGTATGCTTGGACAGTTTTAGCTGGGTATATACTTTCGCTTATTGTGTGGTATATTCAATTTGAAATTTTAGGGCTTTATTAAGGAGAAAAATTGAAAAATGTATCTATTGTAATTTTAGATTTTGGTAGTCAATATACACAACTTATTGCTAGAAGATTAAGAGAAGAGGGTGTATATTGTGAGATATATCCATATTTTATTGAAATTGATGAGATAAAAAAGAAAAATCCAAAAGGGATTATATTTAGTGGTGGGCCATCAAGTGTTTATGAAAAAGATGCTCCAAGAGTTGATAAAAAGATCTATGATTTAGGTATACCAATTCTTGGAATATGTTATGGAATGCAGCTTATAACAGTTGATTTTGGAGGAGACGTTGTAAGAGCAGACCATCATGAGTATGGAAAAGCAAAGCTTATCTTTGATAAGCCTTCGCCTCTTTTTAAAGGGACAAAAGATGGTCAAATTGTATGGATGAGCCATGCAGATAAAGTAGAGAGACTTCCAATTGGATTTAATAAAATTGCTCATACAGATAACTCTTTATATGCTGCGATTGCGAATGAAGAAAAAAATATATATGCTATCCAATTTCACCCTGAGGTTTCTCACTCCGAAGAGGGAAGCAAAATTCTTAAAAATTTTGCAAAAGAGATATGTAAAGTTAAAGAGAAGTGGGATATGGGACACTTTGCAAAGATGCAAATTGAAAACATAAGGGACAAAGTCAAAAATGATAAAGTTTTATGTGCTTTAAGCGGAGGAGTTGATAGCTCAGTTGTTACTGCTCTTTTGTATGAGGCAATTGGTGAAAATTTAATACCAGTTTTTGTAGATAATGGACTTTTAAGAGCAGGAGAGAGAGAAGAGGTTGAGTATGTTTTTAAAAACATGTTGAAAGTTCCACTAATTGTAATAGATGCAAGTGAGAAATTTTTAAACAACTTAAAGGGTGTAACAGATCCAGAAAAGAAGAGAAAAATCATAGGGCATACATTTATAGAGGTTTTTGAGGAAGAGGCAAAGAAGCATAAAGATGTAAAATATTTAGCTCAAGGAACTCTCTATCCAGATGTAATTGAGTCAGTTTCAGTTAAAGGTCCAAGTGAGACTATAAAATCTCACCATAATGTTGGTGGACTTCCAGATTGGATGAAATTTGAATTGATTGAGCCACTAAGAGAGCTTTTTAAAGATGAGGTTAGAAAACTTGGACTTGAGCTTGGCCTTCCAAAAGAGATGGTATATAGACACCCATTTCCAGGACCTGGACTTGCTATTAGGATAATGGGGGAGGTAGATAGAGATAGTTTAGAGCTTTTAAGAAAAGCTGATGTAATTTTATTGGATGAGATAAAAGCGGCTGGGTTTTATGAAAAACTTTGGCAAGCATTTGCAGTTTTATTAAATGTTAAAAGTGTCGGAGTTATGGGAGATAAAAGAACTTATGAAAATACAGTTGCTATTAGATGTGTAGAGAGTCAAGATGGAATGACTGCTACTTTTGCACATCTTCCTTATGAGCTTCTTGAAAATATAAGCAATAGAATTATAAATGAGGTTGATGGAATAAATAGGGTTGTTTATGATATAAGTTCAAAACCACCATCAACAATAGAGTGGGAGTAAGTTGAAAAATATATATATCTTATCAAACAAAGATATCAAGGGAGCAAAAAAGCTTCCTGTAATAGAGCAGATCTTTTTTAAAAAAGAGATAGATTTTAAAAACTATGATTATCTAATTTTTACATCAAGAAATGGAGTAAAAGCAGCGCAAAATATATCTACTAAGTGGAAAGAGCTACCCTCTTTAGTTATAGGAAAAGGGACAGAAGAGGAGGTTGTAAAACTTGGTGGGAAAGTTTTGTATGTTGCAAAAAAATCTTATGGAGATGATTTTGCAAAAGAGATTGTAAAAAATTTTGATAAAAAGAGATTCTTATATCTAAGAGGAAAAAAAGTTTTATCAAATTTAGTTAAGATTTTAAAAAATAGTGATTTTGATATAACAGAAGAGATTGTTTATGAGACAGTTTGTATAAAATATAAAAATCCAAAAAATATAGAAAAAGGCTCTTTTGTTATCTTTTCCTCTCCATCTACTGTTGAGTGTTTTTTTAAAAATTTTAAGTGGGATAAGAGCTATAAAGCCATAGCTATTGGCAAAAAGACAGCAAGTTTTATACCATCAAATATTGATTACAAAATCTCTCCTGTTCAGTCATTGAGTGGAATTGTAAAGTATATTCAAATAAATTTTTAAGTAAAATTATATTATAATACTCTCCAGGGCAGGTGCCCTTAAGCCTGAGCGGTGCGCTACCCACGATTTTGGGGGTCCGACAATTCATCTCTTGAGAGAAGGGTAGAGTTGTGGTGTGTCGGTGGCTTCGTTTGAGCCAAGAAACTGGCGAGAAGTTGCCGCCTAAAGCAGCTCTCATTCTCTCATCGTTGGTCGATTGGGACCATTGCATAGTGTGAACGCCCGCTCGGGTTCTACAACTTTTAAAGGAAATCAATGAATATATTAGTTGTTGGAAGTGGAGGTAGAGAGTACTCTATCGGTTTAGCTTTAAAAAGAGATAAAAATGTAAATGATATATATTTTGCTCCAGGAAATGGTGCAACACTAAATTTGGGAAAAAATATTGAAATAAGTGATTACAGAGAGTTAGCAAACTTTGCAAAAGAGAGAGGCATTGATTTAACAATTGTTGGACCAGAAGCTCCATTGGTTGATGGGATAGTTGATATTTTTAAAGAGAGAGGTTTAACAATATTTGGTCCATCTCAAAAAGCAGCTTTGCTTGAAGGCTCAAAAATATATATGAAAAATTTTTTAAAAAGATACAATATTCCTACTGCTAAATTTATACAAACAGGAAGTTTAGAAGAGGCTTGTGAATTTATAGATAGTTTAAAAGAGCCAATTGTTGTGAAAGCTGATGGGCTTTGTGGTGGAAAGGGTGCAATCATTGCAAAAACTAAAGAGGAAGCTAAAAAAACTGCTGAAGATATGCTAATAAATGGAATTTTTGGAGAAGCTGGAAAAAGAGTTGTAATAGAAGAGTTTTTAGATGGATTTGAACTCTCTGTTTTTGCTATTAGTGATGGAGAAAAATATGTAATTTTACCAGCTGCTCAAGACCATAAAAGACTACTTGACAATGATGAAGGACCAAATACAGGTGGCATGGGAGCATATGCTCCAACTCCTTTGATGAGTGAAGAGTTAAGTAGAAAGATAGAAGAAAAAATTATTGCTCCTACAATAAAAGGGATGAAAGAAGATGGAACTCCTTTTGAAGGGGTTTTGTTTGCAGGGCTTATGATAGTAGACAGTGAGCCATATGTTTTAGAGTATAATGTTAGGTTTGGTGACCCAGAGTGTGAAGTTTTGATGCCACTTCTAAAAACACCAGCAAGCGAGCTTTTTTATAAGGCTGCAACTAAAGATTTAGATAGCTTAAATATTGAGTTTTATGATAAATATGCTGTTGGAGTGGTTTTAGCTAGTGAAAATTATCCATATTCAAAAAGTAAGCCAGCTGAAATTATAATAGATGAGATTGTTCATGAAGATTTAGCTAAGCACTCTCATATCTCTTTTGCTGGAGTTAGCTTAATTGAGGGCAAACTTTATGCTACAGGTGGAAGAGTGATGGTTTGTGTTGGAATTGGAGATTCTATAAAAGAGGCAAGAGATTATGCCTATCTTCTAACAGGTCAAGTCCATTTTGCAGGAAAAAAATATAGAAGTGACATAGCATATCAAGCACTAAAATAGTTTCATGTTAAGGGTATTTTTTTTTATCTTTCTATCAATTTTTTTATATGCCAAAGAGCTGCCTGTAGATATATTTGCAAAAAAAGTAGAGTATAAAGATAGCAAAGTAGTTGCAAGAGATGATGTTGTAATTGTCTATGATGATTATTATATTGAAGCAGACAGAGCAATATATGATAAAAATAGCTCTATTATAGAGCTATTTGGTAAAATCTCTTTACTGAAAAACTCTTCTTATATAGTTCTTAGTGATTACTCAATTTTTGATATGAAAAATAAAAAGATATACTCTAAACCTTTTTTCTTTAGAGAACACAAAGACAATGTTTGGATAAGCTCGTGTGATGCAAAAAAAGAAGATAGTGTCTTTAATTTAAAAAAGG
>CAJXMB010000049.1 GCA_913056105.1 uncultured Nitratiruptor sp. | reverse complement strand
CTACACAAAAGCTTTAAAAGCTATGAATGCATATAATTATTAGAGGTGCCCTAAAGATTAGATATATGATTGATGCTTCTATGATATATTCTCTAAGAGAGCTTTTGATATCTATAACCAATCAAAATATAGATTATTTAAGATTGATTGCTATACTTGGAGTTATCTTTGTACTATTTATTTTTAGATATATGTCTATAAAAATAACTTATATTAGTAATAGCAACTAAACCAACCTCTCTACTCCCTTTCCATCAAAAAGAATTAAGTCTTTATAGGACTGGCTATTTTGTTTTAATATTTTTAATGGATTAAAGTATGTTAGTTTCAAGGCATCATAAAATGAAATAATATCTTTTTTAACCAAATTTTCATATATATCTTGCAAAAAGCTCTCTATTGCATCTACTCCAAAAGCTGCATCATCAAAACTTATATCCTTTTGCAGAGTTGATTTTGGAGAGTGGAGAGATGTTAAGATATCAATATCATCATTTTTTAAAAACTCTATTAGTTTTTCTCTATTTTTTTCATCTCTTAGAGGTGGGTCAAGCTTTGCTTTTGTATTATATCCTTCACACTCTTTATCAGTTTTTAATAGATGATGGATTGAAACTTCGCTATAGACTCTAATGCCCTCATCTTTTGCTCTTTTAATAAGCTCAATACTTTTAGCACTTGATAGAGATTTAAAAAGCACTTCAACATCATAATGTTTTGCAAACTCAATAATTTTTGCTACCTCACTAACCTCTTCAATCTCATTAATTCCACCGAGTCCCAATCTACTTGAGATTTCTCCTTCGTGCATTACACCTACATTTTTTATATCTAAATTTGTTGCTCTACAATGTAAAACTACATTGTACATCTTTGCATACTCAAAAATTCTACAAATCAAAAAAGAGTTGATATATGAATAGAAAAATATAGAGTTTGCTCCCTTTTTTAGAAGTATTGCAATTTCACTTAGTTTATCACTCTCTTTGGTAGCTTTTATTAAAGGAACTATCTCTATATTGCTATTTTTGCTTTCAGATTTTATAAACTCTAAACTTATCTCATTATCTATTGCTGGATTTAGATCTGGATTTAGTACAACTTTTGTTACTCCACCTTTTAATGCTTTTTTAGACAATCTTTTTATATTTTCGCTACTTACAATATCATCATAAAATTTAACATTCAGATCAATTAGTCCAGGGAGCAAAAAAGCCCCTTTTGCATCTATTATCTTTTTATCTTTATCTTCTACAATAAAATCTTTAGTTTTTATACCATTTTTATCTACCATTTTAGCATTTTTTATAACCATTTCAACCTCAAAAAGATTTTTCAAAGTATATCAAATTTTACTATTTTACTCTATTAACTATCTCTAAAAACTCTTTTGGATTTTTATACCCTACTATTCTAAATTTTTTTAACTCTTTGCCATTTTTAAAAAACAAAATTGCAGGTGGTCCAAATAGAGAAAACATCTTTAAAAACTCTCTATTCTCTTTTGAGTTTGAGGTTAAATCTACTTGAATTAGCTCAAAATTTTTTAACTCTTGGATAACCTTTGGATTAGAAAATGTACTATGCTCTAACTCTTTGCAACTAACACACCACTTTGCATAAAAATCTACCATAACAATCTTTTTGCTGCTTTTTAATATCTCTTTAAGTTCATCAAAAGATTTAACTTTTTTAAACTCCAATCTTTTCTCTACTATAAAACCTCTCTTTTCTCTTAAAATTTTTAAAGGATCAAATGGGTTGGTTGAGCCTGTAAAAGCTCCAAAAAAAAGAAACAATCCATAAATAAAAATGATTATTCCAATACTCTTTTTTAGATACTCAAACCAAAATGCACCTTTTTCTATACCCTCAAAAGCTCTTAAATAAACCGCGCTTCCTATAAACAAAGCTGCCCATAAAAGCATAATAATTTTTCCAGGCAAAACTCTATCTAACATCCATATAGACACACCAAGTAAAACTACACCAAATATTTTACTAACCGCACTCATCCAAGAGCCAGGTTTTGGCATAAACTTTCCTGCACTTGTCCCTATCAAAAGAAGCGGAGCTCCCATACCTAAACCCAAAGCAAATAGAGCTAATCCACCTAAAAAAACATCTCCACTTTGACCTATATATATCAAAGCTCCAGCAAGCGGTGGCGCAACACAAGGACTAACAACAAGAGCCGACAAAAATCCCATTAATGCTACACCAATGATTCCACCTCTATTTTGAGCCTCACTACTTTTTCTATTTAGTTTTGTAGCAATTGAAGATGGAATTCTAATCTCATAAAAACCAAACATACTAAAGCTAAGAGCAACAAATATAAGAGCAAAGATGGTTATAATAAAAGGATTTTGAAATGATGCTTGAATATTTGCTCCAAAAAGAGCTGCTAAAATACCTGCAATAGTATATGTAAAAGCCATCGATAAAACATAAATGAGTGAATAAAAAAATGCCTTTTTAGTTGTGATATTTTTAGTGCCAACTATGATTGATGAAAGAATTGGAATCATAGGAAATACGCAAGGAGTCAAAGACAAAAGCAATCCAAATCCAAAAAAACTAATTAAAACAAGCCATAAACTTTTGCTTTTAAATAGC
This sequence comes from uncultured Nitratiruptor sp., assembly GCA_913056105.1. GTDB lineage: Bacteria > Campylobacterota > Campylobacteria > Campylobacterales > Nitratiruptoraceae > Nitrosophilus_A. The sequence continues at coordinate 7,575 of CAJXMB010000049.1, read as the reverse complement.
GAAGAGATTTTATCTGTATCATCTTTTTTTATAACCTCTTTTTTTGAACTATTTGCTATATCAAAAGTAAACTCTTTTTCTTGAGGAGCATAACAGATACCTGCACTTGAACAGCCTTGATAGAGTAGTTTCAGTTTTACTTTGCCATTTGGAAGAGTTGAGTATGGGATTTTGAATTTAACTTCATCAAAATAGACCTCATTTCCATCAACTTTTTTTGCTTTTGGTAAGCTTAAATAGATTTCTTTACTTATTGGTTCAATAACTCTTACTTTTATCTTATCTTTATATATATCAATCCCTTTAGCCAACTTAATATCAACTAATAATCCATCATCTAACTTTTTTATAGCTGGCTTAAAGGCCTCATTTGGCTTTAAAAGAGTGTTTTGAAAATTTGATGGCAAAAATGCAAAAAGCGATGATAAAATGAAAAATAGAATAAAAACTACTCTTTTCATTAAATACTCCTAATATTACTCTTTTTTATAATACCAACTTTAGAATTTAATTTTATCTCCTCATAAAAACTAAAAATATATGTTAATGATATTTTAAACGATTTTTATTTAATCTATGGAAAAAATAAGGTAGATTGATGGCAAATAGATTGATAAACGAAAATTCACCATATCTTTTACAACATGCAAACAATCCTGTAGATTGGTATCCATGGTGCGAGGAGGCATTTAGAAGAGCAAAAGATGAGAATAAGCCTATATTTTTATCTATAGGCTATAGTAGCTGTCACTGGTGTCATGTAATGGAAAAAGAGGTTTTTGAGGATGAAGATATTGCTAAATTTTTAAATGAAAACTTTATCTCTATAAAAGTTGATAGAGAAGAGAGACCAGATATTGATAAATATTATCAAGAAGCATATCAAATTCTAAACCAAAGAGCCGGAGGTTGGCCTCTTAGTATATTTATGACCCCTGATAAAAAGCCTTTTTTTGCTGGAACCTATATACCGCCAAATCCAAAATACAATATGATTGGCTTTAAGCAACTTATTGAGAGAATTATCAAATTTTGGAAGAAAAATCCAAAAGATTTGATAAATCAAGCTAACCAGATAGCTAACTATCTTCAAACAAGCAACAATCCTAAAAAGGCTATTAAATTTGATGAGTCTATAATAGATAGATTTATAAAAGCGGCCGTATCAATATATGATAAAACAAATGGAGGTTTTAGCTTTAAGCCTAAATTTCCACAAACCTCTATCATAAACACACTTTTAAAAATATATCAAATCTCAAAAAACAAAGAGGCTCTAAATTTAGCTACTAACACTTTAAAAAATATAGCTAAAGGTGGAATGAGAGATTTGGTAGATGGAGGGTTTTGTAGATATAGTGTTGATGAGAAGTGGTTAGTGCCACATTTTGAAAAGATGGCATATGATAATGCTTTGATTGCAAACACATTTTTAAATGCATATTTTGCTACAAAAGATAGTTTCTATAAAGAGGTAGCTTTTGAGACTATAGATTTTATGATTGAAAAGATGCAAGAAAATTACCTTTTTTATAGCGCAAGCGATGCTGATAGCGAAGGCATGGAGGGAAAATATTTTGTATATAGCTATGATGAAGTAAAAGAGAAATTAAAAAAGGATGGATTTAAAAATATTGATGAGATTTTAAAAAATATATCTATTAGTAAAAATGGAAATTTTGAAGAAAAAAATATAGTTAGAGTAGAATCAGATTTTAAAGATAAAAAAGAGGTTTTAAAATCTTTAAAAGAGTTAAGAGAGCAAAGAGATTATCCATTTATTGATAAAAAAATCATAACATCTTGGAATGCTATGATGATTGCAACCCTTTTTAAAGTCTCAAGAGTTAAAGAGGATTATCTAAATTTTGCAAAAAAATCTTTGGAAATATTATTAAAAAAAGTCTATATTAATGATAATCTATACCATGTTACAATGATAGATAAAGAGCCTAAGATAAAAGCATATTTAGAAGATTATGCATATTTGATAAATGCTCTGTTAGAAGGATATAAAACAACTCTAAATTTTGAATATCTTATATTAAGCACAAAACTAACAAATGATGCTTTAAGTAGTTTTTATCAAGATGGCAAGTGGTATTTTAGTAAAGGAGAGTTTAAAACTGAAGCTGATTTTAGCGATGCCACATATCCAAGTAGTGCTGCTATGATGGTAAAAAATATGCTAACTTTAGCATCTCTTGTAGATGAAAAATACAAAAGATTCTCTTTTTACACATTAGAGTTTTATAGCGAAAAGATATATAAGTTTTTGCCATATACAGCTCTATTTGTAGAAGATATGATAAGATTTTTAAAAGATGATATAATCATAAAGTCAAAAGCAAAAAATCTTTTAGATTGTACAAAAAAGATTGATTTTATAAGTCCATTTATCTGTTTAAAAGAAGAGGAAATTGATGAGATTATGTTGTGCAATAGCAATAGCTGTTTTGCCTCTGTTAAAGATTGCAAAGAGGTTATAGAGAGATTAAATGGTTAAATTTGCTATATTTTTAGCTTTAATTATACTTTTATCTATTTTTTTGATATATAAAGATTACAAAATCAATAAAGATTTATACTCTACATCAAAGAAGGTATTCCTTCTTTTGATTCTTGTTGCTTTTACAATTTTTAGCAAATTCTTACTTATCTATCTTCCTATATTTATTTTACATATAGTTTTGCTTTTTATAGGATGGGGAGGATATTTCTTGCTGCTTCTAAATAGAGTTAAAAAAGTTTGGCCTATATTTTTGCCAATTATCTCAATTTTGCTATTTTTTATCACTGCTATTTATGTCTCAAGATTTGATTAGTTTTTTATAAATTTTTAACTTTTCATCAAAACTCATTTTTCTATATGCAGGAGAGGGAGAAGGAAGATAAAATCTTTTAATTTTTAAATAAGAAAAATTTCTCTCAAAAAGTATCTGAGCTTTTCTGCCTGTAAAATATAATCTTTTTATGTTTTGATATCTTTTTATTAGGTCTTCTATATCATTTATCTCTATATTTTTTAACGAACTATCTAAGGAGTTTTTTCTATTACACTCTTTTACCATATCCCAAAGAGCAATTTTATATCTTTTTAAAAAAGAGATTTTTTCATCTACTCTTTTTGGCTCATTTTCATCAAAAACATTTGCTAAAAGTTTCCAAAACTGATTTTGCTTATGTCCATAATAAAAGCCATTTTTAAAAGAGTCAAAACTGGGAAATGTTCCTAAAATCAAAATTTTTGAATCTTCAAATATAATTGGTTCAAATGGATGAAACTCTCTCATTTTTGATAAGAGTATGGCATAAAGCCATACCTCTTATTCAACCTCCGCATCTATTACATCTTCATCGCCACCACTCTTTTTATTTTCAGCTCCACTTGCTCCACCTTGCGGATTTGAGGTTTGCTCTTTTTTATACATAGCTTCTGCAAGCTTATGGCTTACTTGAGATAGAGCTTGAACTTTGGAATCAATCTCCTCTTTTGTAACATTTTCATTTTTAAGTGCTTCTTTTAAATCATTTAATGCTTTTTCAATAGCAGCTTTATCATCTGCACTTATCTTATCTCCAGCCTCTTTTAAGCTCTTCTCAGTTTGATATACCAAAGCATCTGCTTGATTTTTAGCCTCAATTAGCTCTTTTCTTTTTCTATCCTCTTCTTTGTGAAGCTCTGCGTCTTTAACCATTTTTTCAATCTCTTCTTCACTTAAACCACTTGAGCCAGTTATTTTAATCTCTTGAGCTTTACCAGTTGCTTTATCTTTCGCACTAACAGTCAAGATACCATTTGCATCTATATCAAAAGTAACTTCTATTTGAGGAACTCCTCTTGGAGCAGGTGGGATACCTTCTAATGTAAATTGTCCTAAAGATTTATTATCTTTTGCTAACTCTCTTTCACCTTGTAATACATGAATTGTAACTGCTGGTTGATTATCTTCAGCTGTACTAAATATTTGAGTCTTTTTAGTTGGTATTGTTGTTCCTTTTTCAATAAGTTTTGTCATAACTCCACCAAGAGTTTCAATTCCAAGGCTAAGTGGAACAACATCTAAAAGCAATACATCTTTTACTTCACCTTTAAGAACTGCGCCTTGTATTGCTGCACCTACTGCAACAACTTCATCAGGATTAACAGATTTATTTAACTCTTTATTGAAGAAATTTTTAACTTTTTGTTGAACAAGTGGTATTCTTGTTGAACCACCAACCATTACAACTTCATTTACTTCATCTTTACTAAGTCCAGAATCTTTTAAAACCTCTTCACATTTTTTAATAGTACTATCAACTAAATCTTCAATCATAGCTTCAAATTTTGCTCTTGTTAATTTTTTAACTAAGTGTTTAGGACCAGTTTGATCAGCTGTAATAAATGGTAGATTGATTTCAGTCTCAGTTGCAGAGCTTAACTCTTTTTTGGCGTTTTCTGCTGCCTCTTTCAATCTTTGAAGAGCCATAACATCTTGTTTTAAATCTATTCCATTCTCATTTTTAAACTCTTCAACCAACCAATCTATAATTCTATTATCAAAATCATCTCCGCCTAAAAATGCATCACCACCAGTTGCTAAAACTTCAACAACATTATCACCAGTTTCAAGTATAGTTACATCAAATGTACCGCCACCAAGGTCATATACAACAATCTTTTCAGCCTCTTTTTTATCAAGACCATATGCCAAAGCTGCTGATGTTGGCTCATTTATAATTCTTAGGACATTTAATCCAGCTATAATTCCAGCCTCTTTTGTAGCCTTTCTTTGAGCATCATTGAAATAAGCAGGAACAGTAATAACTGCTTCAGTTACCTCTTCTCCCAAATAGCTCTCAGCATCCTCTTTTAGTTTCATTAAAACTTTTGCACTTATCTCTTGAGGTGTATAAACTTTACCCTCTATATCAACTGCACAAGCACCATTTCTATCTACTATTTTGTATGATACTCTATTTTTTGCCTCTTTGGCTTTTTCTTCATTGCACATAAGTCCCATTATTCTTTTTACGGAATAGATTGTTCTGGTTGGGTTTGTAACCATCTGTCTTTTAGCAGGGTCACCTACTAAAACTTCTCCTTTATCTGTAAATGCAACTACAGATGGAGTTGTATTTTTTCCCTCTTTGTTAGGAATAACTTTTGCCTCTTTTCCCTCATATATTGCCATACAAGAGTTTGTTGTTCCTAAATCTATACCTAATACTTTTGCCATATTGACTCCTTTTAAGATTTTTTGTAATTTTTATGTAAAACAGTTTAGCTTTCTATACATAAATCGTGAGCTTATTCTAAGCTACGATTTATTCTAAGGTCAATCAGCTGTTCATATGCTCATCACTAAGCAAGCTTAGGATTCGCATATATTCACAGCTTTCGCTCAGGCACGAAGGCAAAGCAGTTTGCCTTCTTTACAGCCTTCGCTCATTTTGCGACGCTAACTTTAGCAGGTCTTAAAATCCTCTCTTTATACTTATAACCCTTTTGGATTACTTGAACAATCTCCCCGCTCTTTTTCTTAGCATCTTCAACTTGAAGCAGAGCTTCATGAAGATGTGGATTAAACTCAGATCCTTCCTCTATCTCAATCACCTCAATTCCATGTTTATTAAAAGCTTTGATAAATTGGTCAATTGTTAGATTAATTCCCTCCTTTAGTTTATTGATAGCCTCTTTGGGGTCTATCTCTTGATTGTCAATATTGCTTATAGCCATATCTAAACTATCTAATGCTGGAAGTAGATCTTGAGCAAACTTCTCTGAAGCATACTCAATAGCTTGAATCTTCTCTTTTTCTAATCTCTTTTTACTATTTTCAAAATCTGCATGAACTCTTAGATAGCTCTCTTCACACTCTTTAAGTTTCTCTTTTAAGTTAGCTATCTCTTTTTTAAGTTCATTTATCTCATCGTCACTATTTTCTTTACTCTCTTTTTGCTGGTTATTCTCCTCTTTTGCTTCTTTTTTCTCTTTTTTGATATCTTTCTCTTCCATTTTTACCCCCTTGTTAAATTTTTCATAAAGCCATCATAGTCTCTATTTAGTGCTCCTATAAAAAGAAGTTTAGCATCTTTTTCTTTAATTTTCACTCTATTTTTGTATGCCAAATATCCATTTGGAACAATTTTACTAAAATATAAACCATCTTTAAGCTCTTCTAAAGCTACTCCATCTAAAAAATATTTTATATAACTATTTCCCCACTCTCTATTTTTTGAGACAATATTCAAAAATTCCTCTAACTCTTCTATAACTATATCCTTCTCCTCTATTGCATCTATCTTTTTTGATAGATTAGTCAATCCAATGCTTTTACAAACTTTTATCAAATCACTTGACTCAACGCCTAAAAATTCACTAAAAAATATTTCAAATTTTTTTGAATATTTTAAAATAAACTCACTCTTTTCAAATTCAAGAATCAAAAATCTATCTTTATAATTAATTACATCTTTTAATCTATTTGATTTAAAAAATCTATATTCACAAAATATTTTATACTTTTTTGCATATCTATTTATTAACTCTTTTCTATCTATAATTATTTTTTTATTGGTATCTATTCTTTTTTTCCAATACTCTTTTAAAGTATCAATGGATGGTACTCTTCCACTACTGATATGAGGCTGCTCGAGCCTGCCCTCTTCAACCAATCTTTTTAAATAGTTTCTTATGGTAGCAGAAGATATTTTAATCTCAAGTCTTGTTTGTAGATATTTTGAGCTAATAGGCTCTAAATTTGTTAAATACTCTTTTATAATAGAATTTAATATTACTGTTTTTTTATCTATCATCTTAGCACTCTTACTATTAATTTGCTGATGTAATTATACAACATTGAGTTAATTAATGTCAAGTTTTTTTATATAAATAATAGATATATTATGCAGAAATTAATAGATAGTTAAAATTTTTACAATTTTTAAATAAGAATTTGTCACGATAAAATAGGAAAAAAACTGTTTTTCAGAGTTTATTTAGAGATTACAATTAAAGAATAAGAATTCTATTTTGGAAAGCAAATAAGCGTTGTTTGTAAAACTGAAAGATTAAAAAAAATAAAAAATAAGCAGTTAAAGAGAAAAAAATCCACTAAAAGTGGAGTTTATCCTCTTATATTTAGAGCTGATATTACTTCTTGATACCTATTGTAATCTTTTTTCTTTAAGTATCTAAGCAGTCTCTTTCTCTGTCCTACAAGTTTTAAAAGACCAAGTCTTGATGAGTGATCTTTTTTATGCTCTTTTAAATGTTCAGTTAGATATCTGATTCTTTCAGTTAAAAGAGCTATTTGAACTGCAGGTGAACCTGTGTCATTCTCACTTGATGCAAATTTAGCGATGATTTCTTGTTTCTTCGCCGAATCCAAAGCCATGTTAGCCTCCTGATTGGTCTATTTTTTTGAAATGACATTATACCTATAAAAATATTTTTTTGCAAACTAATTTTTATTTTTCTTTATCGATTGATTTACTAATTTACTTCAATAAAAAAATAGGACAAATTTTGTATAATTAAGGGCACCTCTAACAATTATATACATATCATAGAAGGCAAAGTTATGGTAA
>CAJXMB010000048.1 GCA_913056105.1 uncultured Nitratiruptor sp. | reverse complement strand
CATACAATATGATGAACTAAAAATGGATACTTTTTTACATCTTTAATCTTATATATTTTTTGAAAAGCAATTTGAGATAGTTTAGCATCATATAGCTTAACTTTTGAAATAAGATTTCCAAAAAAATCAAATGAGAGCTCATATCTCATGATTAAATCACTATTTTTATATTTTGAAACATCAAAAGATGAATCAAAATCTTCTTTATTATAATTTTCATTTACTCTAAAATGAGAAGTCACTTTAAAATCAGCGATTAACATTTTAAAAAATTTTTTATTTAAATTATCGCTAAACATTGCAGAAGAGTCTTCTATATTTATAGTAGGAAGATTTCCAACCTCTTTTATAATCTCCATTGTCAAATCTTTAGCAAATATTGCTAAACTAAACACCATTAATAGTAAAATTTTTCTCATTTTCTATTCCTTTCACTCTTTTGCTTCAAAATATACAACTATCTCTTTGTTCTCTTTTGGTGGCGGAAAACTTACTGTTTTTAAAAACTCTAAGTATTGTACCAACTCTTTATTAAAAATTTCACTATTTGAAAAAAGTAAAACCTTATAATCAAAATTTCCATACCTATCTATAAAAATTTTTACTTTTGCACTACTTCCAGCTGAGTCTGGAGATGGAAACCAATTTTCATATAAAATTTTATATATTTTAGAGTAATATTTATCATTATCGCCAGTTACAGCTTTTATCTCTTTTGATGCTACAACACTTTTGACATCTTTTAAATTTAAATTTTTTAAAATATCTTTTGCTTTTTTTCTTTTTTGAGATTCCCCTTTGAATCTACTTGGAGGCATATTTTGTTCTTTTTGTATAATCTTTTTATTTTCACTATTTTTAATCTCAATTTTAGAAAATAGATTCTTAATATCTTCTATAGGAGTACTTTTTGGACTCTTTGAGCCAATCTTTTTTTTAACACTTCTCTTTTTTTTAACACTTTTTTTATGCAAACTTTTTTGATCTATTTTTGGCATCTGAACTAAAGAGATCTCTATACTTTTTGATTTTATAGCAAACTTTTTTACTATCTCTTGTTTATTAAAAAAATAGAAAATTATCAATGAAAAAAAGAGTATATAAATAGTTATAGAAAATATTCCAGATATTATAAAAGCAAATTTTTTATCCATCTGTTACCAATGATACCTTTAAAAATCCTGCCTCTTTAACAGTTTTCAAAATATACATAACATCCCTGTAGAGCAATCTTTTATCGGCGACTATATAAACAGGTGAATTTTTAGAATACTTCTGTGCAAAAAGGATAAAGTTATCTGGAAAATTTTTAAAATTAAATCTATCTTTTTTTATATATATATTTCTATTTTTATCAACTCTTATCTCTATTGAGGTCGTTTTTTTAAAAGTTTTTGTTTTTGAGCCTTTTGGAAGTTCAATTGATTCTTCATAGATAATTGCAGGAGTTATAAGCATCAAAATTGAAAGTAGCACTAACATAACATCAACTAATGGAGTTATGTTAAGATCTGGTTTTTCATCCCAATTAAACATCACTCTTTCTTTGAAAGCAAAAGATCAGTTTGCATCTGTATATATGAAACTAACTCAAATCCCTTTCTTTTTAAAAAAAGATGGTAAGTATAGGCAAATGTTGCAACAAATATTCCTGCAGCTGTAGCGATTAGAGCTTCACCAATCGCTGGAGCAATTACACCAACAGAGGCTTTTGAGCCACCAAGCATTGAAAAAGCTTGCAGTATGGATATAACAGTTCCAAAAAGACCTATAAATGGTGAAGTTGAAGCAGCAATTGATAAAAAAGTTAACCCTTTTGTAGCCTCTTTAGTAGCTGCAAACTTACAAAACTCTGCACTCTCTTTAGAGTTTTCACTAAAGCATTTTAATAAAATTGAGTCAGGTGATGGTTTTTTTGCACCCATCATGATTGAGTGCAAAGATAAATCTTCTTTTTTTATCCAACTCTTAAGTAGAATATATCTATAAAAAAAGATCCAATTAATCACAATAAAATATAACGAAAGCAGCAGCAATACTGCTATCGTTATAGGACTACTTTTATCGATATAGTCTAAAAAAGTATCTAAAAATCTCATTAGATAAGCTTAGCCGCCTTTTCTATTCTTGCTTCAACACTAGCAAGTGCTGCTTTGTTTTCACTCGCTTTTTGAACTAACTCTTTAGCCTCTTTTATAGCTTTTGCTATATCACTTTCACTCTCACCAACCAAAGGAACTGCCGAGTCAACCAAAACAGTTGTTCCATCTTCGCTTACTTTTACATGTCCCCAATTTATAGCAATTGACTCTTTTTGGCTATCTTTTTTTTCTATCTCTATAACTCCAGGTTTTAAAAGTGAAAGCAAATTTGCATGCTTTGGTAAAACACCAAATTCACCCTCTTCTCCTGGAAAAGTTACACTTTTAACATCGTCATTAAAGATTTCACCTTCAGGAGTAACTATTTTTAATCTTAATGTTTCCATCAAAATCCTTTAATAAAGCAAGCAGAACTTGCTTATGATTTTGCTTTCATTTTTTCAGCCTTCTCCAAAGCCTCTTCTATATTTCCTACCATATAAAATGCATTTTCAGGAATATCATCATATTTACCTTCAAGAAGACCTTTAAATCCCTCAATTGTCTCTTGAAGCGTTACATATTTACCTGGAGCTCCTGTGAATACTTCTGCAACAAAAAATGGTTGAGATAGGAATTTTTCAATCTTTCTTGCTCTTTCAACTGTTAATTTATCCTCTTCACTAAGCTCATCCATACCCAAAATTGCAATAATATCTTGTAGATCTTTATATTTTTGAAGAACTTCTTGAACACCTCTTGCAACTTTGTAGTGCTCTTCACCAATAATATTAACATCAAGCATTCTTGATGTTGAATCAAGAGGGTCAACTGCTGGATAGATACCTTTTTCAGCAATTCTTCTATTTAAAACTGTTGTTGCATCAAGGTGAGCAAAAACAGATGCTGGAGCTGGGTCTGTTAAGTCATCTGCTGGAACATAAACAGCTTGAACAGATGTGATTGAGCCTTTTTTGGTTGATGCGATTCTTTCTTGAAGCCTTCCCATCTCACTAGCAAGTGTTGGCTGATAACCAACTGCAGATGGAATACGACCAAGAAGTGCTGACATCTCTGAACCTGCTTGAGCAAATCTAAAGATATTATCTATAAACATCAATACATCAAGTCCTAATTCATCTCTAAAATATTCTGCCATTGTAAGACCAGTTAGAGCAATTCTATTTCTTGCACCAGGAGGCTCATTCATCTGACCATAACACAAGGCAACTTTATCCAAAACATTTGACTCTTTCATCTCATTGTAAAGGTCATTACCCTCTCTTGTTCTCTCACCAACACCAGCAAATACAGAGTAACCTGAGTGTTTAAATGCAACATTGTGAATTAACTCCATAATAATAACTGTTTTACCAACACCTGCACCACCAAATAGACCAACTTTTCCACCTTTTGCATATGGTGCCAAAAGGTCAACTACTTTAATCCCTGTTTCAAATATTTCTTCTTTTGTGCTTTGATCTTCAAAAGATGGCGCATTTCTATGAATTGACCAGTATGTTTTAGCTTTAAGAGGCTCTCCTTCATCAATAGTATCGCCTGTTACATTAAAAATTCTTCCAAGAACTTCCTCTCCAACTGGAACTTTTATAGGCGAACCTGTTGCTTCAACTTCAAGTCCTCTCACTAGACCCTCAGTCATATCCATTGCAATTGCTCTAACTCTATTGTCACCAATATGAGCTGCAACTTCTAATACAAGTTTTTTATCTTTTCCTTCAGCGCTAAAATTGACAACTAATGCCTCATTTATTGCTGGAAGATAAGATTCAAAGTCCACATCAACAACTGGACCCATAACCTGAACAATTTTTCCTTTCATATTAGACATCCATATCTCCTTAGTTTTCTTATTTCATTGCTTCCATACCACTAATAATCTCAATAAGCTCAGTGGTAATTGACTCTTGTCTTGCTTTGTTATATGAAATTGTTAGTTTTCTAACCATCTCACTTGCATTATTTGTAGCTGAATCCATAGCTTGCATCCTTGCACTATGCTCAGCTGCCAATGAATCTATAAGTGAAAAGTACATATTGTATTCAATATATTTTTGAATCAATGAATCAAGAACCTTCTCAGAATCTTCTGGCTCCATCTCTAACATTGATTTTGTCTCTTTCATTTTTAAACCATTTATATCAATAGGTAAAATATTGTTTATCTTAATCTCTTGAGCAATCATTGATTTGTAGCCATTATGTACTAATATAACCTTATCAGTACCACCATTTAAAAAATCATCAACAGATTTTTTAATAAACTCAGCTGCTTTTTTATAATCTGGAGATGAGCTAAGACCTACAATTTTATCTTCTAAATCAACTTTATTAAATTGAAAATACTCAATCCCTTTTTTACCAATGGCTTTTAATCTAACTTTTACTTTTTTAGATCGGTACTTGTCCATTAGATTTTTTACAGTTTTAATTGTTTGATGGTTAAAGCCACCGCATAGACCCTTATCAGATGTAACAAAGATTATATCAACAACTGCAGGAAATTCAACTTCTTCAAAAAATCTTCCTTCAATTCCTCCAATTTTATACTGCTGAATTGTATAACTTATCTCTGATAGAGTCTCATTTAGAGTCTCAGCAAAAGCCTTAGACTTTTTTGCTAAAAGTTCAGCGCGTCTAAGTTTTGCAGTTGAGACAAGCTTCATTGCCCTTGTTGTTTTTTGAGTATTTTTAACACTTGCAATTTTTCTTTTTATATCTTTTAAATTTGCCATTTATTGTCCTTATTTGGCATCAAATGTCATCTTAAACTCTTCTATAGCTTTATTCATTAGCTCTTTTAACTCATCATCAAGAGCTTTTTTACTCTTAATTTGTTCAAAAATTTGTGGATATTTTGCCTCTACAAATGGGTACAACTCTGCTTCAAATTTTGTAACTTTATCTGCAGGAATATCATCAAGATAACCATTTGCTCCTGCATAGATTATTAGAACTTGTTTTTCAACTGGAAGTGGTGAATATGGTGGTTGTTTTAATACCTCTACCATTCTTTGACCACGTTCAAGCTGTTTTCTACTAACTTCATCCAAATCAGAAGCAAACTGAGCAAAAGCTTGTAGCTCTCTATATTGAGCCAAATCAAGTCTTAGTGTTCCTGAAACTTGTTTCATAGCTTTTATTTGAGCTGCTCCACCAACTCTTGATACAGAGATACCAACATTAATAGCTGGTCTAATTCCAGAATAGAATAGATCAGACTCTAAAAATATCTGTCCATCAGTAATTGAGATAACATTTGTTGGAATATAAGCAGAAACATCACCAGCTTGAGTCTCAATGATTGGTAAAGCTGTTAGACTTCCTGCTCCTAACTTATCACTTAGTTTAGCAGCTCTTTCAAGCAATCTTGAGTGAATATAGAAAACATCACCAGGATATGCTTCTCTGCCAGGTGGTCTTCTAAGGATTAAACTCATTTCTCTATAAGCTACTGCATGCTTAGATAGATCATCATAAACAATTAATGCATGTTTTGCATTATCTCTAAAATATTCACCAATTGTAACACCAGTATATGGAGCTAAGAATTTAAGTGTTGCTGATTCAGATGCACCAGCATTTACAACAATTGTATAATCCATTGCTCCACTCTCTTGTAGTTTTTTAACTACTTGAGCAACAGTTGACTCTTTTTGACCAATTGCTACATATATACATACAACATCTTGACCTTTTTGGTTGATAATAGTATCTATAGCAACAGTTGTTTTACCTGTTTGTCTATCGCCAATGATAAGCTCTCTTTGACCTCTACCGATTGGAACCAATGCATCTATTGCTTTTATACCAGTTTGAAGAGGCTCATGAACAGATTTTCTTGCCATAATACCAGGAGCTTTCTCTTCAACAAATCTATACTCTTTTGCTTCAATTGGACCTTTACCATCAATAGGTTCACCAAGAGAATTTATAACTCTTCCAATCAATCCTTCTCCAACAGGAGTTTTTAAAAGCTGGCCAAGCCTTTTAACACTCATACCCTCTCTTATACCCACACCTTTTCCAAGGACAACAACACCAACTGAAGACTCTTCTAAGTTAGCTGCTAAACCTTTTTCGCCATTTTCAAACTCAAGCATCTCTCCAGCCATAACATTGTTTAATCCATATACTTTTGCAACACCATCAGCATAAGAGATAACTTTACCTACTTCATCAATATCTATTTTTATATCAAAATCTTCTATTCGCTCTTTTATGATTGAGCTAATCTCATCTGCTTGCAATCTATTTGCCACTTTTTCTCCTTTCTATATTGCTTTTAAAATATGCTCAATTAAATCATTTTTAACTTTAGATTTTGAAAAACTAATTTCCATACCAAGTGGATCAATATCTACCTTCATGCCATCAAATTTTTCATTGGCTCTATGTAGAACAATTTTACTACCAACTTTTTGACTCAATATATTTTCTAAATTCTTTATCTCCCTTTTTGAAAGAGAGACTTCAGAGTAGATTTTTCCTTCATAGATATTATTCAATCTGTCTATCTCTCTTTTTAACTCTTTAGTGATTGTTGGAATTAAATTTATTCTCTTTTTTTCTGCAAGTAGTTTTAAAAAGTTTTCAAATTTTTTATCTAACTCTTTTTGAGCACTTTTTAAAACATCTATCAAAAAATTTGCTTTTTTTATTTCACTGATTTCTGGAGAGTTTAATATCGTTCTAACTTGATCATTTTCAAAAACCCTATTTAAAATTTGCAAAAGTTCATTATATTTTTGAAGTTCATCTTTAGAAGAAGCCTTTATTAAAGCTTTAACATATCTTTTTGCTACCAAATCCAACATTTATGCAACCTTTTTAGATATTAGATTTATAAACTCTTTTTTATCGATAGAGATTTTATCATCAACTATCTCATCTAAAACATTTTTTACAACATTTCTAACAACTTTTCTCTCTTCAAGAGAGCAGTTCTCTTTAAAATTTTTCTCCATAAGCTTTAACTCTTCTTCTAAAGACTCTTTTAGTTTTTGTCTTAAAATTTCACTCTCTTTTTTTGCTGTTTCAACGATTTCAACAGCCATTTTTTTTGCATTTTCAAGCTCTTTTTGAACTAATTCTTTCTCCTCTTTTGCCTCTTTTAATTTGTCTTGGGCCATTTGTAGCTTTTTAGCAATACCCCCTTTTCTATTTTTAAAAAAGTTTTTTACTGGATCTGCTACAAGATAGTATATAATAGCTGCAAATATTAAAAAGTTTACTGTTCTTGGTAAAATATCGGTCCCACCACTTGCTACCTCACTTGCATTTGCAAAAACTGTTAAAAGCAGTGTTAAATAGATTAATTTACTTTTCACTTTTGCCCCTTTATAATCTGCTAAATTTTGCTTTTAAAGCCTCTTTGATAAGAGGTGCTTGAGAGAGCAATGTGCTCTTAACTTCTTCTTCTTGTTTTTTCAAATTTTCTTGAAATTTCTCATACTCTACAGCCAATTCGCTCTTTTTTTCCTCTATTTTTTTGGATGCATACTCTTTTGCTTCATCTACTGCTTTAGACTTGATTAACGAAGCTTCAGCTTTTGCCTTTGCCAAAATTTCCTCAGCCTCTTTTAAAAGCTCTTCAGATTCACTATCTCCTTCTTTTGCTTTTTCCAAATCTTTTCTGATGCTATCTTCTCTATCTTCCATAAAACTTAAAAGTGGGCGATAAAGAATATTGTTTAATATAGGAATAAGCAATAGAAAAAGTAGTGCTGTAAAAATGATCAGTCCCATACTGATGTCTAACATATTTTCTCCTTGTTATACTTTAGGTATGATTTTATCAAAAAAATTATTTATTTTTATTAAATTAATAGCTTTTGCTTAAAAATGTATCCAAAAAGTTACTTATCTCTTCACTATTTCTAAACTCAATAGTGACTCTATTTTCTCTTATGCGAAATTTAAATCTTTTTCTTTTTAAAGCCTTTGAAACTTCACTTAAATCTAAAGAGTTATTTTTATTCTCTTTTTTAACACTACTCTTTTTCTCTTTTTTAACTAAATTTTCAACATCTCTTACACTTAATTTCTGACCAATTATTGAATCAACCAAAATATTTTGTTTCTTGCTGTCTAATCCAACTAATACTTTTGCATGACCAGTTGTTATCTTGCCCTCTCTTAATGCATTTTGAGCATATTCTGAAAGAGTTAAGAGTCTCAAACTATTTGTAACATGAGCTCTACTTTTATTAACAATTTGAGCAAGCTCTTCATGAGTTATTTTATAATCTTCAATTAATGCTTTATATGAAAGAGCTAAATCAATAGGATTTAAATCCTCTCTTTGGATATTTTCAATAAGTGCTAACTCTCTATACTTTTTAGGTTCAATATTGATAATAATTGCTTTTATCTTATCAAATCCCGCAATCTTTGAAGCCCTAAGCCTTCTCTCTCCTGCGATTAATATAAAACCATCAATATCTTCTGTTACAATTATAGGTTGTAAAAGCCCATGCTCTTTAATAGATTTTGATAGCTCTTTTAAACTCTTTTGATTAAACTCTTTTCTTGGCTGATATGGATTTGTCCTTATTGCATCAATATCTATTTCATGAATTCTATTTTTATCTGAAGATGTATCTTTCTCATAAGCCTCTTCTACCTCGCCAAAGATAGCATCAAGACCTTTTCCTAATCTACTTTTTTTCATATTAACCTTCTAAAATTACTTTCGCTAATGTTTGATAAGCAATACTTCCTTTTGATCTATCATCATATAAAACAATGGGTTTGCCAAAACTTGGAGATTCAGCCAATTTTACATTTCTTGGAATTACAATATAAGAAGAGTTTTGTTTATCTTTAAAAAGTTTATTTTCAAAATGGCAAGATAGATCTGCAAAAACCTGTTTTGAAAGATTGTTTTGCCCAGTATACATTGTAGGTAAAAAACCTTTTATAGTTAGTTTTGGATTTATAGTTTTTCGAATAAGCCTTACTGTATTTAAAAGCTGAGCAACTCCCTCAAGAGCAAAAAATTCACACTGAATTGGAATGATTACTGAATTTGCAGCACTCAAAGCATTTATAGTCATAGGTCCTAAAGCAGGAGGACAATCTACTATTATATAATCATACTCATATTTTATATCATCTAATTTCTCTTTTAAAACAAGTTCTCTCTCTTTAGCTTTTGAGCTATAGAACTCTTTTTCAACACCAACTAGACCTATATTTGATGGAGCAAGATATAAACTATCTATAGATGTTTTTAAAATAATTTCAGAAAGTTTTTTTGAACCTATCATTACATGATAGATATTAAACTCATAGTCGTTTCTGCTATATCCCAAGCTTGTAGTAGCATTTGCTTGAGGATCAGCATCAATTAAAAGTACTTTTTTATTCTCTAAAGCTAATGATGCCGACAAATTAACAGCTGTTGTAGTTTTTCCAACACCGCCTTTTTGGTTTGCTATTGCTATTATCTCACTCATCTTAATGAATATATCCTTTTTTTATCTATCTTTAAAGAGCCATCTTCACACAATTTTGCACTATCTGCAAAAACTTTTTTACCTTCATATGTAAAACTAAAATTTTTTCTCTTATGAAATTCTAACTTATATTTGCTAAAAATTTCCTTCCATGAAATTTTTTCTTTTAATTTTGAAAAATAATCATCTATTAATTCATCTAAATCTATGGAGATATCTAATTTTCCAAATTTAGCTGGATTTGAAACCACATTAAGACCTATTCCACAAACTACAATATCTTTTATTTTAGTTGTTAAAGTTCCACCAACTTTTCTATCTTCTATATAGAAATCATTTGGCCATTTTAACCAAATTTTAGAGCCTTTTTGAGATAAAATCTCTTTTAATATATAAGAAAAATAGATTGAGAGCGATTGATTTGGAATATCATCTGGAAGCGAGCTTTTTTTTAGAGCAAAAGATAAAAAAAGATTTCCCTCTTCTCCTATCCATCTATTTCCTCTGCTTCCAACTCCATCTGTTTGCTTTTTTGTAATAATTGCTACAGGAGGTAACAGCTCTTTCTTCTTTATCTTTTCAATCAAAAATAGTTGAGTAGATTCAACCTCATCAAGATAGATAATCTCCAACTTTTAATCTCCTACCTCTTAA
>CAJXMB010000047.1 GCA_913056105.1 uncultured Nitratiruptor sp. | reverse complement strand
AAGCCTGTAAAAATCTTTTAGCAAATCTTACCATAACTTTGCCTTCTATGATATGCATATAATTATTAGAGGTGCCCTTAAAATAATAGGAGGTGAATATGCAAAAGAAGAGAGTAGTTTTGTTTACAGGTCCAGGATGCCACTGGTGTGTAAAAGCAAAAAACTATTTTAAATCAATGGGTATAAGATTTAAAGAGATAGATATTAGCAAAGATCAAAAAGCTGCAAAAGATTGCGAAAGACATGGATGTAGAGGAGTTCCAGTTGTATTGATTGGAAGTAGATGGATTTGTGGATTTGATCAAGCAAAGATTAACAAAGAGCTTGGAATAAAAGGGTAGAGATGATAACTTTTAGTGAAATTTTACTTAGACTTCAAAACTATTGGGCTAATCAAGGTTGTGTGATATTGCAACCTTATGATATTCCAAGTGGGGCTGGAACTTTTCATCCAGCTACTTTTTTAAAAAGTTTAGATGATAAACCTTGGGCAACTGCATATGTTGCTCCTTCAAGAAGACCAACAGATGGAAGATATGGCGAAAATCCAAATAGACTTGGAGCCTACTATCAATTTCAAGTGCTTATAAAACCAAGTCCAGACAATATCCAAGAGCTATATCTAAAGAGTTTAGAAGCTTTAGGACTTGAACTTAAAAATCATGATATTAGATTTGTTGAAGATAATTGGGAGAGTCCAACTCTTGGAGCTTGGGGTCTTGGATGGGAAATTTGGCTTGATGGTATGGAGGTTACACAATTTACCTATTTTCAGCAAGTTGGGGGTTTCCCTTGCGATTTAGTCTCAGTTGAGATAACTTATGGGACAGAGAGACTTGCTATGTATCTACAAAAAAAAGAGAGTGTTTTTGATATAGTTTGGAGTGAGGGTGTAACATATGCAGATGTCCATAAAGAGGGAGAGTATCAATTTAGTAGATACAATTTTGAAGTAGCAAACACAGATATGCTTTTTAAACATTTTGAAGATGCGGCTAATGAGTGTAAAAGATGTTTAGATGAAAAATTGCCACTTCCTGCATATGACCAGTGCCTTCTTGCAAGCCATATATTTAATACTTTAGATGCAAGAAAAGCTATAAGTGTAACTGAGAGACAAAATTTTATCCTAAAGGTTAGAGAGTTAGCCAAAGGGTGTGCAAAAGTTTATAAAGAGATGGCAAAGTGAAGATAAGAGAGATTTATGAGATTTTAGATAGTATTAGTCCATTTGAGCTTCAAGAAAAGTGGGATAATAGTGGGCTTCAAATAGGAAGTTTTGAAGAAGAGGTTAAGCAAATTGTAGTATCTATGGATGTTGATTTAGAGCTTTTAAAAACTATTGATCCAAAAACTCTCTTAATAACTCACCATCCTTTGATATTTAAGCCTATAAAAAATATGGATTTTTCAACATATCCACAAAATCTAATAAGAGAGTTTATAAAAAGAGAAATCTCTCTAATCTCTATGCATACAAATTTTGACAAAACACATCTAAACTCATATGTTGCAAAAAATATTTTAGGTTTTAAAGATGCAGTTTGTAGTGAGTTTATATGCTATTTTGATGTAGATTGTAGTTTTGAAGAGATGGTTGAGTTGATAAAAAAATCTTTTGGTTTAGAGAGAGTTAAAGCTATGAAGTGTAAAGATAAGATAAAAAGGGTTGCTCTAACTACTGGAGCTGGAGCATCTTTGATAAGAGATGTTAGAGCTGATCTATTTTTAACTGGTGATATTAAGTATCATGATGCAATGGAGGCAAAATCTTTGGGACTTAGTTTGATTGATATAGAGCATTTTCATAGTGAAAAATTTTTTGTAGAGGTTTTAAAATCTCAATTGAAAAAAAATCAAATAGAGGCTATAATTGCATCAACAAAAAATCCATTTTCTCTCATATAAAAAAGGAAAAACATGAGACAATATATTGAACAACTTGTAAATCTATCAAAACTTGATAAAGAGATAGACTCTTTTGAACCAAAAATCAAAGATATAAAATCAAAATTGGAAAGAGTTCAAAAAGATAAGAGTGAAATTGAGAATTCAATATCAAAACTAAATGAAGAGGTTCAAGAGTGCGAGTTAAAAAAGAGAAAAAATGAGCTTTATCTTCAAGAGCTTGCTGATAAGTTAGAAAATCTTTCTAAAAAGAGTGGCGAAGTAAAGAGTGAAAAAGAGCTAAAAGCAATTCAGCTTGAAGAGGAGATTGCAAAAGAGCAGGTAAATTTTACAAATGAAGAGATTGCAAGACTTGAAAATGTTTGTGAAACAAAAGTTGAAGAGAAAAAATCTTTAGAAGATAGATTAAAAGAGATTGAAAATAATATAGTGCAGACAAAAGAGGAAGTTGATAAAGAGTTAGAAGCAATTGATAATGAGAGAAAAAAGGTATTTGAAAAGAAACAAGAGTTAATCTCAAAGATGCCACAAAAGATTCTTGCATTTTATGAAAAGATTAGAAGATGGGCTGGCAACTCTGCAGTAGTTCCTATTAAAAAGCAAGCCTGTATGGGATGTTTTATGAAAATCAATGATGTAACATATGCAAAAGCTATAAAAGCTGAAGAGATAGTTACTTGTCCGCATTGTGGAAGGATTTTGTATTTAGAAAGTGAAGAAGAGTAATATGTATTAATATGTTTGCATATTTTTATACAACTATCTTAACGATAGCTTATCTATTTTTGTTTCCCTTTTTAATATTTTTTTCTTTTAAAAAAAAGTATAAAATATCAATTCCTGCAAGATTTTTTCTATATAAAAATCCACCTTTTAAAGAAAAAAAAGTTCATTTTCACTCTTGTAGTCTTGGAGAGACTCTCTCTTTAGAGCCTCTTATAAAAGAGTTTGAGAGGGTAAATCTATCTGTTATAACCAATACAGGTTTTGAAGCAGCAAAGAGATATAAAAATGCTGATGTTAGATTTTTGCCATATGAGATATTTTTATGGTTTTGGTTAAGAGTTGGAAAAGTTTTAGTTGTAACAGAGGCTGAACTTTGGTATCTACTCTTTTTTATCTCAAAGAAAAAGGGTGCAAAAACATTTTTGATAAATGCAAGGATAAGCGATAAGAGCTATAAAAACTATCTAAAATTTAGATGGTTTTATAAAAAGATTTTTAAAAATATTGATTTTGTATTTGCTCAAAGCCAAAAAGACAGAAAAAGACTTTTATCTCTTGGGGCAAAAAATGTTGAGGTAGTTGGAAATATTAAACTATCTCAAACTCCAAAAGTAACTAAAAACTATAAAAAGCCAAAAAAGATGGTTATAATTGCAGCCAGTACTCATGAGCCAGAAGAGGAGATAATATTTACATCGTGGCTAAATAGCAAAAAAAATTCAGTTTTAGTGGTAGTTCCAAGACATCCTGAAAGATTTGATGAGGTAGATGAACTCTTATCATTTAGATGTAAAGCTGAAGGGTTAAAATATCATAGATTTAGCAAAAATAGCACTTTTGAGGGAGATGTTGTTTTAGTTGATAAGATGGGAGAGCTTATAAATATATATGCAATTTCAGATTTGGTAATTTTGGGAGGCAGTTTTGCAGATATCGGAGGACACAATCCTTTAGAGCCAGCATATTTTAATAAACCAATAATTAGTGGGAAAAATATATATAATCAAAAAGAGTCATACTCATATGTAGATTGCATAGAGATAGTAGATGCAAATAGTTTAGATGAGGTTTTAAAAAAGGACGATTTTAAGCCAACAAAGATTAAAGCAAAAGTAGATATTAAAAAGATTATAAGGAAGATAAAAGATGTGGTATGAGATAAAAAATAGTAAAGTGATTTTTTATATAAAAGCTCAACCAAACTCTTCAAAAAACAAAATTGCAGGAATTTTAGGAGATAGTTTAAAAATCAATATAAAAGCTCCTGCAGTAGAAGGGGCAGCAAACAAAGAGTTAATAAAATTTCTTAGCAAGACTTTTAAAATTGCAAAGAGTGATATAGAGTTTGTTGGGGGAGAGACAAGTAAACGAAAGAGAGTAAAGCTTCCTTTAAATGAAAAAGTTAAAGAGTTTATAGAGGAAACTGATGAAAGATAAAGCTTATAAAGTATTGGCAAACCAACTAAATATCTCAAACAAAAAAGCAAAAGATTTAATAGATAGAGGCTTAGTATATGTTGGTAAAAAAAAGGTAAATATTGCAAGAGGCGAAGTTGATATAAAAACAAAATTTAGAGTTAAAAATATTGTAAAGCCAAAAATAATTTTTGAGGATGAGAATATTTTAGCTATAGATAAGCCAGCTTTTCTTTTAAGTGAAGAGATAGAAAAGATGTTTGAATATAAACTTTTACATAGATTGGATAAAGAGACAAGCGGAGTTTTGCTTTTGGTCAAAAATGAGGATTTTAGAAAGAGAGCAATTAAAGAGTTTAAGAATCAAAATGTTTATAAAGAGTATATTGCTTGGGTTGAGGGGATAGTTGCAGAAGAGTTTGAGATAAATATTCCTTTGCTAACAATAAAGAGTGGCGGGAGAGCTAAAACAAAAGTATCTTTTTCAAAAGGAAAAGAGGCTATAACTTTTATTAAACCTTTAGAGATTGAGTCAAAATTTACAAAAGTAAAAGCTATAATAAAAACAGGAAGAACCCATCAAATAAGAGTCCATTTATCTAAAAACAATCATCCAATTTTAGGAGATACTTTTTATGGAGGAAGAGATTTTGATAGAGTAATGCTTCACTCTTCTAAAATAGAGCTTCTTGGATACTCTTTTGTATCAAGTGAGCCCAAAGAGTTTAAAAGGCTCTTTAGCTAAAATTAATCTTTTTTTAAGTAAAATTCACATTCACAATAATTATTATAGAAGGAAAAGAGATTGTTTGAGACCATATCCAACTCATTAAGCAATGCTATTAAAAAGATAAGATTTAAAGATGATGAAAAAGCACTAAATAAAGCACTAACTGAACTTAAAAAATCTTTGCTTAAAGCAGATGTACATCATAAAGTTGTTAAAGAGTTATTAAAAAAAGTTGAGTTGGATACTAAAAAAAATGGTATAGGCAGAAATAGCTTTTTAAAAGCATTAGAAAACAATCTCAAAGATATTTTAGAAGTTAAAGGAAAGCAAGGATTTGTTTTTGCTTCAAAACCACCAACAGTAGTTTTGATGACAGGTTTGCAAGGTAGCGGTAAAACAACTACTACTGGAAAACTTGCATACTATTTAAAACTAAGAAAAAAAAGAGTGTTAATGGTTGCAGCGGACCTTCAAAGGTTAGCTGCAGTAGAGCAATTAAAGCAGATTGGTGAGCAGATTGGGGTTGAAGTTTTTGCAAAAGAGGATGAAAAA
Organism: uncultured Nitratiruptor sp.; assembly: GCA_913056105.1. Classification (GTDB taxonomy): domain Bacteria; phylum Campylobacterota; class Campylobacteria; order Campylobacterales; family Nitratiruptoraceae; genus Nitrosophilus_A. The sequence continues at coordinate 5,048 of CAJXMB010000047.1, read as the reverse complement.
GATCCTATAAAAGTTGCAAAAGAGGCTCTAAATTATGCAAGGAAAAATCTATTTGATGTTGTTTTAATAGACAGTGCAGGAAGACTTGCTATAGATGAAGCTTTGATGGATGAATTAAAAAGAGTTAAAGAGGTTTCAAATCCAGATGATATATTTTATGTTGCAGACTCTTTAACGGGTCAAGATGCTGTTAGAAGTGCAGCAAAATTTAATGAAGATATAGGTATAACTGGTGTTATTTTGACAAAATTTGATGGAGATAGCAAAGGCGGTGTTGCTATAGGAATAGCTCATCAAATCGGTGTTCCTCTTAGATTTATAGGAACTGGCGAAAAGATGCCAGATTTGGAAGTTTTTATCCCAGATAGGATTGTTAATCGCTTGATGGGCGCAGGTGATATTGAGTCATTGGCTGAAAAGACTGCAGCTGTTATAGATGAGAAAAAAGCAAAAGAGATTTCAAAAAAGATTAAAAAGGGAAAATTTAATTTTGAAGATTTTATAAATCAGCTTGAATCTGTAAAAAAGATGGGTAATCTAAAATCTTTAATCTCTATGATTCCTGGAATGGGTAATGTAGCAAATGCTCTAAAAAATGTTGATCTTGAAAATTCAAAAGAGATTAAGCATATTAAAGCTATGATATTTTCTATGACGCCAAAAGAGAGACAAAATCCAGACCTTATTTTAAAAAACAATAGTAGAAAAAGAAGAGTTGCAAAGGGAGCAGGACTTAGTATCCAAGAGGTAAATAAGATACTAAAGCAGTTTAATAATGCTGCAAAATTTGCAAAGAAATTTTCAGGCAAAAGTGGAATGAAAGACCTTCAAAATTTGATGAGTCATATGAAAAATGCAAAAATTCCAAGATAGTTGGATAAGTTTAGTATAAAACTATTAGAAATACCCTATTTATATTAAGCTTATCCAATTATAAATAAAAAGGAGATATATAGATGACAGTTATTAGACTTGCAAGAATGGGTAGAAAAAAGAGACCATTTTATAGAATAGTTGTAACAGATAGTAGAAAAAGAAGGGATAGTGGTTGGATTGAATCAATCGGTTATTACAACCCTTTAACAGAGCCAGCTACTGTTAAAGTTGATGAAGATAGACTAAACTATTGGCTTGGCGTTGGTGCTAAGATGAGTGAAAGGGTTAAAAAAATTACAAAGAGATAAAATGATAGAGAAATTTGTTGAAAAATATGCTAAATTAATCTCTTCTAAACCAGAAGATATTGAAGTAATCAGAAAAGATATAAATGAGGGTTATAGTGAGATTACTATTTTGGCAGATAGAGTTGATGCTGGAAAAATTATAGGAAAAGAGGGCAGAATGGTTGGAGCTATCAAAACCCTCATCTCTGGTTGTAAAGCAAAGGATAAGATTAGCTATAAGGTGGAAGTAAAGATAAGGGAGAGTTAGTTTTGCAAAAAGTTAATGTTGCAAAACTTGGTCGAGCTGTTGGCTTAAAAGGTGAGATGAAAATCTATCTTTTAAGCGATTTTCCTGAGCAGTTAAAAAACGGTGCAAAATTTAGTATCAATGATAAAGAGTTAGTAGTTGAATATTTTGATTTAAAAAGAGATGTTATCAAATTTGTAGGTATTAACTCGCCTGAAGAGGCTAAAAAACTTACAAACAAAATTTTAACAACAACTATAGAAGAGACTAAAAACTCTTGTGAGTTAAAAGAGAATGAGTATTTTTGGTTTGATGTAATTGGGTGTGAAGTTTTTGAAGATGGTAAAAAACTTGGAATCATTAAAGATATCTATAGATATCCACAGAGTGATTATCTTTTTATTTTAACTAACAAAGATTTAAAAGATAAACCAAAAAGTTTTTTAATTCCCTTTATTGATAAATTTATAAAAGATGTTGATATAGAGGCAAAAAAGATTGAAGTAGTTGGCGGTCAAGATATTTTGGATGCCTCATGAGATTTACTTTTATAACTCTTTTTAAAAATATAGTTGAGTGCTATTTTGAAGACTCTATTTTAAATAGAGCTATCAAAAATGGCCTAATATCCATAGATTTTGTTAATCCAAGAGATTATACTAAAGATAAACATAAAAAAGTTGATAGCACTAAAATTGGTGGTGGAGCAGGGATGCTTATGACTCCACAGCCTTTGATTGATGCTATTAGAGATATCAAAGGCAAAGATAGTTGGGTGATCTTTCTAACTCCAGCTGCAAAAAGATTCAATCAAAAAGATGCAAAGAGACTCTCTTTAAAAAAGCATATTATCTTTGTTAGCGGCAGATACGAAGGTGTCGATGAGAGAGTTATAGAAAAAGAGGCTGATGAAGTTTTTAGCATCGGAGACTTTATCTTAACAGGTGGGGAGTTAGCATCACTTTGTATGTGTGATGCGATAGCAAGAAATATTGATGGAGTTTTAGGTAATCCCTTCTCTTTAGAAGAGGAGAGTTTTGAGGATGGTTTGCTTGAAGCCCCAGCTTTTACAAAGCCAAATATTTTTGAAGGTAGCTTTGTTCCTTCAGAATTTTTAAAGGGTAATCATAGTAAAATAAGCGCCTTAAAAACAGAAATGGCAATTTATAGAACAAAATATTATAGACCCGATTTAAAGGATAAGATATGAAAAATAGATATATAGAGCATTTTGAAAAGTCTCAAATGGAGTCAAAAAATATACCTGAATTCAAAGCTGGAGATACTGTTAGAGTATCTGTTGAGATTAAAGAGGGAAATAAGACAAGAATTCAAGATTTTGAAGGTGTTTGCATAGCAAGAAAAGGCGAAGGGATTGGTAAAACTTTTACTGTTAGAAAAATGGGTGCAAACAATGTTGGTGTTGAGAGAATTTTTCCTCTTTATAGCGACTCTATAAAAGGCATCAAATTAATAAGACGTGGACGCGTTAGAAGAGCAAAACTATACTATCTAAGAGATAGAAGAGGTAAAGCTGCAAGAATCAAAGAACTAAGAAAATAACCCCTTTTTAGCCCATTCGGGCTATTGAATCTTCTATGAGTTTGTTTAATATGTATATTTTTTAAATTTTATTTAATTTTCTTATTGATTATTCTTTTTAAATTGCAAAGTCATTGAGTAGTTATTGAGTGCGAAGTGTACTAAAACTAATTTCACTGAGTAGGTAGGCGTATCTTGGTATACCTGGGCTATGTAATATTAATATTCAGTTTTAGATATAGTGTTAAGCGTTAAGTGTTAAGAAGTTGTTATATTAAGGTCATAGAGTAATTTCCAAGTGCGAAGCGAAAACTTAGTTTGCCGAGTAGACAAGGAAGTTGTCGTACCGAGGCGACACAGTATTTAAAAACTATACTAATAAGTTTATCTTGATAAACTTATTAGTATACTTAAGTATGTTTACTACTTAGTAACTGCTTCATAAACTTAATTGCTTCTTTCTAAAAAAACCATCTCAAATACTTCCATATCCTAAATTAAATAAGATAATTAATATGATTAATTTTTTATTAAGTTTGTCACTTTTTTAAACTCAATTTTAACTTTCCTTTATTTACGAGCTTAATAAATATTCAACTAATTAAATTAACGTGTTCTAAATTATAAATTTAAAATTTTACTATGTTCATTTACAAGAAAAATTAGTTCTTTAAAAATTAAGTTAATGGTTAATTACTAAGCAAGATAGCGTATTTAAAAATTAAGTTTATTAAATGGAAGAATATTTATCATTACTTTGAGTTAATGTTAGTAGGATTAATATGTATTGTTGCATTAGCATAACAACCTCAGTATTATCCGTCAGTACACTTGCAACAGTTACGCTTATCTACTCCTCAGTGATCTTAAATAACTAAGTTTATCGAGCGATTTTTATGCTGTCAAAATTTTTCTGTAATTCTTCCTCAATTTCATTTAATCATTTCAAATCTTTCTAAAATACATATTTTCTCTCAAGTTGCTTTCTGTTAGTATTATCTGTTAGTATTAATAGCTAGTGGGACAAGTAAATGCAACACAAAATGATAAAATTTTTGAGTGTGACTTTTTTGTTTTAAAGCATCTGAATTTAGAGCAAGTTTGCTTATTGTTTAATTTGTATAGAATTATTAAGATTAAACATGAGGTTATTTTTTTTTAAGAAAAATATAGTAAAATTTTTAAGGCGAAGTGACTGTCATTCAACTATTTAATTGTAAGTTGTTTTAGAAATTTAAAACTAATATGGCTTTACCAAAAAGTCTAAAAACATCAAGTTACTGTTCCTAGTAGATATAGTAAGTTTATAAATTTATGGTAGGGGGAGTATAAAATGAAAGAAAAAATTATTAAGTATTATGAAGATTTAGGAAATAATTATGCTGGTTATCATAATCATAAAGAAATTTCTGCATGGGGAGGACTTGTGCTATTTGTATTGTTTGCAGGATTTATTAGTAAAATCAATTTAGTAAAAGGCTTTGAAATTGAATCAGTAGTTTTATTCACATTTATAATTCTATTTATAACATGGGTAGTTTATCGTTATATATCTACTCAATTAGAAATGAAAGATATAGGAGGTGCATATGTTGCAGCATCAATGATTTTGATTAATGAATTAATTAAGGGAGATTTTAATAATAATGAACTAAATAATTATCTTATTGTTGAAGAAGCTTCGGATACAAAAGCGCAATCACGTCATGTATTGCCACAAAAACTATTGAAAAAAGCTGAAGTTTTAAATACACGAGGTCGTAGTTTTCAAGACACAACTAGAACGATGATTTATTGTATTCTTTTTTTAATTAGTTTTTTAATGATAGTCTCTGTATGGGGAAAATTTTTTCTTGCATAAGAAAATACTTTAATCTTATAAATAGGTTTTTACTGTAAAAATCTATAAAAATTAGTTTTATGTTCATAAAATATCATAAATACAATAAGTAGCAAATTAAATAGTCCCCCCTGAAAAACCCCTTTAACCCATCCATACTCTAAACCAAACTATATAAAGATTAACATATTTATATCTCTTTTTATCTTCTATTTTGTATAAAATTACACCAAGCAATAAAAATCTGTATAAAAAA
>CAJXMB010000046.1 GCA_913056105.1 uncultured Nitratiruptor sp. | reverse complement strand
GGAAGTACTACTAATTTAGAGATGAGAGTTTGGGAACACCAAAATGGTGAAGGAGCAAATTATACAAGGAAAAGAGTTCCAGTTGAATTAGTTTATTATGAAGAGTATGAACATATTGATGAAGCATTTTATAGAGAAAAGTAGATTCAAAAATGGAGTAAAAAGAAAAAGGATGCTTTAATTAAAGGAGATTTTGATAATTTATCAAAATTATCAAGAAAGGTCTGGAAAAAGAGAGGTTGAGGATTTTTTGATAGACTTATAATTCAAGCTCGCCATCGTTCATCTCGATACGCTTCGCTACTCGATGAACTTGGGGTTCGATAAACTTAGGACTTAAGGTCGCCGAGTAAGCAGCGAAGCTGCTGTATCGAGGCTACAATATCGTGTAAATTTTTAAAACTTATCCGTTCATCTCGATACGCTTCGCTATACTTCGGTACGCTAAAGCTACTCAGCAACCGCTCGATGAACTTAGTTGGCAAGCGAAGCTGCTGTATCGAGGCGACAACACTTACATAGTGCTTAAAACTTGCTCGTTCGCCTCGGTACGATAGCTTCGCTATCTACTCGGCGAGCTTAACACCAATCACCAATCACCAATCACTAAATAAAAAAGGTATCCTATGAGAAAGTCAGGAGTTTGCTCTAAAATTCTACTCAGAAAACTTCTCTACTTTATAAACCCAAACTTCTGGATAAAGCTCTAAGCAGTTTGGAGCAAGTCCAGCTTTGAGACATAAATGAGCAAAAAAATCTTCAAATTTTGGAAGCTCTTCCCAAACTTGTGGCAAAAAAGTTGCTTGATTTAGTCCATATTTTAAAATAACTCCATCCTCTTTTGGAACTATTTTTGACTTTAAATCATCTATATCACTATATTCAAGGGGCTTAGGAGTAGTTAAGAGTGAAACCTCAATTGTGATATTTTCAAACTCTTTAGGAGTTAAAGGAGGAAATCTTGGATCAGAAAATGCTGCAGCTTTTGCATTTTCAATAATATCATCTATTAAAGGTCTATGAGCTATGATTGAGCCAATACACCCTCTTAGAGAACCTCTTTCTTGGATAGTTACAAAGGCTGCCCCTTTTTGAGCTAATCTCGGAAACATTTGAATAAGTCTCTTTTTTACCTCATCATTTAACTCTTTGTGACCTATAAATTCCTCTTTAATTGCAACTCTTGCTATATTTAACAAAGTCTGTTTAAATCTCTCGTCCATTTAAATTCCTTTTTTTTATTAATCTATAACCACTCTATCTCTACCACTACTTTTTGCTTCATACAAAAGCATATCAGCCCTCTTAAATAGTTTTTCTTCTCTATCTTTTTGTTTTAATTTTGTTGCGCCTATGCTTATTGTAATATGTTCATCCATAAAAGAAAATTTTTGTGATTTAACTCTTTTTCTAACTCTTTCTAAAACTCTTTTTACTCCTCCATAAGAGATATTTTTTAAAATTATAGCAAACTCTTCTCCGCCTATTCTAAAAACTTCATCTTCATCTCTTATGCTATTTTTAATAATATTTGCAATCTCTTTTAATACTTTATCTCCTGACAAATGCCCATATACATCATTAATATGTTTAAAATGGTCTATATCTAAAATGGCAAGCCACAAATTTAAATTTTTCTCTTTCGCCTTTTTAAAACTATTTTTGAAAAAGATATTGAATGTTCTTCTATTGTAAAGATTTGTAAGTTCATCTTTTTGGGCAATCTCTTTTAATCTTATATGTTTTTTATAATCTTCTGTAATATCTGAAAAAATTATTGAATACTCGTTTTTACTCAATTTTGTTGCTTTTACTAAAAAAATATAAATTCTATCGTTATAAGTTATTTTTGCTTTTGATGTTTGGTTATTTTTTTCTATAATATATTTAGTCCATCTTTTTCCATCTATTATAGGTGCTAAAAACCCTTTTTCATTCATAAAAAAATCGCAAATACAACCATGCTCTTTTAAAAACTCATCTAAATTTTTATATTTATTAAAATATTCAAAAAATCTTTTATTTGCAAATTTTATCTTTTCTCCATCAGTAACTATTACTATATCTTGCAAAGAGTTTAAAGTATTATAATAATATTTCATCTGATTTTCTAATGCTTTTTGTTTATCTTTTGTATAAATATAGATTAAAACAGTTATCAACGCTGTTATCAATAAAAAAAGAAATACTAAATATAAAAAAATTCTATTCTTATAAAAAGATTTATATATATCTTCTAAAGATATTGCAACTACTATCCAACCTGCATCTTTTATTCTATATTTATTAAAAAAATAATCTTTATACCTTATATATTCGTGATTTTTTATGATTTTTTCTATTCCAATCTCTTTAACTATATTTATAAAATTTTTATCTATATTAAAATTTGCAACATAATAATCATTTAAAAAGGTATTGGTATAGGGTTTTATTATCATATTTTTATACTTTTTATCAGCAACAACTAAAGCTTTTAAATTTAGTTTTTCTAAATTTTTTATTATAGAGTTAAAATGGCTTATTATAGCTACATAGCCTAAAAATCTATCTTCATCAAAAACAGGAGATAAAGAGTGAAAAGCTAATGTATATCTATTGGTAAAAATAATAGAAAAAAATTTAGGATTTTTAAAGATTTTTTCTACATTTTGAAAGTAATTTTTTACACTGTCGCCTTTTTGTTCACTCCAGCTTCTAAATAAAATTTTTTCATTTTTATCAATAAGTGCTATCCAAATATTTTTATAATTTGTATAATTTTTATAAATTTTTGGAAGGTCACTGATATTTTTTAAGTATTTTTCATTGCCTAATAAAATAGATTTTATATTTGGATTTTTAGAGAGAGTTATGCTTATAGCTAAAGTATCTTTTAGTTTATTGTTTATCTCATTTTTTATATTTTTTTCTGCAATTAAAAAAATGTTTCTAACTGTTACATCGATAAAATAGGAATAAATAACATATATTGAAAAAACAAATATGCTTATAACAACAAAAACTATGCTATATCTTTTAAACATCTTAATCTCTTAAAGCTTTTGAGTTACTTCTTTTTCTCTTTTCTTCTATATCTATCTCTTTTAATGGCAAAGTTCTCTTTGAAGCTATAGTCTCTTTTTTTAATCCTTCAATCTCTCTCTCATACACTCTAAAACCACTCTCATATAGAGCAAATCTAACTGGAGCGGCTATAGAGTAGGTTGTTAAGATTCCATCTTTATCAATAATATCAAAAATATCTTTAAAATACTCAACTGTCCAAAGAGATCGGTTTTTTTTCGGGCTAAATGGGTCTTGATAAACAATATCTACTTTTTTATCTATCCTTTTTATAACCTCTCTTGCATTACCAATTTTTACATCTATCTTTATATTTTCATCTTCATAAAAGTTGTCTTTTGAGATTGATTTGATGATATTTTTAAAAGGAGTAAACTCTTTTGGATATTCAAAATCTATTAAATTTTCAATCAAATCTTTATCAAGCTCGGGAGAGATTATCTCTAATTTTGTGTTTAATCTATTTGTTTTTAAATAGTAGATAGTTGATAGAGTGTTATACCCCAAACCAAAACATATATCTAAAATTGTTAATTTCCCTTTTTTTGGAGCAAATAAAAAAGCTGGTTCAACATGCTTTTTTAGCGACTCACTTAAAGCACCATCTTTAACATTATGATAGCACTCATCAAACTCTTTATTATATAGTGTGAAACTACTATCTTTTGTTTGAACCTTTATCATATACCAATAATTTTCACATCTTTTGGATCTACATTACATTTATGAATATCAATACTATCTAAATCAAGAGCTAACTCTTTATTGTCCATAATAGATATTTGATTATCAATTACAAATTTTGCTATCTTTTGAGCCTCATTTAGTGAGTGCATATAACAACTTCCACATTGATATATGTTGAGCTCAGGTATATCTTTGATATCATTTAACTTTAAAATATCTCTCATACTCTTTTCCCAAGCAACTGCAACACTCAACTCATCTATCTTTCCAATAACGCTCATATAAAAACCAGTTCTACACCCCATAGGAGATATATCAATCACTGTAACATCTTTTAGATGCTCTCTCATAAATCCAGCAAAAAGATGCTCTAAAGTATGTGTTCCCTTTTCACTCATTATCTCTTTGTTTGGGTGGCAAAATCTAAGATCAAAAACTCTTATATCATCACCTTTTGGTGTCTTTAAATCTTTTGCAACTCTAACGGCAGGTGCAGGCATCTTTGTATGGTCTACCATAAAGCTTTCTAATAGTGGCATATCTTTCCTTTTAAAGAAAGGGGATTATACTCCCGCTTCCTCTCTTCTTTGTAAATTTTCCCATCTTATATCAACAGCTTTTTGCAATAAATCTATAATATGTCTATTTTCAGGTTTAAATAGATGTTTAAATCTTGGCTGAGCTGCAAGATACTCTTCAACTGGAATTTTATTTTTTGGTCTATATGTAATATTTAGTTTTGTTCTATAAATAATTCCATGCTCATCTCTTTCATTAATAATCTCATATAGAGGCCACATGCAGCTATCAACACCAAGATCACTCACTGCAATAGTATCTTCAGAAGCAAATCTCCATTCAGTAGTACAAGCACTCATCGCATTAATAAATACTGGCCCTTTTGCTTCATACCCTTTTTGAACCTTTTTAATCATATCTTTCCATTTTGAAGGACTAACTTGCGCCACATATGGAGCCCCATGGTCTGCCATAATTTCAACAATCGATTTTTTCATCATTTTTTCACCATAGCTAACAGCTCCAGCTGGACTTGTAGTTGTACTTGCACCTATTGGAGTTGAAGAGCTTCTTTGTCCTCCAGTATTTGCATAAACCTCATTATCCAAGCAAACATACATAAAATTGTGGCCTCTCTCAAAAGCACCACTTAATGATTGAAAACCTATATCATATGTTCCGCCATCGCCACCAAAAGCTACAAATTTAATATCTCTTCCCTCATCAGCCAATTTTTGAGCTGCCTTAGGAAGTCTTCCTTGTTTTTTGAGTGTCTCATATGTAGTTTGAACGGCAGCAATAGCTACAGCAGCATTTTCAAAACCTATATGTATCCAGCTGGTATCCCAAGATGTCTTAGGATATACAGCGGTACAAACTTCCAAACATCCTGTAGCATTAGCTACAACTACAGGATCGTCAGTTGCATTTAATACCTCTCTAACAATAATATTATGTGCACATCCAGGGCACATTAAGTTTGCACCCTCATATCTATCATTTGATAAAGAGAGCTCTTTTAAATTTCTTATCTTTTTAGTCATAATTTCTCCTTAATTGGCTAAAAAAAGCTTAATTTTGGACCTCTAAGTCCAATAAATTGTTGAAGTGGATACTTTCTTTGATTGCTTCTTGCACAATCATCAAGCTGTCTATAGATTTCAATTAGTTGCTCTATTGTTGTATCTCTTCCTCCAAGCCCATAGATATAATTTAGGATTATTGGGGACTTACCGCTTCCAATCATTGCTCCACTAATCTCATTAAAAAGCATTCCAAATGTTCCACCTGGAGCACTTCTATCCATCGTTGCAATAGCTTTTACATTTGACAATGCGTTAACTATCTCTTCAAAAGGAAATGGCCTAAGAACTCTTATGCCTAATACTCCAGCTTTTATGCCTTCATCTCTTAGCTTATCTGCTGCTATCCTTGCACTCTCAACAGTTGTTCCAATAGCAACTATTGCAATATCTGCATCTTCTAATTTATAGTTATCTACTAAATTGTACTCTCTATTTGTTAGAGTTTTAAACTCATCAAAAACTCTTTTTATAACATTTTTAGAGTTCATCAAATCATTATGCTGTCTAGCTTTATGCTCAAAATGCCAATCCTCTTCTGTTTGAACCCCGTGAGTTACAGGGTTAGAGATATCTAACATACTATTAACAGGTTTATACTCTCCTACAAATTTAGCTGCTTCTGCGTCTGAAAGAGGTCTTACATTTTGTGCGGTATGTGAACAGATAAATCCATCTTGATGCACCATAGCAGGAAGTCTTACATCTAAATCTTCAGCGATTTTAAAAGCCATCAAAGTTAGATCATATGCCTCTTGTGGATTGTATGCACAAAGATTTATCCATCCAGCATCTCTTCCAAGATACATATCAGAGTGGTCTCCATTAACATTAAGAGGTGCAGCTAAAGCTCTATCTGCAACAGTTAAAACTACTGGAATTCTCATCCCACTTGCTTGATACAAAACCTCAACCATCAATGCAAAGCCTTGAGAGCTTGTAGCTGTTGCAGTTCTTGCTCCAGCAGCTCCTGCAGCTACACATCCACTCATCGCTGAATGCTCACTTTCAACCATTATAAACTCGCCATCTATATAACCATCAGCTAAAAATTTTGAATAATTTTGCACAATTGGGGTAGATGGAGTAATAGGATATGCTGCTACAACATCAATTCTTGCTTGTCTAAGAGCGTGTGAAACAGCCGTATTTCCATCCCAAACTTCAATCTCATTTAATTCATACTTTTTTGCCATACCAATTCCTTTTATTTTTTTGCTTCTTTAGCTGGCCATTTAGCCAAAGCCTCTTCATTTTCCAAATGCTCAGGAAACATCAAAAGTGATTTAGGGTTTGTTGGACATACCTCAACACATATTCCACACCCTTTACAATGCTCATAATCAACACCTATCATCTTTTTATCTCTACTAATTATTGAAATATCAGGGCAAAATACCCAACAAAATTGACAATCTATACAGTAATCCCTATTAAAAACAGGCTTTTCAACCCTCCAATCACCTACACTATATTCATGAGAATTTGTAGGAGAGTAAGGTCTTTCATCTATAGCAACTTCAGTTACATCCTCAACTGGTTCACTAAATGAAAAAAGTGCAGCTCCTGGGATAAGCTCATTCCATCCTAAATCTTTTATATCTTTAGCCATGTCAATCCTTTATTTAACTTCGTTATAGGCTCGCTCGATTGCAGCCATATTTGCATCTATAATTTTTTGAGGAAATTTTGATAAAACTCTTTTCATTGCATTTTGAAAGTACTCCAAATCAAACATTCCAGATACTTTTATCAACGCACCAAGCATAGGAGCATTTGGAATAGCTCTTCCAATAGTATCTAATGATATCTTCATACAATCAACCACATAGACATCTTTGTTTTCAAGTTTTGGCTGACTCTTAATAAGCTCATCTTTTGATAAATGGGTTGTGATAATATATTTTGTATCCTCTTTTTCATTTGCAGTAATATCAGCAGTATATGTTAAGGCTGGGTCAATTACCAAAACATAATCTGGTCTCATATATTTTTCATGATTTAAAATAGGTTTATCATCAACTCTATTATATGCAGTCATAGCTGCACCTCTCTTTGCAGAACCATAAAAAGCAAAAGCTTGAACATACTTTCCTGTATTTGCAACAACATCTGCTAAACCTTTTGCTCCTGTTACTGCTCCTTGGCCTGCACGACTATGCCATCTAATTTCTAACATAATATCTCCCTATTATCTATTTATTATCAATCTTCATTTAATTGTAATCATTTTGTTCTTAAATAAGGCTTTATTAATATGTTAATTAACTAAAATAAGAGGTAATTATTACAAATTATAACACTATGGTTTTATCCAATCAATCTCATTATGAAAGATTCCAATAATTGATGATTCAATTGGCTTGATATCTTTGTTTACTGCAGTTATTGAGTTTGGAATATATAAAAATATGTATGGCAAATCATTTGCAATAGTAGCAAATATCTTTTTATAAATTTTAGATAGTTTTTTCCTATCTACTGTTTTTTCAGCCTTTTCTATTAAAGCATCGACCTCTTTATTGTGATATCCTACTAAATTAAATCCACCAATTTTATCCGATTTACTATGCCAAAGAGGATATGCATCAGGAGTTAATCCTAAGCTCCAACCAAGCAAAATTGTATCAAAATTTCTTGGAATCACAACAGTATTTAAAAAAGCTTGCCACTCCATCGCTTTTATCTTAACTTTAACTCCAATTTTTGATAGTTGATATTGAATAATCTCAGCTGCATACATTCTAATTGAGTTGTTTGAATTTGTAGCAATCTCAAAAGTTAATGGATGATTTTTAGTAAAACCAGCCTCTTTTAAAAGCTCTTTTGCTCTTTTTAAATCTACTTTTGAAGGTCTGATTTTTTCATTATAGGCAAAAGTTCCGGGCATAAATGGGCCAGTGCAAACTCTTGCATGGGAAAAAAATAGAATTTGAGTTAACATCTTTTTATCAATAGCTAAATTGATAGCCTCTCTTACTCTTTTATCTTTAAACTTATCTCTTTTTAGATTAAATCCAAGATATGTATATCCATGAGAGATTTGCTCAATAATTTTGTAATGTTTTTTAAAACTTTTGCTTATCTGTCTTTCATATTGAAGTGGAGAGAGTGAACCAACATCTAATTTTTTTGATTTTAACATAAGAAACTGGGTTGAAGAATCTGGAACAAAGTGGTAAACAATCCTGTCTATCTTTGGTTTATGCTCAAAATAGTTACTATTTGCAACTAACTCAATATCACTTGAGATTGAAAATTTTTTTAACTTATATGGGCCAGTGCCTATTGGATGCTGATTAAAGCTACTTGTCATCAAATCTTTTTCATTCTTTAATATATGTTTTGGCAAAATTCCTACCATCCATATCTCTAAAGCTTTAAAATAGGCTCTTTTATATGTTACTTTTACTCTATATTTACCAATTGCTTCTACATCTTTTACATATCTAAAATCACTTGAATATGGAGTAAAAACTTTAGGAGATTTTATAAGATTATAAGTAAAAACCACATCCTCTGATGTAAAAGGCTTACCATCTTGCCAATAGACATCTTTTCTCAAATTAAAAATTAGAGTTTTATCATCTAAAAATCTATAACTTTTAGCTAAATCACCGACAATTTTTCCATTTTTATCATATTTTACTAATGAATTAAATATCCAACCAGCAATCTCTGCACTTGCGCTATCTGTTGCTAAGATTGGATTGATTCTACTTGGGTTTGCTGAAATTGATAGGTGAAGAGTTGAAGAAAATAGAGTTAAAGCAAAAAGAGCGATTAAAAAAAAGAGTCTCATTTTGGTTTAACTAATTTTTTTCCATCCCTCATCCAAGCATATACTCCGCCAGCTAAATGCATAGCATTTTTATAACCAAGTTCATTGCTTAAAAAGTCGCCCACCATTTTTGTTCTGCTTCCAGTTCTACAAACAAGGATAAATTTAGAATCTTTATTTGGAACATATTTAGTAAATTCATTTAAAAATTTGTCGATATCATATCTTCCATACATATCAAAAAAAGTGATTAGTTTACTTCCTTCAATAACCCCAGTCTCTTCCCATTCCATAGGAGTTCTAATATCTATAAGAACAATACCTTCTTCTTTATAATCAACTACATCTTTAGGAGTAAGATTTATAACTTCAGCCATTAAAGACCTTTAAAATTTTTTTCATAATTTTTCCAAAACGGGCAAAGAGCCCAAAAGTATTATCTTTTTGAGAATTGTGGAGATCTTCTTGCTTTGTGTTTTCCGTATTTCTTTCTTTCAACAACTCTTGAATCTCTTGTTAAAAGACCTTTTGGTTTAAGGATTGCTCTTAGACTCTCATCAAACTCAACCAATGCTTTAGATATCCCATGTTTTAGAGCATCTGCTTGAGCAGAGTATCCGCCACCAAATGTTTTTGCAACAATATCAACACTGCTATCCATTTTTGTTAATGCAAGTGGAAGCTTAACTCTCTTTTTAATAGATTCATGCCCACCTAGCCACTCATCAAGAGTAACACCATTTACTATTAATTTTCCACTACCATTTGTTAGCCAAACTTTTGCCACTGATGTCTTTCTTTTTCCTGTTGCATATACTTTAGCCATATCTCTATCCCTTTATCTGCGCAGTATGTGGATGTTCGCTTCCAGCATACACTTTTAGTTTTTTTAACATCTTTCTTCCAAGTTTTGTTTTTGGAAGCATACCTCTTGTTGCCAATCTAAATAGTTTTTCTGGATTTTTACTTAACAAATCTGCTAACTTTTCGCTTTTAACGCCTCCAAAATAACCTGTATGTCTATGGTACTCTTTACTATTTAGTTTATTTCCGCTAAGTTTAACTTTTGAAGCATTTATAACAACAACATAATCACCACAATCTACATGTGGAGTATAGTAAGGTTTATGTTTACCTCTTAGCAAAGTAGCAATTTCAGTTATCACTCTACCAAATGTTTTGCCCTCTGCATCAATTAGAATCCAATCTCTTTTAACCTCTTCAGGTTTAATTGACTTTGTAAATTTCATCTTGCCAAACCTTTTATAGCTTTTTGGTGAGTGTGATGATACCCATTTTTTTATTAAAAAATACTTAAATTAAGTTTTTTTTAAACTTTTTTAATCTCAACTCCACTATTTA
>CAJXMB010000045.1 GCA_913056105.1 uncultured Nitratiruptor sp. | reverse complement strand
AATCTTACCCTAACTTTACCTTCTATGATATGTATATAATTGTTAGAGGTGCCCTAAATAAACTACTCTTTTTTGCAACTTGGTGGCTCAGTATCACATTGACCACCACAATATTTCACTTCTAACTCTGATAGAGCTTTTCTCATCTCAGTTAAGATAAGTTTTGCAGCAATATTTTCATCAAGTTCTGGAATATCCCACGCATATCTTTTCATCCATTTTTCAAGAACATCTTTTGTATCTTCATGAATCTCATTAGCATATCTACACTCTTCTTTATATTCAGCTTTCATGTAATCTTCTCCTTAATTTTTCTGTGAGCAATCTCTTCAAGTAAAACTGTAGCATAACTTCCCTTAGGCAAAAAGAAATTTATCTCCATCCATGCTCTATCTTCTTTATATATAAACTCTATGTTTTCTGGAAATACCCAAGCAAACCTTCTATCTCCAAAAAGTTTAATCTCCTCATCAAAATCTTTTTCTATATCCCTTGCTAAACCATTGCTTCTTTTTACTTTACTACCTGGCAAAAGTCCAGTTGGCGAAATTAACCTCTTTTCAAATCTTTTTGATTCACTTAATACATCATCAACTTCAAAAAGTTTTCCAAATGGATAGTGACTTGCTATATCTCCTGGAAATAGCTTAAAAAAAGGTTTTTGTTTTTTTAACTCATCTATAATACCACTTGGAAAATCCAAAAGATTTTTTAACTCTTTTTTTTCAAAAGAGTTTATCATCTTTGAAATCTCTACTCTCTTTGAAAGCCAAAGATTAAAAAGGTAGCTTTGATATGCATTTATTAAAAATTTATCTTTTTTATGGAGTTTGCTTTTTTTAATCAACTCTTTTCCTAAAAGAAAATTTTTTTCATCTACTCCAAATCGTTGATATCCAAAATAGTTTGGCATACCCTCTTTTTGAATAACTTTTAAAACATTTTCTATCTTTTTGGCACTTAGCAAATCAACCTTTTTTAACCTTATAAAAAATCTATTTCCTTTTAGATGCCCTGTTCTTATCTTATTTTTATGCTTTTTTATCTCTATAATCTTTATATTTAGATGGGAGAAGTTTTTCAATCTATCTTCATACTTTTTATTGATAGAGATATATTGATAAGTTAGAGCATTTTTATCTTTTAGGCCCGCATAGCCTATATCTCTTATCTTTATGCCAATTTGCTCGCTAAAGCTTTGAAGCATCTGCCAAGTTGTTAAGTTTTTCTTCCTAACCTTTAAAATGAGATGTTCTCCATCACCGCTAAACTCATATAATGGAATCTCTTCAACCACAAAAGTTTCGGGTGTCTGTTTGAAATAAAAATCTATAGGAGAGTGGTCTAAAAAAAATAGTCTATTCACTTTCTGCCTTTAAAAATGGTTTGGTCTGCATAAATTTCTAAATTTTGATTCTCTTTTGGCTTTTGCAAATATAGTAATAGGAGTTCTTGTCTTTTTTGAGATATTTAAAATCTTTTTTAAATCCCTTTTATCAAAAGCAAAGAGTAACTCATACTCTTCGCCACTACACCCTACTCTTTTTGGTATTTTTTTAAAAAAATCAAATCCAATTCTATTTAGTTTAGATAGTTTTGATAAATCATCAAAAAGCCCATCGCTTATATCCATACAAGCTTTTATATATCTATTTGCCTTTTGCATAAAAGCATCTCTTAATATGGGTCTTTTAAATTTTGAATTTTTTGAGATTTTATACCCTCTTTGAAGCCTATCTAAATCTTTTTTAACACTTCCAAGCTCTCCTGTGTATGCCAATAGATACCCCTCTTTTATCTTTTTTCTAAAGATAGGTTTTTTTGTTTTTGAAATAATAGTTATAGATATATCTATCTTGTCTGAAGAAATTGTATCTCCTCCTGCTATTTTAATACCATATTTTTTTGCACAATCTTTTATGCCACTAGCTAAAATTTCCATATCATATTGACTCATATCTTTTGGTAATGCAATAGAGATAAGAGCATAAAGAGGTTTTGCATTCATTGCTATTGCATCAGAGATATTTACAAGCATTGATTTATAACCTATATCATAAAGACTTATCCAATCTCTTTTAAAATGTACATCTTCAAAAAAAGCATCAGAGCTATACAAAAAACCATCTATAAAAGCAGCATCATCACCAATAAACTTACTATTAAATAAACTTATAAAAAAACTCTCTTTATTCACCCATTGCTCCCCATATTTTGATAAGTATTGTAACAAAATTGTATTTAAAAAAGTGATTTACAAAAAAATTTAATATACAACTCTTTGGCAAATGGTATAATAATAAAAATCTCTTCATAAGGAAAATTTATATGGATATACCAATTATAAAAAAAGATGTTGTTATAGTGGGCGCAGGACTTGCAGGATGTGCTGCAGCAAGAGAGCTTAGAAAAGAGGGAAAAGATGTTTTAGTTTTAACTAAACTCCATCCACTTAGAAGTCACTCTGGAGCAGCTCAAGGTGGAGTAAATGCAGCTCTAAGTGAAGAGGATGATGTTGAACTTCATATGTTTGATACTATTAAAGGGAGTGACTATTTAGCTGACCAAAATGCAGTAGAGCTCATGTGCTCAAAAGCTCCTGAAACAATTAGATGGATAGAAAAGTGTGGAGCTGTTTTTAGTAGAACACCTGATGGAAAGATTGCTCAAAGACCTTTTGGAGGACAAAGCAAACCAAGGGCATGTTTTGCAAAAGATAGAACTGGACTTACACTCTTACAAACTATATATGAACAAGCTCATAGAGAGGGTGTTGAGTTTTGGGATGAATGGTATGTAGCAGATATTCTATACAAAGATGGCAAAGCTTATGGAGTTGTAGCTTTTAATCTAAGAGACTCTAAACCTGCAATTTTTAATGCAAAAGCTGTTATGTTTGCAACTGGTGGATATGCAAGAGCTTTTAAAATCAACTCAAACGCTCATGCAAATACTGGAGATGGGCTAAGCATAGTTGCAAGAAAAGGACTTCCTTTAGAAGATATGGAGTTTGTTCAATTTCACCCATCAGGATTAGCTGGCAGAGGAATCCTCATAAGTGAAGCTGCAAGAGGTGAAGGTGGAAGGCTTTTTAACTCTGAAGGTGAAAGATTTATGCAAAAGTATGCTCCAGAGAAGATGGAGTTAGCTCCAAGAGATGTTGTAAGTAGAGCTATCGCAAATGAGATCAGAGAAGGTAGAGGCGTCGGACCAGACAAGATGGCTGTATATCTTGACTTAACACATTTAGGCGAAAAGAAAATAATGGAAAGACTTCCTGAACTAAGAGACTTAGCAATTACATTCCTTGGTCAAGATATGGTTAAAGAGCCTATTATGATTACTGTTACAGCACACTACTCTATGGGGGGAATACCAGTTGATATAGATGGGCATGCAAGAAAAAACAAAAATGAATTTGCTGAAGGATTGTATGCAGCTGGAGAGTGTGCATGTGTAAGTGTACATGGTGCAAATAGACTTGGTGCTAATTCTTTACTTGAAGCACTATTTTTTGGAAGACATGTAGGAAAATCTATTGCAAAAGATTTAGATGCTATCTCTTTTGTTGAAGCAAAAAAAGAGGAAGCAAAAAATATGCTTGATGAGATGGAGTTTATTCTCACAAACAATGGAAATGAGACAATTTCAAAATTAAGAGCAGAGCTTCAAGAGAGTATGTTTAAAAATGCAGGTGTTTTTAGAACAGAAGAGCTATTGCTAAAACAGAGAGATAAATTAAAAGAGTTGAGAGAGAGATTTAAAAATATAAGAATAGATGATAAATCAAAAACATTTAATACAGATTTACAAGAAGCAATAGAACTTGGACATATGTTAGATTATGCAACATTTATTGTTGAAGGAGCTATTGCAAGAAAAGAGTCAAGAGGTGCTCACTATAGAGAAGACTATCCAAAAAGAGATGATGAAAATTTCTTAAAACATACATTGGCGAACATGGATAAAGAGGGAAATATAACTTTAGACTACATGGATGTAGTATTAGGCAAATTTGAACCTCAAGAAAGAAAATATTAAGGATTAAGTATGGAAAAACAAAAAGTAACCATAAATGTCTTTAGATTCAATAAAGAGACAGACTATTTACCTCACTATGATAAATATGAACTTGAAATCTCTAAAGATGAAGTTGTATTGGATATTTTAAATAGAATCAAATGGGAACATGATGGCAGTTTTACCTATAGAAGAAGTTGTAGACATGGGATTTGTGGAAGCTGCGCTATAAAAGTAAATGGAAGAAGCACTCTTGCATGTAAAGAGAGAATGATAGATATGATAGAACTTTTTGGAAACGAGCTTACATTTGAGCCAGTTTCTAAAAAAAGAGTTGTTAAAGATATGGTTGTAGATAAAAAAGATTTTTGGGATAAGTATGATGCAATGAGGCCATA
Source organism: uncultured Nitratiruptor sp. (assembly GCA_913056105.1). Taxonomy (GTDB): domain Bacteria; phylum Campylobacterota; class Campylobacteria; order Campylobacterales; family Nitratiruptoraceae; genus Nitrosophilus_A. The sequence goes on along the minus strand of CAJXMB010000045.1, from coordinate 6,206 downwards.
TCTTATAGCTAAGATTGATGAGCATCCAAAAAGTGAAAATATTGTCTCACCTAAAGAGGCTGAAAAGATTGAAGAGGCTGATTATTGTATCCAGTGTGGATGTTGTTATTATGCTTGTCCCGTGGTTAATGAAACAAATGAGGAGTATTTTGGACCCGCAGCATTTGTAAAAGCATATAGATTCACTGCTGATATTAGAGACAATGATAAAGAAGATAGACTAAAAATTGTTGATGAACTTGGAAAAGGTGTATGGGATTGTGTAAAATGTTTTGAATGTACAGAGGCTTGCCCAAAAGATCTTGACCCAATGAAGAAGATAACTCATCTTCATAATCAACTATTTGAAGAGGGAGTTGTTCAAAACAATGTCGCAAGTCGTCACGCAGTTGGATTTAAAAAATCTATAGAAAAACATGGTATTTTAGATGAAGGAATGCTTGTAGCATATAGTGAAGGTTTTGGCGTATTAAAACATATTCCTGAAGCTTTTGAAATGTGGAAAAATGGCAAAATTGTAATGCCGTGGAGTATGCCAAAATCTAAAAAACTTGATGAGATTAAAAAACTTGTAAAAATATCATCTACAGCAAAATTCTAAAAGGAAAAAAAATGAGTTTAAAATATGCACTATATACTGGATGTACAGCACGAGAGAGTACTCCTGAGCTTATGAAATCTACATTAGCTGTTGCAAAAAAGTTAGGAATAGAGCTTGTTGTACTTGATGAGGCAAGCTGTTGTGGAGCTAGCCATTTGCAAGATTTTGATGATTTTTTATCTTTAGTATTAAATGCAAGGAATATCTGTTATGCTGAAAAGCATAATTTGCCAATGATTACAATTTGTAACACTTGCCAATTAAACACTGCTTTAACCAAAGAAAGACTTGATAACAATCCTGAGTTAAAAGCAAAGGTGAATGAAAAACTTAAAGAGGTTGGACTTGAATACAAAGGTAGTGTAAGCGTAAGGCACTTTTTGTATGCACTTATTGAAGATTATGGACTTGATAATATAAGAAAAAAAGTTGTTAAACCTTTGAGTAGTTTTAATATTGCTCCATTTTATGGATGTCACAATATAAGACCAAGTGAGCTTCACCACTTTACAAACAAAACAAAAGAGTCTGCATATAATCCAACAAGTCTTGATGAACTCATAGAGGCATTAGAGGGAAATAGTGTAGATTATGAGCATAAAAACAAATGTTGTGGTTTTCATGCAGATTTGCAAGCTCCACATACTGCAAATAGACTTACTGGAAATGCAATTGTTGATGCAATGGATAATAATGCAGATATGATGGTTACCCCTTGTCCGCTTTGTCATTTAAACTTAGATGTTAAACAACATGCTGCAAGCAAAGAGATAGGAAGAGAAGTTCATATGCCTATACTTCACCTGCCTCAACTAATAGGTTTAGCTTTAGGATGCACTCCTGAAGAGGTAGGACTTAATCACAATGTTACAAAAGCAGAATTTGTGTAAGAGAGTTTTTAACTCTCTTTAAATTTTTGTTTTTTAGGAAAAATGGTTGTATTAAAACCTTTTGCAATTAACTCTAAAATTGTTAATATAAAAATGCTTCCAGGCAGAATAGATATTGGAAGAATTAATAAAAATTTTAATATATCTACAAATTGACCTTTTGCTTGAGGATAGTTATCTACATCTTTGTTTTTAAAAGTTTTTAACATCTTTTTTGTTTCTATATACTCTCTCTTTATGGTAATTATGCTTTTTTTCATATATCTTTTGATTTTTTTCATAATAAAATTATATCTAAAAAAATAGATAAATAAGACATATTTTATCCTAATTTAATATTTTATAGGTATAATATATTTGCAACAAAATTAAAAGGAGGCCAAAATGCCAAAAATCAATAGATATGTAGACATCAGTCAAATAGATAGAGAAGCTAAAAGAGACTATATAGATAGACACTCACCATTTATTCACTGCGAAAGCACAGCGAAAAAAGGTGAAAAGTTTAAGGTAAAAGTTAAAGTTGGAAATGAATATACTCATCCAGATGATTTTGACCACTATATAGCATATGTTCAACTTTGGGATGGCGAGAGACTTATTGGACAAGCAACTTTTACTCCAGGAGCATTAGCAAATCAATCAAGTCAAGTAGAGGTTGATTTTTATATCATCCCAACAAAAAAACTTAAACTTACTGCAATGAGTTACTGTACAAAACATGGACTTTGGGAAAGCGATCCAGTAGTTGTTGAAGTAACTGAGTAAAAAAACGGGCTTTTGCCCGTTTTATTAGCTTTTAATCTCTTCTTTGATACTATCTTCTTATGACAAAACAAAAACTCTTAAAAAATCTATATTTACTAAAATGGATTGGCTACAAATATATTGATCATATAGAATTAAACAGTTTTGGACAAAAAATGGATTTACCAAATAGTTTAGAAGAGTTAAAAAAGATTGTTTTAAACTGCCATCTTTGTGATTTATCAAAAACAAGAAAAAATGTAGTATTTGGCGAAGGAGATGTGGATACAAAGATAATGTTTATTGGAGAAGCTCCAGGAGCAACAGAGGATGAGATGGGAAGACCCTTTGTTGGAAGAGCGGGACAACTTCTAACAAAGATGATTGAAAATGTTTTGGAAATTAAAAGAGATAAAGTATATATTGCAAATATTGTAAAGTGCCGTCCACCAAACAATAGAGTCCCAACTGATGATGAGGCTAATAGCTGTATACCTTATCTTTTAAAACAGATTGAGATTATAAATCCTAAAATTATTGTATCTCTTGGTGCTACAAGTTATAGATATTTAACAAATGATAAAACACCTATATCAAAAATTAGAGGTGAGATAGTTAAATATAAAGATAGGATTTTAATCCCAACATATCATCCAAGCTTTTTGCTTAGAAATCCATCAAAAAAGAGAGAAGCTTATATGGATATGTTAAAAATAAAGAGTCTACTATGAAAAGGTTTTTTCTGATTTTTACTATAACTATATCACTATTTGCAAAAAGTTTTTTAATCTCCCCTATTCCACTACCAAAAGCACAAATTTTAGATACAGAGCTTAATGAGTGTGATAATGAGTGTTTAGAAAAGAGTTTATTAGATGGAAAAATATTCTCATTTTTAGCAAAAGCTAAAAATATTCAAAGCAAAGATTTAAAAGAGCAATTTAATCTATATGCCTCTTTGTTTAATTTGGTAGAAGAAAGTCAAAATTTTACTAAGTTTAGAATTGCACTTATCTCTCCAGTAAAAAGAATCGGAAAATATGCTAAATCTACAATGAAATCAATCATTGCTTATATGCTCTTTAAAAATGCCAACTTTTATATAAAAAATTTTAAAATTGGTGATGAAAGCACTAAAACCTTACAATCAACATTAAATACCATTGAAAATGAAAATTTTGATTTTGTAATTGCGCCACTAACTTCAGAAGGAGTTAAAAATATAGCTACAATTTCATCAAATATAAAAATTTATATTCCAACTTTTAATAAATACACCATAGATAATAGTGCTAATTCAAATATCTTCTTTGGAGGAATAGATTATAAAAAACAGATAGATAAACTTCTAAATTTTGCAAACAGCAAAATGGCTATTTTTTATGAAGAAAATAGTCCTTTAGCTATCAAACTAACTTCTATGATTGAAAAAAACTCAAGCTTTCCTATAGAAACTATAGGTATAAATAAAGAGATGACAAATTTTAAAAGATATTTCTATAAAAATGAGGATTTAAATGAAAGCACACTGTTTTTAAATACACCTATAGTTGAAAGTTCATTAATTTTATCCCAATTAACTCTTTATGATATAGAGCCAAAAAGAGTACTTTCTACACAGATAAACTATAATCCTTTGATATTTACTTTAACTCAATATCATGATAGAAAAAATCTTTTAGTTGCCAACTCTATCTCAAACCCATCAGATCTTTTAGAAGAGATAAACTCTATTATAAACAACGATATAGTATTTAACTGGATCAACTACTCAACATCTATCGGGATAGATTACTTTTTTTCAAATAAAGTTCATTCAAATAGAGTTTTTAGTGAAGATATAATCGATAATCAAGTAGTATATAAAACTATCTTAGAAAAAGCTTCTATAGGAAGCTTCGAGCCTATTGAAGAGATTCAAACAGAGCAAGAAACTCCTTATCAATAGGAGAAAGCTTGCCATCACAAATATAGGCTAATTTAATATCCATCTCAAATAGAAGTTCATTGCTTTTAAAAATTTGCTGTTTTAATCTGATTGAAACCCTTTTTATCTCTAAAACTTTAGTTTTGACATCTAAAATATCACCAAATTTTGCACTCTTTTTAAAAGAGGCCTCAAGATTTGTAACAACAAAGTGGCATCTATCTTTTATTGGCAGCATACCTTTTTGAAAAAATAGCTCGCTTCTTGCTCTCTCGCAAAACTTAAAATAGTTTGCATAATATACAACACCACCAATATCGGTATCTTCGTAATAGACTCTTATTTTCATTTAAGAACCTCTAAATTGCCTCTTCATCCTCTTCGCCAGTTCTTATTCTAATAACTTTTTCAATATCTGTTACAAATATCTTTCCATCACCAATTTTACCTGTCCTTGCAGAAGATATGATAGTCTCAACTACTCTATCTACATCTTGAGCATTTACTACAACTTCAATTTTGATTTTTGGAATAAAATCTACAACATACTCTGCACCTCTATATAGTTCAGTATGGCCAGCTTGACGACCATAACCTTTTACCTCACTTACTGTCATACCTGTTATACCAATCTCAGCCAATGCATCTTTTACATCTTCAAGTTTAAAAGGTTTTATAACCGCTTCAATCTTTTTCATCTATCCTCCTAATTAAAATGCTCTTTTAAATTCTGGATATGCCTCCAATCCGCATTCACTAACATCAATACCTTCAAGTTGTTCATTATCATCAGCTCTAAATCTAATAATCTTATTTATAATGTATATGGTAGCATAAGATAGAATAAAAACAAATACTCCAACTTCAACTATCCCTTTTATCTGATCGAGTAAAGATACCTCTTTTGAAAAGATTCCAACTGCAAGAGTCCCCCAAACACCATTAACCAAATGAACTGACAAAGCTCCAACTGGATCATCAAGATGAAGCCTATCAAAAAAAGAAATTGAATATACAACCAAAGCTCCACCAATTCCTCCAATTAAAATAGGTGTATATATATCAAATAGATCCGCTCCTGCAGTAATAGCAACCAATCCTCCCAAAGCTCCATTTAAAATCATTGTAATATCAAACTTTTTATATTGCATATAGACAATAATTGCTGCTATTATAGCTCCAGCTAAACCTGCTGTATTTGTATTCATAATAGTAAGTGCTACCATATCTGCACTCTCTTTTGAAGATATAACTCCAACAGAACCTCCATTAAACCCAAACCAACCTATCCACAATACCAAAGCACCAAGCACAACAAGAGGGATATTTGAAGCTGGTATTACTCTAATTTTTCCATTTATATAACGGCCTTTTCTTGGACCTATTATAAGAATTGCTGCAAGAAGTGCCCATCCACCTGTTGAGTGAATCACAGTTGAACCAGCTAAATCGTGCATAGAGCTAATATCTAAAAATGTTCCTTTTAGCAGATTTGCTCCCCAAGTAAAATTTACAATTAGAGGATAAATAATTCCTGCCATAACAAGTGCAAATATCATCAAAGGGATGATTCTTGTTCTTTCGCTTACTCCTCCACTCATAATATTTATAGTTTTTCCAACAAATGCCATTTGAAATAGAAAAAACGCCCATTTGCTAACACTGTTTTGCTCCCAACTACCAAATGCCAAGTTATATCCTATAAGTAAAAATACTATTGAAGCTAAAGCATAAATTAATGTATTTACTGTTAAAACTGTAACAACATTTTTTGTTCGAACGATACCTGCTTCAAGCATAGCAAAACCTGGAACCATAAATATAATCAAAGTCATTGAAAAAAGAAGATATAAAGTATTTATGATATAAGATATATCAGAAGGATTCATCTTTTCTCCTTTGTTTTTTGTAATATTACTATTTTTATTACTATTTATTGATTGAAAAATGATTAAAATTTAAGCAGAAAAAATTATTGACAAATTATAAGGGTACCTCTAACAATTATATACATATCATAGAAGGCAAAGTTATGGTAAGA
>CAJXMB010000044.1 GCA_913056105.1 uncultured Nitratiruptor sp. | reverse complement strand
CTGTATATTTATCTATCAAACCTGCAAGTTTTGCAATATTTTTTGCTCTAGGATGAGTGTATAAATCTTCTCCGAGGATGAGGGTGAAACTATTTTGTTTTAATCTTTTCTTTCTTTTTAATCTATTTAAAATATCTTCTATCTCTTCTTCTGCTATATTGCTTTCTGCACTTAAATATCCTATATCTAAACTATCAAACCAATCTTTGTTTATCTTTTCTTTTTGCTCTTTTTCTAAAAGGGCATTAGCAATCATTGCCATAACTCCCTCTTCAGTTCCAACTTCGTATTTGACAAATTTTGTTACTACATTTTGAAGCAATTTATCTTCTATTGGATGAAGATTAATAATTTCACTATTTCTTTTTTTACTTGAGATTGTCATTGAGTATCTAACAGCAGGATTATCTGTTGCAATCATTGAGCCAAAAAGAATTATAAAATCACTTTTTTCAATATCTTTTAAATTAGCTGAATAGAGTGATTTACCACTAAATCTATTAAAACTATCCAAAAATTCCTTATATGCTTTAGCCTCTTTATTGATAAGTTTATATCCATATTTTTCTTTTAACTTTTGTAAAATTAGAGCCTCTTCGTTTGTTATATAGGAGGTAAATCTGATTGTATCAGCCTTTTTAAAAGCCTCTATTGCTCTATTAAAAGCATCTTTATCTTTTTTTGCTCTATTTTCAAAATCATATCCAAATCTTCCTGCACCACAAAGATTTGAAAACTCAAAATCATTTTTGACTCTATAAATTTTTGGCTCTGGATTATTAATTGAACTATGTTTAACCTCATAATATAGCTTACAAGCTGCACTACAGTGAGCACAAGAGGCTGGAACTCTATTTAACTCCCAAGCATTTGATTTATATTGAAAATCACTACTTATTAGTGCACCAACTGGACATACTGCAATACACTCTCCACAAAATGTGCATTCAAGAGTATCAGAATTTTTTGGAATAATTTTAGATTTATACCCTCCAAACTCTATATCAATTGCATCATCTCCAATTACTTCATTACAAACATGAACACATTTTTCACACAAGATACATAGGCTTGGGTCATATTGAATATAATTCCACTTTTTAATCTCTCTATTTTGATCTTTTGCACTAAATTCTTGAGAATCTACCATAAACTCTAATGTCTTATTTTGAAGTTCACACTCTCCACTCTTATCACAAACTCCACACTCAAGTGGGTGATTTACATCATAAAGTTTCATAATATTTTGTCTATGCTCAAAAAGCTCTTTAGAGTTAGTTTTTACTTTAATATTTGGCATTGCAGGAGTTTGACAGCTTAAAACAAACCCATCAACACCCTCTACTTCAACAACACATAGCCTACAAGATTCTATTGGTTTAACTTTTGGTAGGTAGCACATTGTAGGAATATAGATATTCTCTCTTCTGGCTGCCTCTAAAATAGTCTCCCCTCTTTTTGCGACTATCTCTTTACCATCAATATAAAACTTTATCATCTATATACCCCTATACTGCAACCATTGCTATATAATAACATCTCATGCATCTTTCAGCTTCAGAGATTGCTTCTTCTTGAGTAAAACCTAAATTTACCTCTTTATTATTATCTTTTCTCTCTTGAACATTTAATTTTTCACTTACAACTCTTGGAAGTCCAGGCAACCATCCAGTAATCTTCTCATTTTTATTATAGACTTTTAGATTTTTTAGATGATCTTCCATAATCTCTTCATCTGTTAAAGAGAGCTCTTTTGTTTGAACATATCTGCTTATTACGGAGGCAGCCCTCTTTGCTTGGCCAACTGCATTTACTATTGTCATAGGTCCATATTCACAATCTCCTGCTGCAAAAACACCCTCTTTTGAGCTCATATATGTTTTTCCATCTGTTTTTATAGTTCCCCAACTTGTAAGCTCTATATTCCACTCCTCTGGAAGTAGAGACAAATCTGCACTTTGACTAACAGCAGGAATTAGATAATCACACTCTATCTCAAAATCTGCGCCCTCAATTTTTTGAAGCTTAGGCCTGCCACCATCAGGATTTGGAATAAGTTCAAATCTATTAACTTTTAATTTTTTTAAATTATCATTTTCATCAGTTATTATCTCTTCTACAGCTGAGTAGAATATAAATTCAACTCCCTCTTCTACTGCCTCATGATACTCTTCATAGGTTGTATTTCTAATGATAGTTGCTTCATCACGACGATAAAGCATTATAACCTTTTTTGCATTTGCTCTAACTGCACATCTTACGACATCCATTGATGTAAATCCACCACCAACACAAACAACAGTTTTGCCAGTTAGATCAACAGGTTTTCCAATCCTATATTTGACATACAAGTTTATCTCATCTAAAAATTTTATTGCTGGCCAATAACCTTTTATCTCATCTCTTTCATTTTTAGCTCTTACTTTTTTAGATATTCTTGTTCCAGTAGCTACTAAAATAGCATCATACTCTTTCTCAAATCTTCTCATATCATCAGCTGTTACTCTTTTGTTGGTAATAAATCTAACTCCATTTAAAGAGTTTACAGCCTCTATATCTTTATTATATTTATTAACTGGCATTCTATACTCTGGAACTCCAACAGCCACCTCTCCACCAAGAACTGGCAACTCTTCATATACATCACAAGCAACACCATCTAATGCAAGGTAGTATGCTCCAGTAAGTCCAGCTGGACCTGCTCCAATGATAGCAACCTTTTTGCCATTTAGAGGTTTTTGTTTCTTTGGATGAAGCCAAAACAGAGAGTGTTCATCTTCAAAATCTGCTCCAATTCTTTTAAGCTCCATAATAGAGATAGGCTCATCAATATTTGCTCTTCTACAGGCATCTTCGCATGGATGAGGACATACTCTTCCACAAGTGTGAGCAAGTGGCATAGTTTTTCTTGTTGCTTGAAGGCTATCATCAAATCTTAAATCTCTAACACCCTCAATATATGCTGGAATATCTACATGCGCTGGACATGCATCCATACATGGAGCGGTTACTTTGGCAATATAGTTGACATCCTTATCATAATCTTTAGATTGTTTCTTATTTTCAACCAAATCATTTATCTCATCTTCAAAATATTTCAAGATATATAAAAGAGGTTTTGGAACTGTTCTTCCAATTTCACACTTACTTGTCTCCATCATAGTCTTAGAAACCTCTTTTAAGTGCTCTATATCACTTTTTTCGCCCTCTCCTCTTGCTATTTTGTCAAAAAGATCATATAAAATTCTTCCGCCCCATCTTCCTGGTGCACATCTTCCACAAGCTTCAGAGTAGATTTGATACTGTTTTGCATACTCTGTAGCAAGTCTTGCCACATCTACATCCTCTTCAAACAGGGCAAATCCATCCCATCCTATAAATGCTTTTGAGTTTAGATTGATATTATAATTCGCAGGAAAATTAAATTTAGATTCAACCCACTCCTCTTTTGGTTTTCCTCTATTATCAATCAACTCATCTTGCCAGCATGAAAAATATACTTTGCTCACTTTAAATCCTTAATCTTTTCTTCTGACCACTATTGTCCAATCAACTTGATTAAATTTAAGAGAATTTAAAAGTTCATGTCCGGCCTCTTTAATCAAATCAGCACTTTTTTGAACAGATGAAAAATCACCTATCTCAAACAAAAATATTGCAACTTCTTTAGGCTTAACCTCTTTTTCCAACAACTCTAACATTCGATCATAAAAATTATCTTTTAAATGTCTTAAATCATATCTAACCATTTAAAATCCTTATCTATCTATTTCACCAAAAACTATATTTGTTGAGCCTATAATAGTTACAACATCTGCCAAGTAGTGGCCAGGAAGTAGATCTTGCAAAATTGATGTATGCCAAAAGCTTGGCGCTCTTACTTTTAGTCTATATGGATATGGCTCACCCTCACTTCTTATAAAAAATCCAAGCTCTCCTTTTGGAGACTCTGTTGGAACATATACCTCTCCCACTGGAGGTCTCATACCTTGAGTTACTAAAACAAAATGTTGCATCAGTGAGTAGTTTTGAGTCATAATGTCCTCTTTTGGAGCAGATATATATTGAGGAACTCTTGCCATTAGTTGCGGCTTAGTATCTTTATACATAGGGATTAGCTGTCTAATAATTCTAATGCTCTGTCTCATCTCTTCCATGTATAGCTTATATCTTCCATAACTATCACAAGTTGTACTTACAGGAATATCAAAATCTAACTCATCATATAACTCATATGGTTCCTCTTTTCTTATATCCCACTCTATGCCACTTCCTCTTAGCATAATTCCACTACATCCCCAACTTTTAGCCATCTCAGGTGGTATTACACCAACATTTTCAAGCCTCATTCTCCATATTCTATTTTCATCAAGTAGGCCTTCATATAGTTCAATTTGCCTTGGAAGATTGTTTAAATAGACTGAAAGTTTTTCAAGCCACCCTTCTGGTAAATCGAGTGGAACTCCACCAATTCTAACAGAGCTATGAGTAAGTCTTGCCCCACAATAATCTTCTATCAAATCAAGAGCATATTCACGCTCTCTAAAACAGTACAAAAATACACTCATTGCTCCAACATCCAAAGCATGGGTAGCAAGCCAAAATAGATGTGAAATAATTCTATTTAATTCAAGCAGAATTGTTCTAATAACTTTTGCCCTTCTTGGAACCTCATTTTCAATTCCAAGGAGCTTCTCAACAGCAAAAGCAAAAGCATAGTTATTTGAAGTAGCAGCTATATAATCCATTCTATCTGTTGTTGGTAAAAACTCATTATAAATCATATTCTCAGCCATCTTCTCCATACCTCTATGAAGATAGCCAATATCTGGAACAGCTTTTACAATTTTTTCTCCATCAAGTTCTAATATAAGTCTTAGCTGCCCATGAGCAGAAGGGTGTTGAGGCCCAAAGTTGATAACCATTCTATTATCTTCTCTATCAAAAGATAGATTTTCAAAAAAGGGTTCTAATCTATTTCTTTGCTGCATTTATAGGCTCCTATCTATCTCTATTAACAAATTTTGATTTTTTTAAATCAAATGTCTCTACCAATGGTGCATCCTCATTAAAGCTATCAATCTCAATAGGCTCACTATCGGCTGGGGCTCCTTTTGGAACTTCATGTTTATATCTTGCAAAATTGTTAGTATCGTTTTCGTTAATATATGCTGGATCTCTCATCTCTGGACCAACAACTTCTCTATACTCTTTTCCAAATATCTTATCTATCTCATACCATTGTGCAGCCTCATCTCCTTGAAGTGGATAGGTTTTTCTAAGAGGATAACCTACCCAATCATCAGGCATAAGAAGTCTTTTTAGATATGGATGGTTATTTACAACAATTCCAAACATATCATACATCTCTCTTTCACTCCAATCTGCACTTCTAAAGACTGAATTTACACTCTCTATAGCCTCATTCTCTTTTATTCTACACTTTACTCTAACTCTCTTTCTTTTGCTCATAGAAAGAAGTTGATAAAATATCTCAAACTCACCACTTTGGGCTAAATAATCAATTGCACTTAGCTCCATCAACATATCATACTCTAACTCATCTCTTAGAAAAAATAGTAAATCTTTATTTATCTTTGGATCAATCTCTACTACTAACTGCCCTCTTTGTATATATGCATCTTTTATATCAAATTTCTCTTTTATCTTTTTTGTATCAGATGCAAAAACTTCATCTTCTTTAACATCTATTTTAGGAATTTTTGGCGCAACCCAAAATCTATCTGTATAGTAAGACTTTTTTTGAACATTATCTTTAGGTCTATATGGTCTCATCATACCAACCTTTTTGGTTTTTGTCTGTTAAATATTGTCTTTTTTCTAAGCTTCTTTTGCAAAAGCATTACTGCATATTGCAAAGTCTCTGGCCTTGGAGCACACCCTGGAAGATATAGATCAACTGGAATAACTCTATCAACACCTTGAACTGTAGCATAGGTGTTAAACATACCTCCAGTATTTGCGCAACTCCCCATAGAGATAACCCATTTAGGCTCAGCCATCTGGTCATATAGTCTTCTAATAAATTCGGCATGCTTTTTAGTTAAAGTTCCTGCAACTATCATAACATCTGCTTGCCTTGGACTTGCTCTAAAAATAACTCCAAACCTATCAAAATCGTATCTACTCGCACCTGTTGCCATCATTTCAATAGCACAACATGCTAAACCATATGTTAGTGCCCATAAAGAGTTTGTTCTTCCCCAATTAACAATCTTATCAACAGTAGTTAAAGCAACTGGAAGTCCACCACTTGCTGCATAATTTACTTGATGCTGTGCCATTCAAGAGCTCCTTTCTTCCATGCATATATAAAACCTATTGCAAGTAAAACTATAAACAGAATCATCTCTGTAAATCCAAACCAACCTAAAATTTTAAAATCTACTGCCCATGGAAACATAAAGATAATCTCTACATCAAACAAGATAAATAGAAGTGCTATTAGATAAAACTGCGCTGAAATTCTATTTGGCTGTTTTGTAACCTCTGGACCACACTCATATATAGCTAATTTTAGCTTTTCAGTATCCAATTTAGCTAAACGTCTACTTACAAACCTTGAAACAGTAGTTGTTGCTATAAAAGCAATTGAAGTTATTGCAAAAAGCAAAAAAGCACCAAAATAGGGATGAGAAACATCCATATGACTCATCATCTTATCTCCTTTACATACCTTTTGACTCTTATCTGTAACTATATCAGAAAAATTTTAAAAGCGCTTTTAACTATAAAATTACAATAAGATTACAAATTTTTTGTTTCTTATGGAAACAGATTATTAGAGGTACCCTTAATTTAAAAATCCCATAGATTTTTCATATTCAAATGTAGAAGCCCTCTCTTTTTTAATCTCTTCTATAAAATCTTGCATTGTAAATATAGGCTCATCTTTAACTGCTACTTTGTATGCACAATTTTTTACAACTAAATTTATCTGGCCTCCTGTTAAGTTAAACTTAGCTAACTTTTTTATATCAAAATCTTTTTCAAACTTAGCACTTTTTGGAAGCATCATCTCCCAAAGTTTTATTCTCTCTTTAAAAGTTGGTTTTTTAAACTCTATTTTATAATTAAATCTTCTTGAAAAAGCAGTGTCAATTGTTTCTAAAAGATTTGTAGTAGCTATTAAAACTCCTTCAAATCTCTCAATTTGCTCTAAAAATATATTTTGCATCTGATTGTGCATCTTATCTGCACTACTTCCAGGACTACTTGTTCTTGCACTTAAAAATTGGTCTGCTTCATTTAGTAACAAAACTGGTTCAGTTTTACTCTGCTTAGTTAAATCTTTATATGTATCAAATATCTTTCTAACATTTTTTTCACTCTCTCCAACATACATAGAAAGAATCTTAGAGCAATCTAAGCTTAAAACCTGTTTTTTTAAAGATTTTGCAAATGAAAGAGCTGTTAGAGTCTTGCCAGTTCCAGGAGGCCCATAAAAGATAATTTTTGCATCTATCCCTCTTTTTTTCTGAGTTATCCCCCACTCTTTTAATCTATTTAACACTTTTTTATCCATCTGCTTTAGCAAAGAGTTCAAAGTCTTTTTTGTCTCTTCATTTAATACAACATCGTTTAGAGTTGTTTTTGGCTCAATCAACTCAAAAATATCTTGATTTTTTATAAGCATATTTAGCTTTATCTTTTTGCTTTTTCTCTTTTTATTTGGATATATAACTCTTTGCAAGATATCTTCAGGTATAAAAAATGTCCTACTAATGCCTCCAAAAGGATTGAGTACCTCATCATAATCAACAATTTTTTCTTCAATCAATTTTGAATTATCTTCAAGTAAAGACCTATTTTCAATCCTCTCATAATCATTAAAACTTATTAGATCAATAAGAGCATTCATATCTCTTAAAGTACCCTCGCTTGCTGAATACTCCTCTTTAAGAAGTGCTAAAAAGATAATCTTTTCTTTGTCGCTTAAATGGTGCTCTTTGAAAATCTTTTCTACCTCTATCTCGTTTTTAGTAACCTTTATTCTCTCATCAATAATTTTTTCCAAAAGCTTTAACTCATTTTGAACTCTACTAATATTTGGGGATTTTGTATTTAGATTGTGTTTTGAGGTGGATAGTTTTTGATAAAGCTCTATTCTTGCAAATTGATCTTTTAGATACTCTAAATGGTCACTATATGGCTTAATATCAGGGAGAGCAAACTCTAAATTCCCATCCTCTAAAAGTTTTAAAAAAGATATACTAAGAGTTATATTTGCATGAAGAAGCTCTAAATTTGTGTTCTCATTTGTTTGAAAATTAGAAAAACTTCCATAGATTATCCAACCTAAATCTAAAAGATTTTTTATAAGTGGAAGCCTTTTTATATACTCATAATCTTTTTCTCCATAAAGCTCCACTAAAAGCTCAAAAACATTTACCTCTTCATCACTTGTTAGATACTTTTTTGTCATATATTTTAAAATCTTAGCTTCCTCAACTGAACATTTTAAATGTGGAAAAATTTTGCTCTTTTTAACTTCACTTTTTAAAAAATCATCCAAAAACTCTAACAAATACTCTCCTTTGTAAAGCTATATAGAAGTTTAATCTCCTCTTCCCAAATAGTCTCATCAATAGTCTCTAAAATCAGAGGAATATCATCTATTCTATCATCATTCATTATAAGCTCAAAAGCCTTTAGGCCAATCTCTCCTTTTCCTAAAGAGTGATGCCTATCTTTTCTGCTTCCAAGTTTTGCTTTTGAATCATTTATATGCATTCCTCTTAGATACCTAAACCCAACAATCTCATCAAACTCTTTCATTGTCTTTTGATAACTACTCTCATCTCTTAAATCATACCCAGAGCCAAAAAGGTGAGCTGTATCTAAACAGACACCAATTCTACTTTTATCTTCACACTTATCTATAAGATAGGCTAAATGCTCAAACCTATATCCAAGATTACTTCCTTGACCAGCTGTATTTTCTATAACAAGAGTTACTCCCTTTGTCTCATCCAATGTTTTGTTGATTGACTCAGCAATCAGATCTAAACACTCTTCTTCACTAATTGCTCTTAAATGGCTTCCAGGATGAAAATTTAGTTTATCAAGTCCCAATAAAGAACATCTGTTCACCTCATCAATAAAAGCATCCAAGCTCTTTTGTCTTTTTTCTTTATCAGGATGACCTAAGTTTATCAGATAGCTATCATGTGGCAATATATGCTTTGTATCTATACCAGCTATTTCTAAATTTTTATGAAACTCATCTATTGCTTTTGAATCTAATGGCTTAGCCTTCCACTGTCTTTGATTTTTTGTAAAGAGAGCAAAAGCTTTTGCTCCAATCTTTTTTGCATTCAGTGGTGCGTTTTGAACTCCACCGCTTGCGCTAACATGTGCTCCTACAAACTTACTCATTTACACCTCTTATTTTTATTAAAATCTTGTTTAATCTATCTTTAAAGTAGATTTTATCTCTTTTTACTATATAAATTATATCGTAACAATCTACTTTAAAAATATGTTGCTCAAAACCATCATCTTTTTTAATCAAATTTTTAGAATTAAATATCGGCTTTCCTAATATAACATTTTTTAAAAGCTCTTTTGGATAGTTTTTGTTTAAAAATCTCTCATTAAAGCTCTTTTTAGATATACAACCTTTATCTGTGCATACATTTTTGCCAATTTTTAATCTAAGCACAGCCACTCCAGCACTATATATCTCCAATGAAACCATATCTTCATATTTTTTAATATAACCAATATCGCTAAATTTTAGGGATTTACTTTTGATTGTAATGATTGATGGCAAAACCGATATTGGCTTTTTAACACTACATCCAGCCAATATTAAAAATAGTAAAATTATAAATCTCATCTTACCCTTTGCAAAAAAAATGTTAAAATACAAAAAAGGAATTGATATGAACTTTTTTGAATTTATATACTATTTTTTAATCTATGGTGCCATTTTAACATATATTGCATGGGGTATCATTATAGGTATTGAATCAATACTTGCATTGAATGGCTCAAAATTTGCTATAAAGTGGATAAAGAGTAGGCATAAAGCAAAAAATTTCGAATATATGTTAATTATATTTTTACCGATAATATTTTTATGCTACATTTTACTTGAAATTATCCCATTTTTACTCAAGATTGAAAATAGAGTTATAAGATTTGACCTTACAAAGATATATAATAATATCTATATCAATCCAATAAATCCCTAATAATCTTTTTCATCCTTTCATAATGGCTTCCAGGCCAATATATTTTATGACAAATGGGACAGATTTTAAAATCATTATAAAACTTTTTTACTTTTGGAGGGATTTTATCTAAAATCTTCTCTTTTTCAACTCTTTTTAATATGGCACTATCTTTTAAACATCTACTAAATGGATTTGCACTATCTTTTAGATTAAATCTTTTTATAATCTCTTTTGCTTGATTTAGTGGTTTTTTAGACTCTACAAAGTAGCATCTACTATCGAGCCTTTTGCAAAGTTCTTTATCTTTTGTTAATACAACTCTATTATCTGCAATATCAATAATCTCACTGTCATCAATATTGGTAAAATATAGAGTATCAAACCCAAGCAACCTTAAATATTTAGCCACTCTTCCAAGATGTACATCTGCTAAAAATCTAACCATGCTCTACTTTTCAAGGGCACCTCTAATAATTATATACATTCATAGCTTTTAAAGCTTTTGTGTAGACGAGGCGCACCGACGCAGGACTACC
>CAJXMB010000043.1 GCA_913056105.1 uncultured Nitratiruptor sp. | reverse complement strand
GCCTCGTCTACACAAAAGCTTTAAAAGCTATGAATGTATATAATTATTATAGGTGCCCTTAATAAAAAGAAAGGAATATTATGCAAAATTTACCAAATTGTCCAAAATGTCAAAGTCAATATGTTTATGAAGATGGAAGTTTATTCGTCTGTCCAGAGTGCGGATATGAGTGGAGCAAAGATGAAGAGGCAAAAGATGATGAGTTTGTAGTTAGAGATGCGAATGGAAATATATTGCAAAATGGAGATAGTGTTACAATCATAAAAGACCTCAAGATTAAAGGCAGCTCTTCGGCTATAAAAGTTGGAACAAAGATTAAAAATATAAGATTAGTAGAGGGATCAGATGGTCATAATATTGAATGTAAAATCCCAGGAGTTGGAGCAGTTAAAATTGCTCAAAAATTTGTTAAAAAATCTTAAGGCTACCTCTAATAATCTTTGCTAACTTTTTCTTTATATGACTCTAACTCATTTAACAGTTCATCATTTTTAGAATCTGAGTCCTCTTTGATTGGTTGAGTCTCTTCAACCAACCTATTGAACTCTTCTTCACTTTTTATCTCTCCTTTTTTATATTTGCCAAGTAGGATATTTGTACTACCTATGATTACAAGATAATTTACTCCATTATACTCAATTAAAGCAATTTTGTTTTTCTCATCTAAAGGTTTTTCAAATTGTATTTTTATGTTTTTCTCTTTTTCACTATTTATATTTATACTCTTTTTCTTTATATTTGGTTTTTTCTTAATAGTAAAAAGAAAAAATATTAAAATAAATAGAGCTATGATTACAATGCTTCCTAAAATATATAAAAATATATTATAATCACTACTATCCTCTTTTACTGGTTTTGTTTTATTTGTTGAATTTTCTATCTTTTTTATAGTAAGTTTTAACTTATATCCATCATTTGATTTTGAAGCAAATAGGGCTGTTTTTTCAATCGTATAGATAATTAGTTCGCTATCATCATCTTTTGGTTGAAGAGCTATTTGATATACAAAAGGGGTATCTACCTTTTTTAGCCAGCTATCTTGAGATTTTGCATTTTTCAATATTAGTTTTATTTTATCTTTTTCTCTTTTTAATTTAATTGAGCCATTATAAGGAGTATCGAAATTAAAATGAATTTCAATTTTATCTTTGAAATTTAAAATTTTTGTATCTAAAATATTGGATGCAAAGATAGCTGTAGAGATTAAAAGAAAAATCAGGTATCTCAAAATATTCTCCCATTAAAGCGTGATATGCCCTTAATTATATAAAAAAATTTATTAATATAATCTTTTTTTGTATAATCTCACCAAAAAAAGGAAAAAATTGATAATAGAGTATATAGTTGTTGGGATATTAGTTGGCTTTATTTCAGGTTTTTTTGGTATTGGAGGAGGGACTATTTTAGTTCCGACTCTTATGATGTTAGGCCTTGATATAAAAGAGGCTGTTGGTATATCTGTAACTCAGATGGTTTTTTCCTCTTTGTTTGGGACATATCTAAATTTTAAAAAGAGTATTTTTAAGATAAAAGATGGCCTATTTTTGGGACTTGGTGGAGCTTTGGGAGCTCTTGGGAGTGGATATTTTGTAACTATAGTAAATTCAAAAATATTAGAGTATATGTTTTTGGCTGTAGTGATGTTTGCTCTATATAGATTTTTTAGAAAAGATGTTGAAGAGATAAATGAAAAAGAGATATCAAAAAAAGTTCTATTTTTCTTAGGCATATTTGTAGGACTATTTGCAATATCTATTGGAGTTGGAGGAGCAATACTTATCACACCAATTTTGGTAGGAATATTTCATTATGATGTAAAAAAAGCTGCCTCTATGGGTCTATTTTTTGTTATTTTTTCATCAATTTCAGGATTTTTAAGTCTATCTATGTTTGGGCATATAGACTATCTATATGGATTTTTGGTTGGAGTATCTTCACTTGTTGGAGTATTTTTTGGTATAAATTTGGCTCATAAAACCAATAGAAAAAGATTTAAGAGTTTGCTTTTGATTTTGTATTTTGTTATATTGATTATGAGTGCAAAAAAGATATTTTTAGGTTAGGAGAGTATGGAGTATATTGAGATTTTTGGTGCAAGAGAGAATAATTTAAAAAATATAGATTTAAAGATACCAAAAAATAGCCTTATAGTATTTACAGGACTTTCTGGAAGTGGAAAGAGTACTTTGGCTTTTAAAACTTTGTATGCGGAGGGTCAAAGAAGATATATTGAGTCTTTGTCTTCATATGCAAGACAATTTTTGGATAGGCTTGATAAACCAGATGTTGATAAGATTGAAGGGTTAACTCCTGCAATTGCAATAGAGCAAAAAACAACAAGCAAAAATCCAAGAAGTACTGTTGGAACAATTACTGAGATATATGACTATTTAAGACTTCTGTATGCAAGAGTTGGACAGCAGTATTGCCATCTATGTGGCAAGCCAATTTCGCATATGAGTGCACAAGATATTATAAATGAGATTTTAAAGCTTCCTGAGAGTTCAAAACTTATAATCTTAGCTCCACTAATTAGAGATAAAAAGGGTCAATTTAGCGATCTTATTGAGCGCCTTCGCCAAAAAGGGTATGTTAGAGCTATGATAGATGGAGTTATGGTAAGACTTGATGAGGATATAGAGTTATCAAAAACAAAAAAGCATACTATCAAAGCAGTTATTGATAGAGTTGTTGTAAAAGATGATAATAAAACAAGGATTGCTTCTGATATTGAGAAGGCTTTAAAAGAGTCTTTTGGAGAGGTTGAGCTTCAAGTTGTAAACTATAAAGATGTTGGATTAGAGAGTGAGCATATTCACTATAGCGAACATTTAGCATGTTTTGATTGTAAAGTTAGCTTTGAGCCATTAGAGCCACTTAGTTTTTCTTTTAACTCTCCAAAAGGGGCTTGTCCTGTTTGTGATGGTTTAGGAATTAGATATGTGCTTGATATCGATAAAATCATAGATGAGTCTTTGCCTATAGAAAAAGGCGCTATAAAGATAGTCTATGGTTATAATAAGGGATACTATTTTACATTTTTAAAAGCTTTTTGTAAGCAAGAAAATATTGACATCACTAAACCTTTTGGAGAGCTTAAAGAGCATGAAAAAAAGGCGATCCTTTATGGAAGTCCTACTGAGGTGGAGTTTCAGTGGAAAAAATATAGTTTAAAAAGAGTGTGGCCTGGTATTGTTAAAATTGCTTATGACATGTTAAAAGATGAAAAAGAGTTAAATGAGTATATGATAGAAAAGGTCTGTGATAGATGCAAAGGGTATAGATTAAAACAAGAGAGTTTAGCAGTTAAAGTTGCTTCAAAAACTATTGGTGAGATTTTAGATATGCCAATAGAGGAGTGTTATAAATTTTTTAAAGATGAGAAAAATTTTGAATATCTATCACCTCAACAAAAAATCATTGCTAAACCCATATTAAAAGAGATTAGAGACAGACTATTTTTTTTGAATGATGTTGGACTTGGATATTTAACACTTGGTAGAGATGCAAGAACTATAAGTGGAGGAGAGTCTCAAAGGATAAGGATAGCGTCTCAAATTGGAAGCGGCTTAACAGGTGTTATCTATATTTTAGATGAGCCAAGTATTGGACTTCACGAAAGAGATACTATGAAGCTTATTAGAACTCTAAGGGCTCTTCAAAAAAAGCACAACAGTGTTATCGTAGTTGAACATGATAAAGAGACTATTGAGAGTGCTGATTTTATTGTAGATATTGGACCTGGAGCTGGAAAATTTGGAGGAGAGGTTATATTTAGTGGAACATTAGAAGAGCTTAAAAAAAGTAATACTTTGACAGCAAAATATCTAACTGGAAAGAAGAAAATAGAGTTTAGCTATAAAAGAGAGCAAAAAGAGTGGTTAGAAATAAAAAATGTAAATATCAATAATATAAAAAATTTAGATGTAAAAATTCCACTTAGAAACTTTGTAGCAGTTACTGGAGTTAGTGGCAGTGGAAAAAGCTCACTTGTCCTACAAACTCTTCTTCCTGTGGCAAAAGAGATACTAAATAGGTCAAAAAAGATTAAAAAAGTATCTGGTGTTGAGATAGAGGGTCTTGAAAATCTTGATAAAGTTATATATTTAGACCAAAGTCCTATTGGAAGAACTCCAAGAAGCAATCCTGCAACATATACTGGTGTAATGAATGAGATAAGAGATCTGTTTGCAAAAACAAAAGAGGCGCAAATTAGAGGTTATAAAGCTGGTAGATTTAGCTTCAATGTTCCTGGAGGAAGATGCGAAAAGTGCAAAGGTGAAGGTGAGATAAAGATAGAGATGCACTTTTTGCCTGATGTGATGGTTAAGTGTGAAGCGTGCAAAGGAAAAAGATACAATGAACAAACACTTGAAATTGAGTATAAAGGTAAAAATATAGCCGATGTTTTAGAGATGAGTGTGGATGAGGCGTTAGAGTTTTTTAAAAATATTCCAAAAATTTATCAAAAGCTAAAAACACTTCAAGATGTAGGGCTTGGATATATCACTTTAGGTCAAAATGCCCTAACTCTAAGTGGCGGAGAGGCTCAAAGAGTAAAGCTATCCAAAGAGCTTAGCAAAAGAGATACAGGAAATACTCTCTATATTTTGGATGAGCCAACAACTGGACTTCATTTTGAAGATGTAAATAGATTGACAAAAGTTTTACACCACTTGGTTGAACTTGGAAATAGTGTTATAGTAATAGAACACAATTTAGATGTGATAAAAAATGCCGACTACATTATAGATATGGGACCTGAAGGTGGAAATAAGGGAGGCAAGGTAATAGCTGCTGGAACACCTTTAGAGGTTGCAAAAAACTATAAAAAGACAAAGAGTTATACAGGGGAGTTTTTGGCTAAGGAGTTTGGGATAAAATAGATAGTAGTTTATTTAGTTTTTATTATAAATATAGTAAACTTTAATAAAAAAGTAAAAGTAGGATTATGGCAAAGATAAAATTAAAAAATTTTGCAAAGATAAAGAGTAGTGATTTTGATATTAAAGATATTACAGTTTTTGTTGGAAAACCATCTACAGGTAAAAGCTATGTTATGAAATTTTTATATGCATATTTTGAAGTTATCAATTTGATGATAAATAATAATAATAAAATGAACGATTTGATATTTTATAAAGATGAGATTTCTTTTTTAGCAATTAATTTTTTATTAAAAGAGTATAATATAAAAAACATAGATACAATTATGGAATATATAAAAAGGTATGATTTTATTAATGCTCTTGAAATGATAAAAAGTGAGTTAAGAAAAAATAAAAATAATTTTATTAGCAAATATCCAATTAATATTTTAGAAGATTTAGCTAATAAGCAAGAAAAGTTCTTAAGACTTTCGGATAATGATAAATTTATCTATATATTTAGAAATATTTTGCAATCTATTTTTGAAAATCTATCTCAAATTAGTGATAATTTTGAAGCCTGTTATGAAAATACAAAAATTATTTATGAAAATAACAAATTTACAATAGAAAATATAGATTTTAATAAAAATAATGGAGCTATCTTTGTTGAAACTCCATTGATATTGGAATTTCAAAAATTTTTGCCAAAAGAGAGATTTTCAACTCCTTATCATATTGACTCTTTATTGCAAGAGTTAAATAAAAAGGATTACTCTTTTGTTAGTGACGATGAAAATATATTTATAAATGAGTTTAAAAAGATAAGCTCAAATATTATAGAGGGAGATATCTCTAAAGACGAAAGAGGATTTTCATTTAATTCTAAAGATGGAAAAAATTTTAATATTGTAAATACTTCATCTGGAGTTAAGAGTATTGGTTTACTTCAATATTTAGTTTCTAATAAAACTATCAAAAAAGGTTCAATTCTCTTTTGGGAAGAGCCTGAAGTTCATCTTCATCCTGTATGGCAACTTAAAATGGTAGATTTATTTATTGAACTTATGAAAAATGGAGTAAAAATTCTATTTTCTACCCATAGTCCTTTAATGCCTGATTACCTTAATGCTAAAGCAAAAAAAGGTGGATTTTCAAATAGAGTTTCATTTAACCTGTTGCAAAAAAATGATAATGTGGTTGATAATATAATCTTAAATAATAATACATGGGATCTATTACAAAGCGAACTACTTGATCCTTTAGAGGAAGTTATGTGGGAATATTAGTTACGGAGTTAGGTGAAGGGTGTTGTGAACATTTAGAGAAGAGGGATGATAAAATATATTTAGATGAGTATAAAAAGAAAGATAAACAATATGCATCCAAAGCTTCTATAGATTATCTAATAGAGTGTAAAGATAAATATATACTAATAGAGGAGAAGAGTTTTATAATTCATTATTTAAGACTTGCTGGAGAAGAAATCGAAGAAAATTTTAAAACTAAAGATGGTGAAATAAATGATGAATTTTTAGATAAGCTTAAAAATTTAAATAGAGATAAAAAAGAGAAGATTGGATATAAAAGTGCTTTTGATATGATTCTTTCATCTTTTGATAAAATAAAAGATACGATGGTTTTATTATATGATGATGATAAATTTAAAAATGAAAAAATTAAAGATGCAAAAATAGTTTATTTATATTGTAAACCTAAGGATTTTCCTCAATTTAAGATATTTAATATTTTATTTAATAGAAAATCATCCATGAGAAAAATAGTTGAATGTTCAGATTTTCCTAATTTTTTAGAAAAAAACTGTTCTTAGAATTTAATTTTTTTAAAAACTCCTCCCTCTTTTTTAAATCTATCTCTTCTATCATAGGTATATTTTGAAATTCCTCTTTGCACATTTTTGCAAAGATTCCATTACCTTTATAAATTTTGTTTCTATCAAAAATATCAGTACTTCCAAGAGCACAGCTTGGAGATTTGGATTTGAAAATGATTGCATCAATTTTTTCTTTTTTAAGTCTAAGAAGCTCTTTTTTGGCTTGCTCTTCTAAAATTTTAGTTAAATCTCTTTTTGTCTCATTTGAGATAATATGAAATTCATTATCTATTTTAACGATGCTTATAGGCTCCCTTGGGGTTTTAAAAGCAAGATTTTCAGGACAAAAAGGGATTAAAGTGGCAATTTTGCTAAGCTCATCTACAATGAAGCTATTCTTCTTATCTTTTCCATCATATCTTACCTTTTCTCCCAAAAGACAAGCTGAAACTGCTATTTTCATTCTATTTTTAAATTGTAGCGTCTGAATAAACCCTGCGAAACAATTTTGCCCGATGGGTCGAAAGGCGATAGCTTCGGGGTTACCCATCGTGGCAAACTCTTGTTGAGAAGGGTTGTTCAGAGCTTTCAACTAGTAAAGATTGTTTCATTCTAAAAAATTGATGAGCCAAAACAGATACAAAATATACCTGCAAAAGCATACCTGCAAAAGGGATTAAAGAGATAAGATATAAAATCAAAGTAGAGCCAAAAAGCTCTCTTTTTCTTATTTGTAGTACCTTTTGAAGTTCCTCTTTTGTCAAAACTTCCCCACCAACATCCAAAGTTAAAAGTGACGCAAAGAGGTAATAAAATGGGATATTTAAAGCTATCAAGTTTATTAGAGGTATAAAATATAAAAATATAGAGACAATAAAAATTGCTAAAAATTTTAAAAATGTCTTAATCATCAATCCAAAGTATGATAGTATATCGATTCCTCCATCTTTTGGGATGTTAGAGTAGTGTCTTTTGTGAATTTCATCTACAATAATAGGTGTAAAAAATCCTACAACAGTAACAGCAACCGCAGTAGAGGCAAGGATTGCTAAGCCTGTCCCTAATATTCCAAACAGAACTCCAGCAAAAATGTGAAATATATAGCTTCCTGCAATTGTAGCAATGATTGGGTAGTTTTGAACAAAATCTTTTACTTGTGGATCATTTATACTATTTGGATTTTGGCTAAGTTGGTGTAAAATATCAAAAAGCTCTCCACCCGCGCCAAATATAAGAAAAGAAAAAATTATTAAAGTTATAAAAAATGGTGCCAAAGTTAAAGTTAAAAATTTGGTTGATAGAAAGTCTTCAAATGCTATTATAAAGATATTTTTTTGCATATTTTTCCTTAAGGATTGAGTTTGAGCATACCTATAATTTTACCAAAAAAAGAGAATGAAAAAGATTTCAATAAAGAGTTAAGAAAACTAAAATTAAAAAAGAGTGATATAAAAAGAAGCTTTAAAGCAAATGGCCTTGTTTTGCTATATCTAAAAAAGAGAATCAAGATAAGACCTCCAAAAGATTTAATCCCATCAAAAGAGTTAGAAGAGGAGATAAAAAAAGTTCATAAGTTTGTAGAGGAGCAAAAATATCTAATAGAGCTTGAAAGAGTAGCAGAGATTTCAGCTCAAATAGATGAGATAAAAAGCTTTAGTGGAGTTGAGAGAGAGATTTTTGGAAGAGCAATTTTAAATCTAAAAGGGTATAAAGAGCAAAAAAAGTTTAATCTATATTTTGTAAAGTTTGGCAGAGAAAAGATTATAGATACCCAAATAAGCTCAGGCGACATTGTTCTAATAAGCAGAGGTGAGCCATTAAAAAGTGATGTAGTTGGAACTGTTAGCGAGGTAAAAAAGCACTACATCAGTGTTGCTTTTGAAAATATGCCTCCAAAATGGGTATATTCAAGTGGGATTAGAGTTGATTTGTATGTAAATGATATAACGTTTAAAAGAATGGTTGAAAATTTAGAAAATCTAAGGGTTGCTAACGAAAGAAAGAGATATCTAAGAAATATCATCCTTGGTTTGCAAGAGCCAAAAGAGGCAAAAAGAGATGAGTTTGAAGCAATCAACAAAAATTTAAATAGCTCTCAAAAGTTATCAGTAGAGTTTGCTTTAGGAAGCAAAGATCTGTTTTTGATTCACGGACCTCCAGGGACAGGCAAAACAAGTACATTGATTGAGATAATCTTACAAGAGGTAAAAAGGAAAAATAAGGTCTTAGCAGTTGCCGATTCGAATGTAGCAGTTGATAATATGTTGCAAAGACTATCTAAATATGATTTAGCACTTGTTAGGATTGGACATCCTGCAAGGATTCTTCATGAGCTTGAAGAGTTTTCAATTTATGCAAAATATGAAAGCAGTGTTGAGGCTAAAGCTATAAAAAAAGGGTGGGAAGAGGTTGGTTTGCTTGCCAAAAAAAGAGAGATGCATAGTAAACCAACTCAATCGAGAAAAAGAGGAATGAGTTTTGATAGAATCTTAACTTTAGCAAAAAATGGCAAATCTCAAAGAGGTGTTAGTGCAAAAACGATTCAATCTATGGCAAAATGGATTGAGATTGATAAAAAGATTGACTCTTTAGTTAAATCTTTAAAATCTCAAGAGGAGGAGGTTTTTAGAAATATTATAAGAGAGAGTGATGTTGTACTTGCAACAAACTCTATGGTAATGAGTGAAGTATTGAAAGATTTTGAGTTTGATGTGGCTATTATTGATGAGGGAAGTCAGCAGATTATCTCTTCTACCCTTATTCCAATTATGCATGCAAAAAAGTTTATCATAGCAGGAGACCATAAACAGCTTCCTCCAACAGTTGTAAGCAAAGAGGCAAAAAAACTTAGTGAGTCTCTGTTTGAAAAGCTAATTCAAAGCCATAGTAATCTATCAAAAATGCTTCAAGTTCAATATAGAATGAATGAAAAAATTATGCAATTTTCAAATAAGATGTTTTATGATGGAAAATTGATTGCAGATGAGAGTGTGAAAAATAGAACATTAAGTGACCTAAATCTAAAAGAGCCTACTAAATTTATAGAGATTTTAAAAAAAGATGAGCCTTTAGTCTTTGTTGATACAAAAGGGGTAGAGGCAAAAGAGAGTCTGCTAAATAGATCAACAAGTTATGAAAATATAAAAGAGGCTCAAATAGCCATAGATTTAACAAAAGAGCTTTTAGATATGGGACTAAGTGAGAGTGAAATTGGTATAATATCTCCATATCTTTCCCAAGTAAAAAGGATAAAACAAGGTTTAGGAGAGCTTTTAGTTGAGGTAAAGAGTGTAGATGGATTTCAAGGAAGAGAAAAAGAGGTGATAATCATTAGTTTTGTTAGAAGTAACCCTCAAGGCGAGATTGGATTTTTAAAAGATTTAAGAAGATTAAATGTTGCAATAACTAGAGCAAAAAGAAAATTAATATGCATAGGAGATAGCAAAACTCTATCTAAAAATGAGATTTTTAAAAAGTTTTTAGAGTATATAAAAGAAAATGGAGTAATTAAGGAGATATATGAAAAGTCTTGAAAATATCAAAGATATTGAAAAAGCTATATCAAATGAAGCAGTTTTGCTCTATATCACAGCGCCAAATTGCAATGTTTGTGAGGCTTTGAAATCAAAGATAAAAGAGCTTTTTAAATCAAACTTCCCAAAGGTTTTGCTCTATGAAGCAGATATTGCCAAAGTTCCTGAAATTAGTAGCAGATTTAATATATTTAGCGCTCCTTTGATGATGCTCTTTTTTGATGGACAAGAGTTTGTAAGAGAGGGTAGAAATGTGAGTTTGTCTCTTTTAAAAGAAAGAGTAGAAAAAGTTTATAATCTATATTTTAAAGATGATTAAAAATAGCTTGGATTCTCAATCTAATTAAAAAGTTATTTAGTTTGTAAAATAGACTTTTTAGTAATTTTATTACCACTTGTTTTTACATCATCCTAAATTTTCTCCTATAGTTTTATCTTGCAGTAACCAACTCCTAACTTTCTCATAGGACACCCATTTTTTATTTGGTGATTAGTGGTTGGTGT
>CAJXMB010000042.1 GCA_913056105.1 uncultured Nitratiruptor sp. | reverse complement strand
GCTTTTAAAGCTTTTGCGTATACTTTGTTACACCTCTGCGTATGGGTAGTCCTGCATTGGTGTGCCTCGTCTACGCAAAAGCTTTAAAAGCTATGAATGTATATAATTGTCAGAGTTGCCCTAAAGACCAGCCTCTTTTATCTTTTGAGCTTGATAGTGCGCAATGAGAGGCTCTATAATTTGATCAAGCTCTCCACTTTGCATAATCTCATCTAATTTATAAAGGGTCAGTCCTATTCTATGGTCAGTTATACGATTTTGTGGATAGTTATATGTTCTAATTCTCTCACTTCTATCTCCACTTCCAACTTGAGCTTTTCTCTGACTACTTTGAGCCTCTTGTTGCTCTCTCATCATCTTCTCATAAATACGAGCTTTTAGAATTTTTAGAGCTTTATCTTTATTTTTATGCTGACTCTTTTCATCTTGCATTGCTACTACTATACCAGTTGGAATATGGGTAATTCTAACGGCACTATCAGTAGTATTTACAGATTGTCCACCATGACCACTTGATCTATATACATCAATTTTTAGATCACTTGGATTAATCTCAACATCTACATCATCAACTTCTGGCATCACTGCAACAGTCACTGCTGAAGTATGGATTCTACCTTGAGACTCAGTAGCAGGAACTCTTTGGACTCGATGGGTGCCAGCTTCATATTTTAGTCTACTATAAGCTCCCTTTCCTTTTATCTTTGCAATTATCTCTTTATAACCACCAGTATCACTCTCACTTGAGCTTACAATCTCTACTTTCCAACCTTTAAGTTCAGCATATCTAAGATAAGCTTTAAAAAGATCAGCAGCAAACAAAGCAGCCTCTTCTCCTCCGGTTCCAGCTCTAATCTCTAAATACACATCTTTTTCATCATTTGGATCTTTTGGAACAAGGAGATATTTTATCTCCTCTTCAAGTCTCTCTTTTTTAGGTTCCAACTCTTTTAACTCTTCTTTTGCAAGCTCACCAAGCTCTTCATCTTCTAAAAGTGACTTATTTTCTTCAATAGAGTCTAAAACCTTTATATACTCTTTTGCTTTTTCAACAATAGGCTCAATATCAGATTGCTCTTTTGAAAGAGCAGTCATCTTTTTTATATCACTTGTAATCTCAGGAGAACTTAGAAGTTGGTTTATCTCTTCATATCTATCTAAGAATGGTTGAAGTTTCTCTTTAAGCATAGGCAAAGAAGAAGCTTATGCAGCTTCTGTTATTGAGTTTACTAATTTGTGAAGTCTTGATACTCTTCTTGCAGCACTATTTTTTTTCAAAACACCTTTACTAACAAATTTATGAAACTCTCTGTTTGCGACTTTAAATGCCTCTAAAGCTTTTTCTTTATCACCACTTTCAACTGCTTCTCTAACTGCTTTAGAGATATTTTTAATTCTTGTTCTATAAAATCTATTCCTCTCTGTTCTCTTTTTTGTTTGGCGAATTCTTTTTAGTGCAGATTTATGATTTGCCATATTTTTAACCTTTTTAATATAATTTTAGCTCACGAATAATACTAAAATAAAGTTTAATTTTAGCTTAATTTAAATATTTTTTAAGCTATTTTTATTAGGGCGCTCTTTATTACTTTTTAGTAAAATAACAAAAAAGATTTATTTAAAGGATTTTTATGAAACTCTTTGGAACAGATGGAGTTAGAGGAGAGGCTGGAAAGTTTTTAACAGCAGAACTTTGTTTAAAACTTGCAATGAGTGTTGGAATATACTTTAGAAAAAACTCTAAAACAAATAAGATTTTAGTTGGAAAAGATACAAGAAGAAGTGGATATATGATAGAAAATGCAATTGTAAGTGGTCTTACTGCAGTTGGATATAATGTTATACAAATTGGTCCTATGCCAACTCCAGCAATTGCATTTTTAACTGAAGATATGAGATGTGATGGTGGTATTATGATAAGTGCAAGTCACAATCCATACTATGACAATGGGATAAAATTTTTTAACCACTTTGGACATAAACTACAAGAGAGCGACGAAAAAAATATTGAAGAGATCTTTTATAATTCTGAAATTTTAAATGAGAATCAAAAGAGAAAAAAAGAGATAGGCTCATCCAAAAGGATTGATGATGTTATTGGAAGATATATTGTCCATATAAAAAACTCATTTCCAAAAGAGCTAACTTTAAACAATTTAAGAATTGTTGTAGACACTGCAAATGGAGCTGCTTATAAAGTTGCTCCAACAATCTTTAATGAGCTTGGAGCTGACATAATAGTAATAAATGATAATCCAAATGGATTTAATATAAATGATAAATGTGGGGCTCTATATCCTGAAGAATTAGCAGCAAATGTGAAAAAATATAGAGCTGATATTGGATTTGGGCTTGATGGGGATGCAGATAGATTGGTAGTTGTAGATGAAAATGGAGAGATTGTTAATGGAGATAAGCTTCTTGGAGCACTCTCTTTGTATCTAAAAAGTGAAAATAGATTAAAAAAAGATAGTGTTGTAGCAACAGTTATGAGCAATCAAGCATTAGAGGACTTTTTAAACTCCAACAATATAAAACTTATTAGAACCCCTGTTGGAGATAAATATATCTTAGATGAACTTCAAAAAAATGGATTTAACTTTGGTGGAGAAAGTAGCGGCCATATAATTCTTTCAGATTTTGCAAAAACTGGAGATGGATTAGTTAGCGCTCTTCAAACATTGGCTTTGATGTTAAAAAGTGGCAAAAAAGCAAGTGAAATCTTAAATCCATTTGAGATCTATCCTCAAATTTTAACAAATATAAATGTAACTAAAAAGATACCACTTGAAAAGATTAAAGGGTATAAAGAGAAGATAGAAGAGATTCAAAAAAAAGGATTAAGGGCTTTAGTTAGATATTCTGGGACTGAAAATAAACTTAGAGTCTTACTTGAAGGAAAAGATGAAAAACTACTTCAAAAAGAGATGGAAAAATTAATAGACTTTTTAAAAAAAGAGTTAAATAGATGATAAGATGTTATGTAGTATTTTTTTTAGCAGCTTTTGGAATATTTTTAATTGATAATAGTATAAAAGAGCTTTTTTTAAATGGGTTATATTTTGATAGTAAGTGTATAACATTTGGATATACTCTAAACAGGGGCATAGCTTTTTCTATGCTCTCATTTTTGGGGCAATATCTAAAATGGATTTTAGCAACTATTATAGTCTTAGCCTTTGGATATATAAATCTAAAAAGATATATCTTAAAATATCCATTGATTTTAGGCATTCTATTTGGAGCAGCCTTTGGAAATCTTTATGATAGATTTAGATTTGGTGGGGTAATTGATTATGTTTATTGGCATTGCGGATTTAATTTTGCTGTATTTAATTTTGCAGATGTTATGATAGATCTATCAATCTTGCTTCTAATTTGGAAATCTTTTAGACATAAATAATTGTCGCATCTGAAGAAACCATGCGAAACAATTTTGCCAGGTGGCTTTAAGCGATAGCTTCGGGGTACCCATCGTGGCAAACTCTTGCCCCGAAGGGTTTATTCAGAGCTTTTCAATTTTTTGATATAATTTTCATTAAATTTTTGGTCGCGTAGCTCAGGGGTAGAGCACTACGTTGACATCGTAGTGGTCAGAGGTTCAAATCCTCTCGCGACCACCATCAAATAAAAAGGAAATATTTGGAACCTATAGCTATAAAAATAGATGGTGAAATTTTAGATTTACAAACAGCAAAAGAGAAAAATATAGATTTAGATTCGGCTAAAAAGATCTATTTTGAAAACTCAAAAGAGGCTTTAGAAGTTATAAGACACTCTACTGCTCACCTCATGGCTCAAGCTATAAAAGAGCTTTATAAAGATGCAAAATTTTTTGTTGGACCTGTGGTAGAAGAGGGCTTTTATTATGATTTTAAAGTAGATGAAAAAATCAGTGAAGATGATCTTAAAAGAATAGAAAAAAAGATGGCAGAGATTGCCAAAAGAAAACTTGATATTCAAAGATATGAGATTTCTAAAGAAGAGGCCATAGAAAAATTTAAAAATGATGAATTAAAACAAGAGGTTTTAAAACATATTCCAGATGATAGAGTATCTATCTACAAACAAGGAGATTTTGAAGATCTATGTCGTGGTCCTCATGTTCCAAATACAAAATATCTAAAATTTTTTAAACTTACAAAAGTAGCAGGCGCATACCTTGGTGGAGATGAATCAAAAGAGATGCTAACAAGAATTTATGGCATCGCTTTTGCAGATAAAAAGGCTTTAAAAGATTATATAACAATGATAGAAGAGGCCAAAAAGAGAGACCATAGAAAGCTTGGAAATGAGTTAGAGCTATTTATGTTTAGTGAAGAGGTTGGAGGTGGCCTTCCAATATGGCTTCCAAAAGGTGCAAGACTTAGAAGCAAACTTGAATCTTTACTTTTTAAAGCTCATAGAAAAAGAGGGTATGAACCTGTTAGAGGACCCGAAATATTAAAAAGTGATCTATGGAAAAAGAGTGGTCACTATCAAAACTATAAAGAGAATATGTATTTTACAACTGTTGAAGAGCAAGAGTATGGTATAAAACCTATGAACTGCCTTGGACATATTATGGTTTATAAATCAAAAAAGAGAAGCTATAAAGAGCTACCACTTAAATTTTTTGAGTATGGAGTTGTTCATAGGCATGAAAAAAGCGGAGTTTTGCATGGACTCCTTAGAGTTAGAGAATTTACACAAGATGATGCTCACATATTTTGTATGCCAAACCAAATAAAAGATATTGTTTTAGAGGTTTTAGATTTTGTAGATGATATTATGAAAAGTTTCGATTTTACTTATGAGATGGAAATCTCAACAAAACCCCAAAAATCGATAGGAAGTGATGAGATTTGGGAAAAGGCAACAAATGCCTTAAAAGAGGCTTTAACTGAAAATGGTCAACAATTTGGAATAGATGAAGGTGGTGGAGCTTTTTATGGACCAAAAATTGATATAAAAATAACCGATGCAATTGGTAGAAAGTGGCAGTGTGGAACAATACAGGTAGATTTCAATCTTCCAGAAAGATTTGAACTTAGTTTTATAAATGAAAACAATGAATCAGAGCAACCTGTAATGATTCATAGAGCAATATTAGGCTCTTTTGAGAGATTTATAGGTATAATGATAGAGCATTTTGCAGGTGAATTTCCATTTTTTATAGCACCAACTCAAGTTATTTTTATACCTATTGCCAAAACTCACAAAGATTATGCAAATAAATTGAGAGAAAAACTTTTAGATATGGGTGTAGATAGCGAAATTTATGATAAAAATGAGAGTTTAAATAAAAGAGTTAGAATAGCTGAAAAACAAAAAGTTCCTCTTATTGCAATCATTGGAGATAAAGAGATTGAGCAAAAAACTCTCGCTATAAGAGACAGAAGAGAAAAAATACAGTATAATATTGATGAAAAAAATTTCATAGAAAAAATAAAGGAGAAATTAAGTGAGGTTCGCTTTTGAGTAGAAAAAAGAAAGATGAAACGCTCTTAAATGAAGATATAAGAGCAGAAAAGGTTAGATGTATAGGTGATGATGGTACACAGTATGGTATAGTTTCAAGAGATGATGCTCTAAATTTAGCATATCAAAAGGGTTTAGACCTTGTTTTAATAGCTCCAAATGCAAATCCTCCAGTTTGTAAAATAATGGATTATGGCAAGTTTAAATACCAACAAGAAAAAAAACAAAAAGAGGCAAAGAAAAAACAGAAAATCATTGATGTAAAAGAGGTAAAATTTTCTGTAAAAATTGCTCAAAATGATATAAATTATAAGGTAAGACAGGTTAGAGATTTTCTTCAAAAAGGAAAACATGTAAAACTTAGAGTCTTCCTAAGAGGTAGAGAGATGGCTCATCCTGAAGCTGGAGTTGAAGTTTTAGAAAAGATAATACCTCTTATTGAAGATATTGCAACTATTGAGAAAAAACCTCATATTGAGGGAAGATATGTCAATATGTTAGCAATACCAAAGAAAGAAAAAAGTAAAAAATAGGGCTCTATTGCCCTTACCTACTTCTATTTTTTAACCTTCTATTTATTTAATTAAGATATAATAAGCCTCTTAAATTCTGTAAAGGAGATATAGATGCCAAAGATGAAAACACATCGCGGTGCTGCCAAGAGATTTAAAAAGACAAAAAACAAAATCAAAAGAGGTAGCGCTTTTAGAAGTCACATTTTGACAAAAAAGTCACCAAAGACTAAAAGAGGTCTAAAAAAACCTCAATATTTAAGCAAAGTAGATACAAAAAGAGTTGAAGAGTTAATAGCTACATACTGATATTAACTCCGCCCAAAGTGGCAAAGTCCTCAAAGAGGCACCTAAAATTCAAAGGTAAAGGAGAAAAGAGATGAGAGTAAAAACTGGAATTGTCAGAAGAAGAAAACATAAAAAGATTTTAAAATTAGCAAAAGGTTTCTACAGCGGTAGAAGAAAACATTTTAGAAAAGCTAAAGAACAATTAGAAAGATCATTAGTTTATGCTTATAGAGATAGAAAACAGAAAAAAAGAGAGTTTAGAAAACTATGGATTACAAGAATTAATGCAGCTTGTAGATTAAATGATATAAGTTATTCTAAATTTATTTATGGATTAAAAAAGGCTGGCATCGAACTTGATAGAAAAATCTTGGCAGATTTAGCGATGAATGAGCCTGAAAATTTTACAAAAATTGTACAAACTGCAAAAGCAGCTCTTTAAGAGCTGGCTGCTTTATAACATTCCAAGTTGAAGTTTTGCTTCATCACTCATTTTAGATCTATCCCATGGTGGATCAAAAACCAATTTAACATTCAGATCATTTAAACCTTCAACCCTATTTTTTATATTTTTTACCTGCTCTACTATAGAGTCTGCTATAGGACAAAATGGTGTTGTAAGAGTCATTGTAATATCACATACTACCCCACCCTCTTCCTCTTTACAATCAAGATTATAAATAAGTCCTAAATCATAAATATTTGCTGGAATTTCGGGATCATATATATTTTTTAGCTCATTTATAACTTTTTCTTTAATTTTTTCTATATCCAAGATTACTCCTTTTCTTTACATTTTTTTGCAAAAGAGTAGATTCTATTTAAAAAGGCTTCCATTCCTTGAAGTCTTGTAGGGCTTAAAAACTTATCAAATCCAAGTTCATAAAGCTTTTTTGGATTAAAAGAGAGTATCTCATCAAAATCCCTATCATTAAAGATTTTCAAAAGCAAAGGAATCATCCCTTTTGCTAAAGATGAGCTCCCTTCAACTCTAAAATGAACTCTTCCATCTTTACACTCCTCTACCATCCAAGCAGGAGACGCACACCCTTTTATTAGAGTTTTTTCATTTTTTTCTTCAGGTTTTAAAACCATGTTATTATTTTTTGCCATATCTAAAA
This sequence comes from uncultured Nitratiruptor sp., assembly GCA_913056105.1. Classification (GTDB taxonomy): domain Bacteria; phylum Campylobacterota; class Campylobacteria; order Campylobacterales; family Nitratiruptoraceae; genus Nitrosophilus_A. The sequence goes on along the minus strand of CAJXMB010000042.1, from coordinate 3,618 downwards.
TATACTCAATTATTTCATCTTTATCGCCCAAAAGCTCAAAATCAGCCTTTATCTCATTTAAAATATCATCCATACTTTTCATTTTAAATCCCTCGTATCTCTATTGTAAATCTTTTCAAATCTATTCATAATATCATCTCTTATAGCCTCATTTTGAACCTCTTCAATAATCTCTTTCATAAATCCTAAGATTATCATCTTTTTAGCCTCTTTCTCATTTATACCACGACTTCTCAAATAAAAAATTTCATCTTTATCAATCTGTCCTGTGGTTGAGCCATGACTTGCTTCAAGGTCATCTATATATATTTCAAGCTGAGGCTTAGATACCATATATGCTTTATCATTTAAAAGAATAGAGCGATTATTTTGATGAGTGATCGCTTTTGCTCCACTATTTTCTACCTTTATTAAAGCATCAAATATAGCTGTACTTCTATCTTTTAAAACATGTCTTGCATTTTGGTTGGTTTTGCCATTTCTATCTTTATGATTTATTTTAATATTGTTTGCTCTAATAGCTTCATTATCAACATAGACGAGGTGATTTGCATTGCACTTACTATCTTTAAAAAGGTCAATCTTTGTATTGTGACAAATCTTACCCTCACCTATATCAAAAGTTTTTAGATTAAATTTAGAAGACTCTCTTACTTTTATAAAGTGAGAAGCTACCATTGAGTAGCTTTTACTAAACTCATCTTGAATTCTAACCCATTCAAAATTTGAGCCACTCTCTATATCAATATCTAATCCATAAAATATTAAAGACTCTTTAACACTATCTTCAAAATACTCATATATTTTAACATCTGCTCTATTTGTCACATCAATTTTTAATCTATATGGCAGTAAAATATCATCTTTACTAAATCTATGTATAACTTTTAATTCACAATCTCTATCAAAAGTTAGTTTTATTACATTTTGTGACAATAGATGATTTATATAGTAAATTTGGTCAAAATGCTCTTTGTCTATCTCAATCTCATTTACCACATCAATTTTTACACCCTTTGGCAAAGAGATGATTGAGCCATCCTCTATAATTAACTCATCACTCTCTTTGGTCTCTTTTACTATAGGAAGATACAAACTATATGGTTTTGATAAAAGATGTGATATATCAAAATATCTATAATGCTCACTCTTCTTTGATGGAAGATTCAATTCTTTTAAACGCTTTTTAAAAATATCTCTTTTTTTCTTTTTTGAAAGATTTAAAATTGAATCTAAATCCATTTTTGATAAACTAAGCTTTCTCATATCTCTTCCTCTATAGCCTTATATCCCTCTTTTTCTAAGATTTCAACAAGCTCATAACCCCCAGTTTTTACAATACGTCCATCTTTTAATACATGGATAAAATCTGGCTTAACATACTCTAAAATCCTTGAGTAGTGAGTGATAATTAAAAATGTTTTATCAGGAGATTTTATCCTGTTTATCCCTTCACTCACAGCTTTTAGAGCATCTATATCAAGACCAGAATCAATCTCATCTAAAATAATTAAGTCTGGATCCAATAAAAGCATTTGAAGTATCTCGTTTCTCTTTTTCTCACCACCGCTAAAGCCAACATTTAAACTTCTATTTAACATCTCTGGTTTGATTCCAAGAAATTCTGCATACTCTCTTGCCAATTTTAAAAATTGTGCTGGATTTAAAGGCTCTTTTCCTTCAAACTCTCTTTTTGCATTAACAGCTGTTCTTAAAAAATATGCATTTGTTACTCCTGGAACTTCTACAGGGTTTTGAAAGCTCATAAATATACCTCTAAGAGCCCTATCTTCTGGCTTCATATTTACAATGCTCTCACCTTTATAGATTATATCTCCATCTGTAACTTTAACATCATAATGGCCTACAATAGTTTTAGAAAGTGTTGATTTTCCTGCACCATTTGGCCCCATAATTGCATGAACTCTACCCTTCTCAAGATTTAGATTTAATCCTTTTAATATCTCTTTTTTGCCAATTCTATTTTTTAAATTTTTTATCTCTAACATCATCCTACACTTCCTTCTAAAGTTAAATTTAATAGATCTTTTGCTTCAGCTGCAAACTCCATAGGCAAGTTTGCTAAAACCTCTTTACAAAATCCATGAACTATCATACTTACAGCATCCTCCTCATTTATACATCTCTGTCTTAAATAGAAGAGTTGTTCATCGCTTATTTTTGAGGTTGTAGCCTCATGCTCAATCGTTGCAGATGCATTTTTTGACTCAAGATATGGAAAAGTATGAGCTCCACACTTATCTCCAATCAAAAGCGAATCACACTCACTATAGTTTTTTGCACCCTCAGCACTTGATTGAATCTTTACTAAACCTCTATAACTATTTTGTCCCTTCATAGCTGAAATACCTTTTGAGATAATAGTTGAAGAGGTGTTTTTTCCAATATGAATCATCTTTGTTCCAGTATCAGCTTGTTGAGCTTTTGTTGTAATAGCTACACTATAAAACTCTCCAACAGAGTTATCCCCTTTTAAAACACAGCTTGGATATTTCCATGTAATTGCAGAGCCTGTCTCTACTTGAGTCCAAGAGATTTTAGAGTTTTCCCCTGCGCAAACTCCTCTTTTTGTAACAAAATTATATATTCCACCCTTACCCTCTTCATCTCCAGGATACCAGTTTTGAATAGTTGAATATTTTATATGAGCATCTTTTAAAGCTATAAGCTCAACCACAGCTGCATGAAGCTGATTTTCATCTCTCATAGGAGCTGAACAACCCTCATTATAAGATACATAACTTCCTTCATCTGCAATTATAAGGGTTCTTTCAAATTGTCCTGTATTTTGAGCATTTATCCTAAAATATGTAGAAAGCTCAAGCGGACATCTAACACCTTTTGGAATATAAACAAATGTTCCATCAGTAAATACAGCTGAATTGAGTGCTGCAAAAAAGTTATCACTCATAGGAACTGCGCTAAATAGATACTTTTTAACAAGCTCGGGATACTCATTTATCGCTTCAGATATAGAGCAAAAAATTATCCCCATCTCTTTTAATTTCTTTTTAAAAGTAGTTGCAACACTTACACTATCAAAAACAGCATCAAAAGCAACTCCAGCCAAAACTTTTTGCTCTTCTAAAGGAATCCCAAGTTTTTCATAGGCTTTTAAAATCTCAGGATCAACCTCATCTAAGCTTTTTGGTCTCTTTTTTGGAGCTGCATAGTATGAAATAGATTGATAATCAATTGGGTCATATTTTAGATGTGCCCAGTGAGGCTCTTCCATCTTTTGCCAAATATGAAAAGCTTTGAGCCTAAGCTCTGTCATCCAATCAGGCTCATTTTTCTTTTTTGATAAAAATTTGATGATATCCTCATTTAAACCAGGAGGTGCAACATCCTCTTCAATATTAACACTAAATCCAATATCATACTCTTTAGACAGAACCTCTTCTATCTTTTTTTCTTCTTTACTCAAGAAATCTCCTTTTGAAAATTTTCTAATATGTAATATAACTTAAATAGGATAAAATTTGTCTTAATTATTTTTTGTAACATTTAAAAAACATAGAGCACCTCTAATAATTATATGTATATCATAGAAGGCAAAGTTATGGTAAGATTTGCTAAAAGATTTTTGAAGGCTTA
>CAJXMB010000041.1 GCA_913056105.1 uncultured Nitratiruptor sp. | reverse complement strand
CTTTTGAAGATAGATTTGTAGCACATCCAATTTCGCTTGTGCCATAACACTCATGTATTTCACATTCTAAATTTTCATATAGCTTTTTTTTAATCTCAGGTTTAATACTATATGAGGTAGATACAAGATTTTTTAAACTTGATAGATCATAATTTGTATATATATGAGATATAGCTGTTAACTGATTTGAGACTGCAAATGAGAATGTTACTTTATATTTTTGAATTGATTCCAAATAACCTTTTGGAGTAAATCTTTTCATTATTATGGAAGTTGCTCCAATAGTTAATGGCAGTAGTACTCCTCTTTGAGCTAAAGAGTGATACATTGGAGTTGAAACTAAAACTATATCTGACTCATTCAAATTATAAGTTTCTATCGCTTTTTCTATCCGTTTTAGTTTTATATCTTGGGTAAGTACTATAGGTTTTGGTTCACTTGTAGATCCAGATGTTGTAGTTATTATATAAGCATCATTTTTGGGTTTATCAATATTTTTGTAATATTTTATACCTTCTTGATTAATAACTACTTCAATATCACATTTTTCAAAAAATCTTTTAAGCTGGTTTTTGGGAGTGTTTGGAGCTAAAGGGATTAAAACAAAGTTTTTTTTCGCGGCCAATAGTAACAAAACAACAAATTCAATAGAGTTTTCTAATAAAACTCCTACATGGGTATTTGGTTTAAAATCATACGAAGAGTTTTCTACCAATTCATGTAGTTGTTTATAAGTGTATGCTATATTATCAATGATTACTGCATCTTTATTTGGATATTTTTTTACATTTTTTAAAAAACACTCATACAAATTCAACTCTATCCCTTATTTAATTTTTTTTCTTTAAGAATATTTTCTTTTTTTAATTTATCAATTATATCTTTTAGTTTCCATAATGGAACATTAATTTTTTCAGCAATTTCTAAATTACTAAGAGACCCATCACAATAGGCTAAAAAATTCATCATATCTTTTACTATATTTTTGCTGTTTTTAGTACTAATTGTTGGGTATAACCCTCTCTTCCCAAGTTGAGGCTCACAAAGAACAGTAGGGTATAATATATCATTCATTTCTATACATTCAACTATTTTTTTATACACTTCATAACTTTCAAACAACCCTTTTGGACTAATAAAATTTAAATCATCTAAAGAGGTATGATACTCTGGATAATCTCCATATTTACTTCTCATTACAGAACAGACAGGCAGATCTATCCCAGGACTACAATATTGACGCTCATCGCTTCCTCTATCTAAAAAGCTATATTTCTTAAAATTTGGATAAACATGTTTTAGCACATGTAGGGCAACTTTATCTGATAGAGTATCTCCTTGTCTGGAGGGTAAATAGGAAAAGGTTCTTTCATCTCCTACGCAGGTTACATTAAATCCAGCAATAACATTTTCTTTTAAAGTTTTATAATTTCTACTAAGATATACTATAGAGCCAATAGTTTCAGGAATGATTATAATACGATAGGTATATTTTCTATCTTTTATATTTGAAATCCATTTAGCCAAAAAAGTTGTTACAACTGGGCCAGATAAATTATCGTTTGCCAATGATGGATGACAAAGATATGTTGAAAACATTATCTCTTTTTTTGACTTTCCAGGAATAATTAACTCTCCATAAGTAAGAGAGCCATCTTTAAGTTCACTATCAATAAATACTTTATAGTTTCCCGGTTTTAATTTATCTCTTTCCTTTTGAGTTATACAAAAGCCCCAATTCTTTTTATAATAAGATGTTATATAAGGAATAGCATCAGGTTGATTTGGAAGTGAATATAGATGTTTTTGTAACTCTTCAAAAGAGACAACCCTATTTATAGGGATTGAATAGTTAACTACATGTAAATTTGACTTTTTAAAATCACATATCTTTTTTCCATCAGGAGTAATTATATAAGCATCTTTTATATTCCACTCTTTTGGCACTTCCCAATCAAAACATTTTGTTCCAGTAGGAACTTCAAATTTTTTCAACTCAGGAAGATATCTTTGTAAAATTGATAAAGATTGGCGAAAGCCATCACCTGTTATACTCCTATTTATAGGGAAAAGCTCTTCACACAGTTTGTATATCTCTTTAGCTATATCTTCCATTTTTTTAATAACTCCTTAACAATATTTCTTGAACCTTGACCATTAACTATTTTTCTTCCAATTTTAGCCATTTTCTCTCTTAAGTTTTTATCGGATAGTTTCTCAAAAAAATTTAGTGTATTTTTTAAAACATCTTTTTCATTATAATATCCTGCATAAGCTACAAAACCAGCTTCATCTAATTTTTTAACACTTTTTAGCTGATTATCTGCTACAGCTATTGCAATTGTAGGAGTACCTACTCTTGCAAGCTCATATAGGGTTTGACCGGCAGCTGAGATTGCAATATCAGCTTTTAGCATTAACTCTTTCATCTTTTTTGCATCTACGTTATAAAAAAGATAACTATTTTCATCTTTGATTTTTTCTATATCTTTTATATTTTGAAAACTTTTTCCAATAACTACAAACTTTTTTAAATTTTTATACTTTTTTAGCAAATCTAAAACTTTTGGTGTCATATTTTTCCCATCATCGCCGCCAAATGTTATTAAAATAGTCTCTATATCTTTATTTATAACTTTTTGTTTAACATCCCAGAACTCTTTTCTTAAAGGGGTATATTCTGTTCCAAGTAGGTATTGAGTATCCTCTTTTTTTGGATAGTTTAGAGTTGTTGCATGGATATTTCCATTTATTACAACCCCTTTTGGATAATCTAATCTTTTATTATCATCTATATAGACAGCTTTTTTTACATTTTGACTAACAAGTTCATAAAACTCTTTATTCGCTAAATAGCTATCAACTATAACTATATCACTATTTTTAATCTCGTCTAAAATGCTATTTTTTAGCCAATTTATAATTTGAAAATCTAAATTTTTTACTAAATCTTTTGTGCTCTTATCACCATTTAAGATAAATTTAGGCTCTATTCCTTTTTCTTTAAATGCTTGATAGATTGATATACATCTTGTTATATGCCCAAAACCTATATTTTTTCCACCCTCTGTTAATATATATACTCTCATCTCTCAAGTAACTTTAAAGCATTATAAAGTTCTTGCATTTTTAAAAGCTTTCTAGCATCTTTAAGCTCTTCTTCAATTGAAAAGTAAACCTTTTTTTGCATAACTTTTTTATTTATTAGTTTTAGCCAAGGTTTTTTATTAAAAAGCTCAACTATATCTTTTGTATCAAAAAATGGATTTTCATAATAAAGATAGTCAAAAACTGCACAAAGCAAAGCATAATCTTCTATAGTATCTAATGTTATTCTAATATCAGGTGCCATTAACTCTTTTGGAGCTTCTAAAGAGACAATTTTAAATCTATCTCTGTTAGTGGTATGGATATATGGGCATACATGCTCTTTTTCAAAATCTTTTGTAGCTCTGCAATAAGCCTCTTCTAAAGCTTCAAATGAGATAACCTCAACATCAACTCCATGGGGGTAAAGTCTTTTAATAGTATTTGAAGTGTAATCTGCATCTTCTTTTATATGTTTTGCTACTATTTCATCAATAATATTGTAATCAATACATGGACAATCACTTGTAATTCTAACAACTATATCAATACTATTTTCTTTTGCGGCTAAATAGTATCTCTCTAATACATTCTCTTTGCTTCCTCTAAACCACTTAACATCCTCTTTTTTTGCAATATTAACAATCTCTTCATCCTCTTTATCTTTTGTTGTAGCAATAATTATCTCATCTAAATTTTTGGATTTTTTTGCTCTTCTTATTACCTGCTCTAAAACTGTGATATCCAAATCATAAGGAAGATGTTTTAAAACCTTTTTTGGAAGTCTTGTCGAAGAGGTTCTTGCTTGTATGATGGCTGCTATTTTCATTTGAAAGCCTTTAAAACTTTTTTAATAACATACTCTATATCCTCTTCCTTCATAGCTGGATAGATTGGAAGGGATATCTCTTTTGCATAAAAATCTTCTGCTATTTTGCATAATCCTTTTTTATATCCAAGCTTTTGATAGTATGGATGAAAATAGATAGGAATATAATGAACTTGAACTCCAAGCCCTTTTTTTCTTAATTTTTCAAATATAACTTTTTTTCTTTTTTTATCTTTTAGTCTAATTGGATATAGATGGTATGCATGAAGAGCATAATCTTTTTCAGTTGGTATATCAAAATATGGATTATCTTTAAAAGCCTCATTATATCTTTTTGCAATATATCTTCTTTTTTCTATAAAGCTATCCAATTTTTTTAGTTGAGAAATTCCAAGGGATGCTTGAATATCTGTCATTCTATAGTTATATCCTAAAAACTGCATCTCATAGTACCAATCTCCATCTGGATTATTTTTAAATTTTTCCTTTTCTTTTGTTATTCCATGATTTTTAAACATTAAAAGCTTTTCATAAATATTTTTATCATTTGTTACAACAGCTCCACCTTCTCCTGTTGTTATATGTTTTACTGGATGAAAACTAAAAACAGCTACATCTGAATATTTTAAATTTCCAATTTTTTCATTTTTATACTCTCCACCTAAAGCATGGCAAGCATCCTCTACTACTTTTAGATTATATTTTTGTGCAATATCTTTTACTTGTTCCATATCTACAGAATGTCCAGCATAATGAACAACTGATATTAGTTTAGTATCTTTTGTTATATGCTTTTCAATCTCTTCTTCATTAATATTTCCTGTTTCTTCTTTTATATCTACAAATATAGGTTTTGCTCCAAGATAAAGAGCTGCATTTGAGGTGGCTGCAAAGCTCATAGGAGTTGTTATAAACTTATCATTCTCTTTTAAACCTAAAGCAAAATATGCTGAGTGGAGTGCCGAGGTTCCACTATTAAAAACTACAGCATATTTTGCTCCAACATATTCACTTAAAGCTTTTTCAAACTCTTTTGTTTTTTCTCCTTGAGTAATAAAGTCTGACTTTAAAACTTCTAAAACTGCATTAATATCATCTTTATCGATAAACTGTCTTCCATAAGGTATAAATTTTTTCATCAGTACACCACATCAATTCTATTTAAAAGCTCTCTTAAATCTTCAACGCTTAACCATTTTTCATTTTTATCTGAAGAGTATCTAAAACCCTCTTTTACCTTTTTTCCACCTTCTGTAAAATATTGTTTATAATCCCACCAATCAAAATTTGGATAGATTATATAGTGTTTTTCATACTCATATGTAGTTCTTGAGTCCTCTTCTGTTATCATCACTTCATGAAGTTTTTCTCCCTCTCTAATTCCTACTTCTTTTAATTTACATTTTGGATTTATTGCTCTTGCTAAATCTGTTATCTTAAAAGATGGAATTTTAGAGATATATATCTCTCCTCCTTTTGACTCTTTTATTGCTTTTAAAACTAAATCTACCCCTTCATCTAAACTTATCCAAAATCTTGTCATTCTAAAATCTGTTATGGGAAGCTCTTTAGTTCCCTCTTTTGAAAGTTTCATAAAAAATGGGATAACCGATCCTCTACTTCCAGCAACATTTCCATACCTAACAACACTAAATCTTGTTTTTTTACCACCTGCGTAAGCATTTGCAGAGATAAATAGTTTATCTGAGACAAGTTTTGTAGCCCCATAAAGATTAACTGGATTTACAGCTTTATCCGTTGAAAGAGCAACAACTTTTTTAACTCCTCTATCAATTGCTGCATCTATTACATTCTTAGCTCCATTTATATTTGTTTTTACTGCCTCTATTGGGTTATACTCCATAAGTGGAACATGTTTTAATGCTGCTGCATGAACTACTATATCAACATCATCAAATGCTCTATATAATCTATCTCTGTCTCTTACATCTCCTATGAAAAATCTTAATTGTTTTTTATATTCTGTAAATTCTCTTTTCATTAAGTACTGCTTATACTCATCTCTTGAGTAGATGATAACTTTTTTTGGATTAAAATATGTAAGTGCTCTTTTTGCAAATTTTTTCCCAAAAGAGCCTGTTCCGCCTGTGATTAAGATTGATTTATCATTTAACATCTAATATCCCTTTAATGCTTGTTTTGCTTCTCTATCTAAAATTTTTCTTTTTAGTGCCTCCCTTTTATCGTGCAAAGCTTTTCCTTTTGCAAGGGCAATTTCTAATTTGGCTAAATTTTTGTTGTTAAAATATAGTTTTAAAGGAACAATTGTATATCCCTTTTCACTTGTTTTTCCTATTAGTTTATTTATCTCTTTTTTATGTAAAAGTAGCTTTCTTGGCCTTTTTTCATCAGGTTTAAAAAATGGATTTGTAGATTCAGGATAGCTTATATGCATCCCAAAAACAAAAGGCTCGCCTTTTACAATCTTTACAAAACTATCTTTCAGATTGACTCTTGATGCTCTTATGGATTTTACTTCACTCCCTTTTAAAACAAGTCCAGCTTCTAATTTTTCAATAATCTCATAATCATGATAAGCTTTTTTATTTGTTGCTACTATTTTCATTTAACTCCTTAAAAAGAGTGCTCCCACTTCCACTTAAAAACCAACTATCTTTAAAAGGTGAAAGTTTTGGGCACAAATTAATCGCACTTTCATATAAATCATTTGCTTTTAGTGGCAAAATGGTTGTTAAAATCTCTTTTGATGGCATATTTTTTAATCTATTTGCTAAACCTATCTCAAAGTTTTTCATAATTTTTTTTCTATAGTTTTCATAAACTTTTTTAGTATCGCAATGCTCATCTATAAATTTAAATTCCAAATCTATTGGCTCTTCATCAAATTTTTCTATTATTTCGCCTATGCCACTTACATTTGCACTTTTATAATCATATAAAAAAAATGGCACATCTGCTCCAATTTTTGAGCCAATTTCTACTAAATCTTTTAAAGAGAGCCTAAGATCAATCACCTCATTGCATAGTTTCATAAAGGAGGCTGCATCAGAGCTTCCTCCGCCAAGTCCTCCGCCTAAAGGTATATTTTTTTTAACAACAACTTTGTGTGAATAAAAAAAGTCAATTATGGCTGGATTTTGGGTATACTCATTTAGTTTAACAAATGTTTTATAGATGATATTATCTTCTCTTTTTATATTCTCACACCCCTCAATTGTAAATCTATCAAAATTTCCCTTTTTAAACTCTATCTCATCATAAAGATTATCAACTTTTACAAATCTTGAGATTAATTCATGATAATTTCCTCTTAATCCAACAATTTTTAAAAATATATTTACTTTTGCAGGGGCTTTTATTTTCATTCATACTCCAAAGGGATATGGTTTAAAATATATTTAACTCTTCCTTCTTTAACCTCTATTATCGTAAAAAATTCATCAAATATTAAATGATAAATCCCATCTTCTTTATATGTTAAATCTTTTATAAAAATTTTTTTACCATTTATTATATTCTCTTTTGAAAGGGTAGTGAAATTTTCTTTTGTTTTTAGATATCTAATAGGATTTAATGGCTTTTCATCTTCATAGATAAACTCTCCTTCTCTTAATCTCTCAAGAGAGCTTAAAGTCCCATATGTTTTTAGCTTTTTTGCTATCATATTGGCTAAACTTCTTATATATGTTCCCTCACTTACAGTAGCTTCAAAAGTTACAAATGGATGTGAATAGTTTATAAGCTTAATTTCATAGATAAAAGAATTTACCTCTTTTAGATTTATCTCTTTATTATCTCTAGCTAACTCATATGCTCTTTTTCCATCAATCTTTTTTGCGCAAAATTTTGGAGGAGTGTATCTATTCTCTCCCTTAAAAGAGAGCAGAGTATCTTTAATCTTTTGTTTATCAAAAGGCAAGGTCTTTTTTATAAAACTTACATTTTCAATATCAAGCGTTTCACTTTTAGCTCCAAGCCAAAGAGTTGCTCTATATACCTTTGGACTTTTTTTAAAAAATCTAAATAGTTTTGTATATGAGCCAAAAGCAATGATTAAAATCCCTTTTGCAAATGGGTCAAGAGTTCCTGAAAATCCAGCCTTTTTTACACCATATCTTTTTTTAATTTTTGATAAAAAAGCATTTGAGCTAATAAATGGGGGTTTATATGCAACAAAGAGTCTATTTTTCATAGCTTTTCTACGAATGAGGCTAAGATATCTCTTTTTTGTCCCGCAAAATTTATAGATAGTTTAAACTCTTTTCCAACTTTGCTAACCCCCGTAACTCTTCCTATTCCAAATAGTCTGTGTTTAACCAAATCACCCTTTTTAAATGATGTAGATTTTTCAAGATTTAAGCTTCCTTTGCAAAGTCCTGCCTCTTTTAAAAATCTACTTTTAACTAAATTGGCTCTACTTCCTCTATGAAATCTACTTTTTGCATAGCTTAAAACAAGCTCCTTTTTTGCTCTTGTGATGGCAACATAACCCAGGCGTCTCTCTTCTTCTATATCACTTCCTTCAGAAGTTAATGGGAAAAATCCCTCTTCAAGTCCTATTACAAAAAGATATTTAAACTCAAGTCCTTTGCTAGCATGGATGCTCATAATTGATATTGAGTTTTGATCAATTTGGTCTTGATCGCTTTGTAAAGATAACTCATTTAAAAAATCATCAAGCTGACTTTTGGGATTTTGTTTTATAAAATCTCTAAAAACTCCGTAAAACTCATCAATATTTAAAACTCTCTCCATTCCATCAGGCAAGGAGCTATAATACTCTCTTAATCCAAAAAGATTTTCAAGCTCATCAGCAAATTTGTATAAAGATTCATTTGCTAAAGTTTTTAAATAATCTAAGTTTTCTAAAAACTCTTTTATTGTTTTATAATTTTTTTTACCAATCAATGAAATAAGCTCATTCTCACTGGCATCTAAAAGATAGGTTAATATTGGCTTTTTCTTCTTAAATGCCTCTTTTTCAATTTTTTCAATAGTAACTTTTCCAAGGCCTCTTCGTGGCTTATTTATTACTCTTTTTAGCGAAAAGTCATCATGTGGATTTGCTATGACTCTAAGATAGCTTATGATATCTTTAATCTCAGCTCTTTCATAAAACCTCATTGCACCAACAAGTTTATAAGGAATTTTTGCTTTGCTTAAGCCTTCTTCAAGTGACCTACTAAGTGCATTTATCCTAAAAAGCACAGCAATATCTTTTGGATCTACACCTCTATCTAAAAGCTCTTTTACTCTTTTAGCTATTTTTGCAGTCTCTTCTTTTTCATCTTGTGATTTATAAATCTTTATAGGCTCTCCATCCTCTAAAGTTGCCTCAAGTTTTTTGCCAAGTCTATTTTTGTTATATGAGATTAAAGAGTTTGCAGCATTTAAAATATTTTTAGTAGATCTATAGTTTTTTTCAAGTTTTATAATTTTTGTATTTGGAAACTGCTTATGAAACTCTAAGATATTTTTTATATTAGCGCCCCTCCAACCATAGATGCTTTGATCTTCATCTCCTACAACACAGATATTATTATGAGTTGAGCAAAGTTTTTTTATAAGTAGATGTTGAAGCTCATTTGTATCTTGATACTCATCAATCATAATATATTGATATCTTTGGCTAATCTCTTTGCATAGATTTTCATCTTCATCTAAAATTTTATATGTTAATACTAAAAGGTCATCAAAATCTACTAAATTTTTCTCTTTTAGATACTCTTGATACTTTTTATAAAAAACTGCAATCTTTTTAAAATTTGGAAGATGAGCTTTTTGTATAGCAATATCAGGCTCAATTAGTGAGTTTTTATATTTTGAGATCTCATTTGCTATTAGTGAGATGGGAATATCAGGTTCAAAAGATTTTAGTACTCTTTTTTTATCGTCTGTATCAATTATCACAAATGAGTTGCTTCTATTTAATCTATCAATATAAAATTTTAAAAATAGAAGTCCAAATTTATGAAATGTGCAAAGAAGGGGAGGATATATAGTATTGCCTATCATTGACAAAGCTCTATCTCTCATCTCTTTTGCAGCTTTGTTTGTAAAAGTTAAAGTTAGAGTATTTGCAGGGTCAATACCATTTTTGAGTAGATATGCAAGCCTTGAAGTAATTGTCTTTGTCTTTCCACTTCCAGCTCCAGCTAAAATAAGAAGTGGTCCATCTATAGTTTTTACAGCCTCTTTTTGAGCTTCATTTAGATTTTTTAAAATTTTTTCCATCTCTTCTTCTTAAATAGTTTATAAATAGTTTATAATATATTATAACAAAAATATATCTAAAGTTTTCATAAAAACTTCTATAAGAAAAATGTATAAAAAATATTAAGCAAATTTATTGATAATTTTATTACTTTTGGTTATAATTAAAAAAAACTTATTTTTAAGGATAGGCAGTGCTAAAGGATTTTAGTAAATTAGAGACATTTTTAACAGTTGTTAGAGAAAAGAGTTTTTCTAAGGCTTCAGCAAAACTTGGTATTTCTCAACCAGCAGTAACTCAGCAGATAAAACATTTAGAAGAGTATCTTGATGCTAAAATTGTAGATAGAAAGAAAAATGGCATTAGACTTACAAAAGAGGGTGAAGAACTATATAAAGTTGCCTTAAGATTAGAAAAAGCTATCCAAAATGCTCAAAAGGATCTATTTAAGATTATAAATAAAGATATTACTTTTATAATAGGTGCATCTTTTACTATCGGTAACTATGTTTTACCAGATGTAATAAACAATATAAAAGAGGCTATAAAAAATAATGTATTAATAAAAGTTGATGTAAGTAAAAATATAGCAGATGAAGTTTTAGATAAAAAGATTGATTTAGGTCTTATAGAGTCTCCAATTTTTAAAGAGGGTTTGATTTATAGAGAGTGGATGAATGATGAATTGGTTCTTTTTAGCAACTCTCCTCTTCCAAGATATGTAAACAAAGAGAATCTATATAAATTTAAGTGGATCTGTCGTGAAGAGGGGAGTCATACAAGAAAGATGGTTAGTGAGCTTTTTGAGTCTATGGGGGTTGAGTGTAAAAATTTTAATGTAATAGGTGAAGTTAGTAGCTCAACTGCGGTTGTTCAAACTATCTTAAAAAGTCAAGTTGATAAAAACTCTCCTACTGTATCGATTATCTCTAAATATGCAATAGAAGATAAAGTAAAAGAAGGTAAGCTTTATGAAGCAAAAATCAAAGGGTATAAACTAAAAAGAAAATTTTATATAGTTTACTCAAAAGAGAAAAAACACGACCCATTTATTGAAAAAGTAGTAGATTTTCTTTTAAAGCTAAAAAAATAACTACTTTTTCTTCTTTTTAAGAAGCTTAAGATTTTCTGGATTTGATAAAAGTGCCTCCATTGAGTTTTTAACTGAGCTATCTTTTATCTCTTTTTTGATAGTTGCACTTAAATTTACAAAGATTGGGTTGTTATCTATGGTGATTTGAAATATCGATTCTATTGGAACTGTGACTACACTTTCAATATTTTCACTTCCAAACCCAGCCTCAAATATAAAATTATCCCCCTCTATATAGGCACTCTCTAATGTATAATTTGCAATAATAAACATTACAAACTCACCAAAACTTTTCGTTATCTCTTTTGGAAGCTTAGGATTAAACTCTAAATATTCACTTTTTGCTAAAACACCAAATTCAAGATCTTTTTCTAAAAGATATCTAATCAAATCTTTTGTGTGATTTTTCATTATGGCATTAAACTCACCATCTCTTAAAACTTCATTTAACATATCTCTCCTTTAGGGCACCTCTAACAATTATATGCATTCATAGCTTTTAAAGCTTTTGTGTAGACGAGGCACACCGACGC
>CAJXMB010000040.1 GCA_913056105.1 uncultured Nitratiruptor sp. | reverse complement strand
CCTGCGTCGGTGTGCCTCGTCTACACAAAAGCTTTAAAAGCTATGAATGTATATAGTTGTTAGAGTTGCCCTATAGCTATTATATTCAAAAATAACTTAAAACTTACATATTTTGATATAATAGCAAAAAATATTTAAAGGGCAAAGATGGAGTTAATATTAGCTAAAAATGATTTAAAAGATAAGCCAAAAAAAGTAAGTTTAGAAAAGATTGAAAAAGAGTTAAAAGAGAGTGGAGAAAAGATATTCTATTTTGATAGAGAGAATCCTCACAAGGAGCTTGTAAAGTTAGTAGAGTATTTTGAAGAGAGAGGTTTTAGTGTATATTTAAGAGAGGTTAAGTATGGTTTAGATGATAATAATTATATATATGAAGTCCATATTCTAAAATAGGAGAAAATTTGTCAAAAAAACTCTATATAGAAACTTTAGGTTGCGCAATGAATGTTCGAGATAGTGAACATATCATTGGTGAACTTACAACAAAAGAGAATTTTACTCTAACAGATGATATAAAAGATGCTGATTTGATAATTATTAACACCTGTTCAGTTAGAGAAAAACCTGTACATAAACTATTTTCTGAAATAGGCCATTTTAATAAAGTTAAGAAAAAAGATGCAAAAATAGGTGTTTGTGGATGCACTGCAAGCCATTTAGGTGAAGAGATTATAAAAAAAGCTCCATATGTAAGTTTTGTTTTGGGTGCAAGAAATGTTTCTAAAATAGGTGAAGTTATCCATAAAGAAAAAAGTGTAGAAATAGATTTAAACTATGATGAGAGCACATATGCTTTTAGTGATTTTAGAAGTTCACTTTATAAAGCCTATGTAAATATCTCTATTGGGTGCGATAAAAAGTGCACATTTTGTATTGTTCCAAAGACAAGAGGAGAAGAGATTTCAATACCGCCAGATTTAATCATAAAAGAGGTAAAAAGAGCAGTTGAAAATGGTGCAAAAGAGATAATTTTATTAGGCCAAAATGTAAATAACTATGGAAGGAGATTTAGCTCTTTTGATAAAAAGATAAATTTTACCCAGCTTCTTAGAATGGTAAGTGAAGTTGATGGAGTTGAGAGGATTAGATTTACATCTCCGCATCCACTCCATATGGATGATGAGTTTTTAGAAGAGTTTGCAAAAAATCCAAAAATATGTAAATCTATGCATATGCCGCTTCAAAGTGGCTCTTCTAAAGTATTAAAGGATATGAAAAGAGGTTATACTAAAGAGTGGTTTTTAGATAGAGCATTTAAATTAAGAGAGATGATTCCTGATGTTCATATATCTACCGATATTATTGTTGGATTTCCAGGAGAGAGTGAAAAAGATTTTGAAGATACACTCGATGTTGTAAAAAAGGTTAAATTTGAGCAGATATTTAGTTTTAAATACTCTCCAAGACCTTTAACTCCTGCAAAAGATTTTAAAAACCAAGTAAGCAATGAGGTTGCAAGTGAAAGATTAACGAGACTACAAAATTTACATTTTGAAATATTAGATGAGATAAGCAAAAAGGAAAAAGGCAGAGTTTATAAAGTTTTATTTGATGAGCTAAAACTGGGAGGATTGGTTTCAGGTAGAAGTGATAATAATTGGATAGTAAAAACAAAAGGGAGCGAAGAGCTTCTTGGAAAATTTGCAGATGTAAAGATAACAAAAAGTGGCAGATTATCATTAGAGGGTGAAGTAATAAAAGTATATGAATAAAAGAAAGATTTTATCTATTTTGCTTCCTCCCCTTGGAGCTTTGCTGATAAGGATAATATATCTTACTTGCAAAAAAAGATTTGATATTGCAAAAGATTTGCCAAGTGAGCCATTTATTGTTGCATTTTGGCATGGAGAGCTTTTGATGCAACCATTTTTATATAAAAAAGTTAGAGATTCCCATAAGATTGCAGTGATGATAAGCGAACACTTTGATGGAGAGCTTATTGCAAAAACTGTAAAACATTTTAATATTGAATCTATTAGAGGCTCAACCAAAAAAGGGGCTGCTAAAGTTCTGCTTGGAGCTATTAAAAAGATGAAAAATGGGTATGATATAGCAATAACTCCAGATGGCCCAAGAGGCCCAAGGCACTCAGTTGCTGATGGAATAGCAGCAATCTCAAAAAAGATGGATGCCTTTATAGTTCCTTTTAGTTATAGGGCATCAAAATATTGGCAGCTTAGTAGTTGGGATAAGTTTATCATTCCAAAACCTTTTAGCACTCTTTATTTTAGAGTAGGTAAACCCTTTAAAGTCCAGGATATGGATAAAGAGATGGCAAAGGAGTTTATAAAAAAAGAGATGCTACAATATGATAATGATAGATAAAAGGCAAAATGTGAACAGAAGTTCAGTTGATCTAACTAACTATTTGATAAACAATTTTTTACAAGTCAAATCGGGTACAAAAGATTGTCTATTTACAAATTCGCCTAAGCAGTATATTATTTGCAAAGATATTGAAAAAAAAGATAGCTTTGAAGAGTTTGATGTAAATGGTAAGTTTAAAATTGCTTTTTCTAAAAAAGAGTTAGAATTTATTCAAAAGAGTTTGCCAAATGCTTTATATCTTTTATCTCCATATGCTTTGTTGTATAAATTTTTTTCAATAGAGCCTATAGAGAACGCTTTATGGGTTTTAAACCAAGAAAATTTTATAACATTTGCTGTTATAAGAGATGAAAAGATAATTTTTGCAAAACATTTAAAAAAAGATGAAAATTTTATACTTCAAAACTCTATTCTAAAAGTCATAAAAGATTTTTATAAAAGTGAATGCTGCTACTTTTTAGAAACTGTTTTTATTTACGATGCTGCTAATTTAAAAGATGAGTTAGTAAAAAATTTAAAAGAAGCTACACTTTTAGAGATTAAAAAGTTTCCAATTGATATAGAAAATAAGATAAAAGAGTTATGTAAAGAAAAAGAGTATACTATTAAAATAAAAAATAAAAAAAAGTTTTTTATACCAAATATAGTTAAATACTCAATAGTTTTTATTTTTATTTTGCTTTTGGGTATTGATGGATATTTTAAATATATGAATTCAAAGCTAAAATCAAAACTCTTTGACATTCAAAAGGAAAAAGTTTTTTTAGAAAAAAATATCTCTAATCTTAAAAAGCAGTTATCTGCTTTGAAACTTATAATACCTGTAGTTCAAAATATAAAAGGCTCAAACTCTTTGATTAAAAGTAGTATAAAAGATATTTTTGATCAAATTCCAGACTCTATTACCTTGACAAAAGCTGAATCTGGAAGCAACTATCTTATTTTGAAAGGATTTTCAACATCCAAGAGTGGTTTTTATAAATTAAAGATGGCACTAAAAAGTTTTTATCCAATAATAGATGTTAAGTTTAAAAAAGTTAAAAATGGATATAAGTTTTTACTAATAAATAGAGATTTCGAGGTTAAAGATGCAAAATAGGATAAAATATCTACTTTTTTCAATTATATTAATATCTCTTTTTTATGTTCTTATCTCATTTTTAATTATTCCGGATATGAAAAGTAAACAATCAATTGAGAATGAAATTGCCAATACAAAATCAAAGATAAAAGATTTAAAGATAGATTACAAAAACCTGCAACAAGATTTAATTAGCCATCCATGGTATAGAAAATATTTAGAAAATTTTGATGGCGGTTTTGGCCAAAAAGATATAAGACCTCTTTTAGAAATGTTTTCAGATGATGTTGAGATTAAAAAGATAGATGAAAAAAGTGACAAAATAAAGGAGATAAAATATAGTGTAAGATTAACTATAGATTCTCCAAAAGATTTTTATCTATTTTTGGATTATATAGATCACCATTTTATTCCAATAAAAGTTGAATTTCCTATAATATTTCAAAAGGAAAAAGCCCTTAAGCTAAATTTTTTAATGACTCTTTACACTCTTTAATTTCATCTAAATTAATATTTTCTTTATAGATATATCCTCTTATATGAGGGGGTATTCTTAAGACTCTGCAAGCCTCTTTAAAATCTTTATCCATAGCTATCTTAATAAAAGGTGAGATATAGATAAATTCTTTTTCTATATCAAAAGCTATTTTTGAAGCAACTACACCTCTTTTTTGTTTTAAAATCTCTTTTTTTTGATTTGAGCTTAAAATATATCCAAGCTTTTTAAAAACTTTGTCTATTGCTCTTAAGTTTTTTATATCATTTAGTTGATTTTTTATGATAAAAAGTTTTTTTATATGTAAAATTTTTTGATTTTTTAACAAAAGCTTTCTATCTTCATTTAGATACTCAAAACTTTTTTTTACTCCTTTTTCAAAAAGATCTATAAGTTTATCGCTAAATTGATGCCTAAAAAAGTTTCTTTTATATTTTAAATCCTTGTTTGATGAATCAAAAAAATATCTTAAACCATTTGTTTCTAAATAATCTAAAATCTCTTTTTTTGAAGTAAAAAGAAGCGGTCTTACAATAAAGTAGCCCTCTTTTTTAGTTATCAAATCCATTCCAAGTAGCTCAACCAAACCAGCACCTTTTGTAAACTGCATCAAAAACCATTCAAGCCTATCATTTAGCTGGTGAGCTGTTATTAGATTATCATAATGGTTGTTTTTTATAATCTCTTCAAAAAAACTATATCTTATATCTCTTGCTTTTTTTTCTATTGATGGTGGAGAAATTTTGGATGTTTTTATGAAAATTTTTTTATTAAATCTTTTAGCTAACTCTTTTGCATACTCTACTTCAAGCTTGCTTTGCTCTCTTAAACCATAATCAACAATAGCTATATCAAAATCAATTTTTTTTTCATTTAGTAAGAAAAAAAGAGCAGTAGAATCAGTTCCAGCTGAAAATGCTAAGAGATTTTTTCTATTTTTTAGTTTATCAAGAGCTTTTGGATGAAGCAACATTAAGCTACAATTTTTCCTATTAGTTTATCTCCAGCAATCTCATATATCCTTGCTTTGTAGATTTTTCCAATCTCTAAATCTTTAATTTCTGAATCATTTATAAGAATCTCTCCATCAATATCTGGAGCCCATAAAGTTTTTCTTGCGCTAAATAGAAGCTCGCTCTCTTTAGATGTACCATCAAAGAAAATTTCAATAGTTCTTTTTAGATCCTTTTTTAAACTCTTTATAGTTTTTTCTTTTACAATCTCATCCAATATTGATAACCTCTCTTCGACTATCTCTTTTGGGATTTTTTCTTTCATCTCATAAGCTTTTGTTCCCTCTTCATCAGAGTATGCAAAGAGATTAACTCTATCAAAATCAAACTCTTTTAAAAACTCACAAAGCTCTTTGAAATCATTTTCACTCTCTTTTGGATGCCCAACAATTATAGATGTCCTAACAAAAGAGTTTGGAATCTCTCTCATCTTTTCTAAAAGCTTTATTGTCTTATCTTTCCCGGCCCCTCTTTTCATAACTTTTAGCATTCTATCTGAAATATGCTGTATTGGCATATCAAAATAGTTATGAAATATATCTGAAGAAGCAATCTTTTTAATTAAATCAATAGATGTAGTAGATGGATATAGATATAAAATTCTAGCACTTTTTATACCATCAATCTTTTCTACATTTTCAATTAGGTGGATTAAACCATCTTTTTTTTCAAAATCTCTTAGATATGAGCTACTATCCTGAGAGGCAAAAGAGAAATCGTGGTACCCTTTATCAATAAGTCTTTTTGTTTCATCTACGATATATTCTACTGGTCTTGATTGAAGCTTTCCTTTAAAAGATGGTATTGCACAAAAACTACAAGTTTGGTTACACCCTTCACTTATTTTGATATATGCATGATATGATGAGCCAGTAATAACTCTATCTTCATTTTTTATAAGATATGGCTTTTTGCTAAAGAAATCTCTTTTTTCTTCTAATATCTTATCTATTTTGTCATAATCTCCAACCCCAGTAAAAATATCTACTTCGCTTAACTCTTTTTTTAACTCCTCTTTATATCTCTCGCTAAGACATCCAGCCATAACAAGAGTTGAATCTTTTTTCCTTTGAGAGTGAAGCTCAAAAATAGTTTGCAAACTCTCCTCTTTTGCAGCCTCTATAAATCCACATGTATTGACTACTATCACATCAGCTTCGCTTGGGTTTTGAGTAATTGAGTAGTTTTTTAATTTTGATAGCATTACTTCACTATCAACTAAGTTTTTAACACACCCTAAAGATGCAATATATAGTTTTTTACTCATATACAACAACTCTATTTTTGCCACTTTTTTTGGCTTCATACATAGCTTTATCTACTCTTTCATAAATAGAATCAATAGTATCATCTTCTTTAGCTTCGGTTACTCCAAAGCTTGCAGTAACTTTTAAATCATCTATATGAAAACTTCTATTCTCTATAGCTCGTCTAAGTCTTTGGGCAATTTTTTTTGCATCTTCTAATTTGGTTCCTGGTAAAATTACGGCTAACTCTTCTCCCCCAATTCTTGCAGGAATTGTATTTGCTCTCAAAAAAGTTCTTAAAATAAGAGCTATATCTTGAAGAACTCTGTCTCCAGTTTGATGTCCATATGTATCATTTATCTTTTTAAAGTCATCTATATCCAACATTATCAGTGAAAAAGGGTATTTTTTTGTCTTTAAATCATTTAGCAAATCCAAAAGAGCTCTTTCAAATCTTCTTCTATTGACCAGTCCAGTTAAAAAGTCCACTTCAGATTCACTTTTAGCTACCTTTAACTCTTGTTGAAGTTTTAATACATCTTTATGATATTTTTTTAGTTCATCTGTAAGTTCTCTATTTTCTTCTTTGAGATTTTGCACTATTTTTAAAATTTTTTCTATAGAATCGATTACATTTTTAGAATCTATCTCTTCTTGATTTTTTGATAGATTTTCACTATGAGCATCTAAATTAGTGCCATATTGATCCATTGATTTTATAATTTCAAGAAGTTTTTTATCTATAGATTCAGCAATAGAGTTTAGTTTTTTTACAAATCCTTTTGGATGATTCTCAACTTTTCCTTTTTCTTTTATAACTTCATCATAAGACTCTTCAAAAAACTCTTTAAAAAGGCCCAAAATTTCTAAATCATTAAACTTTTTTTTAGATTCAACAATGTAACAAAAGACTTCAAACCATCTTGAGTAATTATTGGGAGTCATCAATATATTGTTTCTTATCATAAAATTCATCTCTTGTCTAACTATATTCATAACTGTTTTAATATCTTCTTGCGAGAGTTTTTTACTATTTTCTATTTTTTCAAAAATATGGCACCTTTTTTTCATCTTATCACCTTAAAAGTTTTTGATTTTATCTATTGTTTCATCAATTCTTTTAAATAAGTCTTCACTTATATTTTCTAATTCTTTAAAATTATTAAATATTCTATTTTTATTATTTGGTGTAATTTTTTCTTTTTTGATTATTTCCATAATCTCTTTTGCTTTATCATGAAGTTTTTTATGCAATATTTCTATCTTTTTGAAACTTTCAATATTTGAATATTTTTTGAATACACTCTTGTACCACTTTCCAAAACTACAGCTATTACTATCAGGAAGCTCAATATATTTTTCTTCAAATGTTGCTTTATAAACTCTATTTTTAAAAATAATATGACTAACTTTTGCTATAGTAAAATTCATAATATCTGTAGTAACTGAAGCATTTTGTGCAACAATTTTAGCATCTTGATTGAATCTATAAAAAACTGTTTCAAAATTTTTAACAATTTTGGTCGATTCTTTAGCCATTTGAATCATAAGTTCAGATTGGTTTTTAGTCTCATTGCTCTCTTTTTGTAAACTCTCAATTGAAACAGCTATTTTATTGGTAGCATTTTGTGTCATCTCAGCAAGTTTTCTAACTTCATCAGCAACTATAGCAAATCCTCTCCCTGCCTCTCCAGCTCTTGCAGCTTCTATTGCTGCATTTAGAGCTAACAAGTTAGTTTTATCAGCGATATCATTAATCAAGTTTATAACCGATCCTATATTGTTAGTTTTTTCAAAAAGGGAAAGTATTAAATTATTAGAATTTTCTATTAAATTTGTGATATTTTTTAATTTTGCAACAATTTCATCCACACTTTTTAAGCTTCTATCAGATTCATTAGCAGTTTCTGTACTTTTTTGTGCAATATTTTTTATTATATCCATACTACTAATTAAATCGTTTTGAATAATAGATAAATTATGAGCTATCCCTCCTCCTAATTGCCCCACTTTGCTTTCAAGGCGAGTTTTTTCTATAAATTCATTGTTTTTTTTCATAATACTTAAAGTTTTGTTTATATTTTCGGCAGTGTCTTTAAATTGGCCTTTAAAGGTTTTAGTATCTAAAATATCTTCAAAATTTTCTTTACTTGCATTTTCGATTGCATCTTTTGCATCTTTTATAAATAGACTTGTCTCTTTTAAAAATTCATTACTATCTTTGCAAACCTCATATAGTTCTCCTCCATCATCGCATTTTGTTTTTAAATTTAACTTACCATCTTTTCCTTTTTTAATTGTGTTTGATATAGTTTTCAATGTGTTTTGAGCTTTTTTGATGTTAAGAAACATATACCAAGCTAAAAAAAAGTTTGCAATATTTAAAAGTCTAATAGGATTCAATCCATAAGAGTATATCTCAACAATCAATGCTATAGAAAAGAGTATAATTGAAGCAATATTTGCTATTTGGACTTTTGTGAGAGAAGAGTATTTTTGCATTAATCATCCTTATTTTTAAACTTTATTACTATGAATAATACCAAAAAAATCTTAAAATTTGCTTGTTTTATGAAAGATTGAAAAATAGAAGTGGTGGCCAGAGGCAGAATCGAACTGCCGACACAGGGATTTTCAGTCCCTTGCTCTACCGACTGAGCTATCTGGCCTTGAATGAGGATTGAAATTATAATAAAGTTATTTTTAAATTTGGCTTAAAACTAACTTTTTAAATTTTTCTCCCCTATCTTTATAAGAACTAAATTGGTCTAAACTCGCACAAGCTGGAGATAGTATTCCAAGACTATCTTTATTTATAACCTGTTTTATCTCTTTTACCGCATTTTCTAATGTAAAGACTTTTTTTGAAGCGATTTTATGTTTACTTGCTAACTGATAAATATAATCTGTATCTTTTCCTATGATAAAAAGCTCTATATTAAAATTTTTTAAAAACTCTATAAATGGCTCTAAATTTGCTCCCTTGCAATCTCCTCCAACTATTAAAAAAATCTTTTTATCTTTATATCTTTTTATAGCTTTTATAGCTGCATCACTATTTGTAGCTTTACTATCATCAACCCAAAGATTGCCATCTTTATCAAAAAACTCCTCAATTTTATGCTTATCAACTTTAAAGCTATTTATCTTTTCATAATTAGTCTCATCAAAAAGTATCTTTTGAATGCCCAAAGCTAAAATTGCATCAAGCAAAAATGGCTCTTTAAAAGTTATTTTTTTTATATCAATTCCAAAAAAATTGGCTAAATCATTGGATGAGTTATAAGTGATTTTCATACCACTTGTTTTAATATTTTCATACTTTTTAGGGATTATACAAACTTCACCCTCTCTTAAAGTTTTGATTGGTTTTAGCTTTGCATCTTCATAAGCTCTAAAAGAGCCATGCCAGCTTATATGATCAGGAGTAATTGGAAGTAGAACATATATATTTGGTTTAGCAAATTTTGTGTAGTGAAGTGTAAATGAGCTTGTCTCTAAAACCCAAATTTTTTTACTTTTATCCAAAGAGCCTAAAGGTACTCCTATATTTCCTCCATAGATAGCACCTTTTTCTTTTAAAAGATGAGTTATCATCTGAGTAGTTGTAGTTTTTCCATTTGTTCCACTAATCCATATAGAAAATGGTATTTTAGAGTTAAATTTAGAAGATAAAAATAGATCATATTCGCTTATTAGATTTTTTGCCCTTTTTATTAGAGGGTTGTGTGGAGGAATGCCTGGACTTGGAATCTCTAAAGATGAACTGTTTGGGTCAAAATCTTTTGATGGATAGATTTTAAATCCATTTTCATCAATAAAAGCTTTTTTGGTATTATCATCAAAAAAAACCACATTTTTAGATTTTTTTGCAATCGCTTTTGTAGTTTTGCCGTATCCAAAAAGAGATATATTCACTTTTTACCTTATTTTTAGTGTAATCAGAGCTATTATGTTTGAAATAAGAGCTATTATCCAAAATCTAACTATTATTTTACTCTCTTGCCACTTTTTTTGCTCAAAATGGTGATGAATTGGTGCCATCAAAAAGACTCTTTTATTTCTTAATTTATAGCTTCCAACCTGTAAAATAACTGATAGAGCTTCAAGTACAAATACAAAGCCAATTAGAATCAATAAAATTTCACTTTTTGAAATTATTGCCATATATCCTAAAAATGCTCCAAGTGGTAAACTCCCACTATCTCCCATAAAAATTTGAGCTGGATAGCAGTTAAACCATAAAAATCCAATAAGTGCTCCCCCAAGAGCTGTTCCAATGATAGCAACTTCTCCAACTCCAAGAACTTTTGGAAGAAAAAGATAGTGACTTAGAATTGCATTTCCAGTTATATAAGCAATTAGAGATAAAGAACCAAGAGCAAAAATTGAAGGAACTGTGGCAAGTCCATCAAGCCCATCTGTTAAATTTACAGCATTTGAGGTTGCAACAATTACAACTGTCCAAAAAAGTATAGCAAATATTTTCATATCAAATAGAGGATATTTGTAAAATGGTATAAACAAGTTTGATGAGAGATTGGAATAAAAATATAGAACCAAAGCAACTATAGAAGCAAAAATGGTTTGAAGTAGAAATTTAGCTTTTGGAGTGAGTCCAGATTGATTATTTTTGTTTAAAATTTTTGATATATCATCTTTTATGCCAATAATTGAAAATAAAATTATAGTAAGTAGAGCAGTCAGTACAAAAATGTTGTTTAATTTTGCACAAAGCAAAGATGCAATAGTTGTTGAAAATATAAAAACTACTCCACCCATTGTGGGTGTATTTGATTTTGCTTTGTGGCTTTTTGGAGCTAAGGAGTATATTGGCTGGCTAGCTTTTTTTGCTTTTGCCCATCTTATAAATTTTGGCAAAAGATATAAGGTTAGTATAAAAGAGATAAAAAAGCTAATTCCAGCTCTAACAGTAATATAGTGAAAAATATTGATATTGAAATATTGATATAAAAAATATAGCATTTTTCCTCATTTATTGTTTATAAAGTGAAATATTACTAAAATTTTACTAATTTTTAAATCAAAAGGAGAGATTATGAAATTTAGTGGAAAAAATGTTTTAATAACTGGAGCAAGTAGAGGAATAGGAGCTAAAATAGCAGAGGTTTTAGCTAATTTTGGACTAAAAGTGTGGATAAATTATAGAAGTAGTGCAAAAGAGGCTGATGAGTTAAAAGAGAAGATTGAGCAAAATGGCGGGAAAGCTGCAGTAATAGGATTTGATGCGAGTGATGAAAAATCTTTTGTGGATGCAATTAAAACTATCATCGAATCAGATGGAGAGCTTAGTTATTTGGTAAATAATGCTGGTATTACAAAAGATAAGCTTGCTATTAGAATGAATTTAAGTGATTTTGAGGAGGTTATTAGAGCAAATCTAACTTCAACATTTATTGGATGTAGAGAGGCTTTAAAAGTTATGAGCAAAAAGAGGTTTGGAAGTGTAGTAAATATCTCCTCAATTGTAGCTGAAAGTGGAAATGCAGGTCAAGTTAACTATAGCGCAAGCAAAGGTGCAATTCTTTCTATGACAAAAAGTTTTGCATTGGAAGGAGCTGCAAGAGGGGTTAGATTTAATGCAGTCACTCCTGGATTTATAGATACAGATATGACAAAGAATTTAAAAGAGGATATAAAAAACTCTTACATATCTAAAATCCCATTAAAAAGATTTGGAAATCCAAAAGAGGTAGCAGAGACTGTTGCATTTTTACTCAGTGATTACTCAAGCTATATTACAGGTGAAACTATAAAAGTTAATGGCGGAATGTATATGTAATTAATCTTTTTTTTGGTAAAATTAGTTGATTTAAAAAATTTAAAGGAGAATAGATGGATATTTTTAATGAAGTTAAAGAGGTTGTTGTTGAGCAACTAAATGCAAATCCAGATGAGGTAAAAGAGGATTCAAAATTTGTTGAAGATTTAGGTGCAGATAGTTTAGATGTTGTTGAGCTTGTTATGGCTTTAGAAGAGAAATTTGGTATAGAAATTCCAGATGAAGATGCAGAAAAAATTCAAACTGTAGGTGATGCAGTAAATTATATAAAAGAACATAAAGCTTAATTTGCAGGCTCTGCCTGCATATGTTTTAGAAGTGCTAAGTGCTGAGTAGTGAGTGTTAAGTTTTAAGTATTAATTGTAGCGTCTGAATAAACCTTGCGAAACAATTTTGTCCGATGGGTCGAAAAGCGGTAGCTTCGGGGTACCCATCGTGACAAACTCTTGTTGAGAAAGGTTTATTCAGAGCTTTTAATTTTTAATATTTAAATCTTTAGGGCAACTCTAACAATTATATGCATTCATAGCTTTTAAAGCTTTTGTGT
>CAJXMB010000039.1 GCA_913056105.1 uncultured Nitratiruptor sp. | reverse complement strand
CAAAGGGAAGGCAAATTTAAAGCAATCTTTGCTAAAATATTTTCTTGACTTAGCTATGGCTAAGCCTGCAAAAATCTTTTAGCAAACCTTACCCTAACTTTGTCTTCTATGATATGTATATAATTGTTAGAGGTGCCCTTTAATCTCTACAAATCCAACCATTGCATTCATAATTGCAAACTTTTTAAATCTTTTTATATCCTCTATCCTTATATCCTCTTCAAAAATCTTTCTCTCTTTTAAAAGCCTCTCTCTTGTTGTTCCTTTAAGTAAGGGCTTTCTTGGAGTTATCCATCTATTTCCATCAAAAAATGCTATATTTGCTATTGATGTATCAGTTACAAATCCATCTTTAACTATCAAAATATCATCACACCCATCTCTTTTTTCAAAAAGAGAGTTTAACTCATCTCTATTTAGATATTTAAAAGAGTAATCAATATTTGAATAGACAACTTTTAAACTTTTTATAACTCTTGGCTTATATGGATAATATTTTACATCTAAAATATCTTTATCATATACAATTTTACATCTAAATAGTCCACTTTTTGGAGGATTGATAAAATTTTTTAAATCAATCTCTTTTTTTATCCCAAAATTTTTATCTATTGTATTAAAAGCTCTTTGGTTATGATACTCAATATTGAAAATTTTACCATCTTCAATCTTTATAGTTTCAAAAAATAACTTTTTCATTACTCAAAAAGATTGGTACTTAAATACCTCTCACCTCTATCGCAAAGAATTGTAACTATGTTTTTGCCTGGATTTTTTTTTGCTACTTCACAAGCAGCTACTAAGTTTGCTCCGCTTGATATTCCAACAAGTATTCCCTCTTTTTTTGCTATGAATCTACTCATATTTATAGCATCTTCATCCTCAACCTCTATAACTTCAGAATATATTTTTGTATCCAAAATCTTTGGTATAAATCCAGCTCCAATTCCTTGAATTTTGTGTGGTCCAGGTTTACCGCCAGATAAAACAGGAGATCTTTTTGGCTCAACTGCATAGATTTTTATATTTTTAATTTCATCTTTTAAAACCTCTCCAACTCCAGTTAGCGTACCTCCAGTTCCAACTCCTGCAACAAAGCAGTCAATTTTATTATCTAAATCTCTTAAAATCTCTTTTGCAGTTGTTAATCTATGGATTTGTGGATTATATGGATTTTCAAATTGATTTGGCATATATGAGTTTTTTATAGATTTGAGTAGCTCGTTTGCTCTTTGGATTGCTCCTTTCATCCCTAAATGTGCAGGAGTTAACTCAAGTTTTGCCCCAAGAGCTTTAAGTAACTTTCTTCTCTCAAGACTCATAGATTCAGGCATTGTTAGAATTAGCTTTAGTCCAAAAGATGTACAAACAGAAGCTAAAGCAATTCCAGTATTTCCACTTGTTGGTTCAATTATTGTGGTATCTTTGTTGATTAATCCATTTTCTATTGCTTTTTTTATCATATTAAACCCAATTCTATCTTTAACTGAGCCTGAAGGATTCATAAACTCACACTTTGCTATTATATTTGCACCATATCTATTTGATAGGGAGTTTATTAAAATTAAAGGAGTATTTCCTATAAGTTCAGTTACATTTTTAGCTACTCTCATAATATTCCTTTCTTAAGGGCACCTCTAAAATATTACCAAATAACATCTGTTTTTGCAATATTTGTAGAGTGATATATAACCATTTTATTTTTCCTTGCATAAAACTTTATGAGTATATTTTGAAGTGTTGGCTCAATTGATGGGGTAAACCACGCATTATTGCTAATTGCAATCATATATTTTGGTGCCTTTTTATATAAAAGAGGCTCTGTTGCCTCATAGCATATAGCATTTCTAAATTTTATCCCTTTAATTGTAAAATTTTTTGGCTCTTTTGCTTTGCTATAATCTTGGGCTCCATCAAAAATTAGTCTATTTACTATACTTGATATAGGTTTTGGCAAAGGAATATACTCTCCAAAAGGAACCAATACAACCTTATCAATAATTTTCAGTTTCCCATTGGAAAATATATAGGTTGAGTTAAAAGGTGATCCATCTTTTAAATGTAGTCCACCGGTTACAATGGATATCTTTTTGCTAAGTTTTAAAAGTTTTTTTAATGTCTCTTTTTCCATATTTAAAAAAGCTGGAAATGCACTCTCAGGAAGTACAACTAAATCTTTTTTCTCTTTTATAGCCTTTTTTATAATCTCAAAATTATCTCTATAGATTTCTTCTTTATATTTTACATCCCACTTTTTATCTTGAGGAAGTTTTGTTTGAGATAGATATATTTTAAGTGGAGCAAGTTTTGGCTTTTTGTAGCTATGTTGTATAGTACAAATCAAGATTAAAATAGCTGTTAAAATTTTAAATATATTTGGCTTTTGAATAATAAGAGATAAAGACATAAGTATCAAAAAGAAGCTAAGTTTATCATATTTTAAAAAGCTATCTAAAAATATGATTTCAGGTATAAACCAGTTAAATCCAAATGGATGGATATAACTAAAAATTGTTAAAAAAATCGATTTTATAAATGGCTCAATAGCAAAAAAATTGGCAATCTTTCCCATAACCCAAAATAAAACTGCATATACAAACCCAACAAAAACTATGACAATTGGTATCATCCAAACTAAATTATAGTATCTAAAGCTAAGCCCAATCCAGTAAAACCATAAAATCCCTATAAAAAATCCTATAAAAAAGAGCTCTTTTGGTTTTGCTTTAAGTATAAAAAATAGCGAAAGAAGTCCAAAAAATGTATTTAAAAATTTAGATGTATATCCAAAATCTTGTGAATATATAAAAAAACTAAAAGAAATTGCAATTAAAAAGGCTTTTATTAGCAAATAAATGTTAAAATATCTCCAAAATTTTTTAAAAAGGATTTTCATGCATGGACAAAATAGCGCTGCTGGGATTTTAGGTTCACTTTTACCACTCATTATAATCTTTTTGATATTTTATTTTTTGGTTATTAGACCTCAACAACAGCAAGCCAAAAAACATAAAGAGATGATTAACTCTTTAAAAAAGGGTGATAAAATTGTTACAAATGGTGGCTTGATTGTTGAAGTTGTAAAACCTGAAGAGGATTTTATCAAAGCAAAGCTTAATGATGAGACAATTGTTAAAGTTGATAAAAATTTTATTGCTAAAAAGATAGAGAGTTAAAAATGAAGCTAAATTATAGGTTAATTATCTTTATAATTGCTCTTTTTGGAGGGATAGCTCTTTCAATCCCTTCATTTTTAAATACAAAAGAGGGGCCAAAGATAACACTTGGTTTGGATCTTCAAGGTGGCTTACATATGCTTTTAGGGGTAGATTATGATAAAGCTGTAGAGTCAAAAGTTAAAAGCATTGCCTCAAGTATAAAATATTTTGCAGATAACAATGATATATTAATCGATGGATTAAAAATCAAAGATAAATCTATAACTTTTACTCTTTTAGATAGCGATGATGAGCCAAAAATTGATAAGATGCTAAGTAAAATTGATGGATTAAATGTCAAAAAAGATGGATTAAAATATGAAATCTCTTTGACTAAAAAAGAGATTAAATCAGTCAAAGAGTATGCTATAAATCAAGCAGTAGATACTATAAGAAATAGACTTGACCAGTTTGGTTTAGCTGAGCCAACTGTTGCAAAGCAAGGAAAAGATAAGATTTTGGTTGAGGTTCCAGGAATAAAAACTCCAAAAGAGGAGCAAAGGATAAGAAAACTTATAGCAAAAGCAGCTCACCTTCAACTTATGGCAGTTGATGAAGATAGAGCAGCAAAAGTTTATCAAATGAGTCTAAAAGAAGCTGCAGAGTATGGAGATGTAATACTCTCAGATGCAAAAAATAGTGCAAGAAAATATCTTTTAAAAGAGATTCCGATACTTGATGGCTCAATGATTACAGATGCAAAAGTTGGATTTGATAGAAATAATCAACCAGTTATTGATTTTACTCTAAATAGTCAAGGAGCTCAAATCTTTGCAGATTTTACAGCAAAAAATGTTGGAAAACATCTTGCTATTGTTTTAGATAACAAAGTATATTCAGCACCAGTTATAAGAGAGAGAATTGGTGGGGGAAGTGGTCAAATAAGTGGTGGCTTTAGTGTTCAAGAGGCTCACGATGTTGCAATTGCTCTAAGAAGTGGTGCACTTTTAGCTCCAGTGGTTCTTTTAGAAAAAAGAAGCATTGGACCAAGTCTAGGAGCAGATAGTATCAAAAGTAGCATGATAGCTTTGATTAGTGGATTTGTGATTGTTGTTTTGTTTATGATTGTTTATTATGGATTATCAGGATTAGTTGCAGATATTGCTTTGATAGCAAACCTATTTTTAATCATTGCAATTATGGCTCTTTTTGGAGCAACTTTAACACTTCCAGGAATGGCTGGTATTGTATTGACTGTTGGTATGGCAGTTGACGCAAATGTTATTATAAATGAGAGAATTAGAGAGCTTTTAAGAGAGGGAGTTAGTATCAAAAAGGCGATAGAGCAAGGTTATAAAAATGCTATGAGTGCGATTTTGGATGCAAATATTACAACTTTAATTGCAGCCATTGTTTTGTATGCTTATGGAACAGGTCCAATTAAAGGTTTTGCAATCACTATGAGTATAGGGATACTAGCTTCTATGCTTACAGCGATAGTTGGAACTCATGGTATATATGAATCACTAATGCCAAAGATTGAAAAAAGCAACATATATTCTTGGTTTGGCATAAAAGTAAAGGGTAAATAATGGAGATTTTTAAAAGCAATAAAATTTATGATTTTATGGGAAAGAGTAAGCTCTTTATATCAATTTCACTTATTTTGATTTTAGCTTCGTACACTCTTCTTTTTACCAAAGGGTTAAACTTTGGTATAGATTTTACAGGCGGAACAATTGTTCAGGTAAGATATGAAAGAAATGTAGATTTAAAAAAGATTAGAGAGGCTTTAAGGAAAAATCCAATTTTTAAAGATGCCTCAGTTACAAAGTTTGGAAGTGATAAAGAGATAATCATAAGAGTAAACTCATCATCTAAAAGTGTTAAAAAAGATATAGGAGATGAGGTAAAAGAAGCTCTTAAAACAACAGGTAGTTTTGAGATAAGAAGAGTAGATATAATAGGTCCAAAAGTTGGAAGTGAGTTAAGAGAAAAAGGGATGATGGCTGCAATTATTGCAATCATTGGTATTTTGATATATGTTTCAATTAGATTTGAGTTTAGATTTGCTATTGCTTCGGTTTTAGCTTTGGTTCACGATGTATCTATTGCAATGGGAGCTATTAGTCTATTTAATGTTTCATTTAATTTAGATATTTTAGCAGCAATTTTAACAATTTTGGGTTATTCGCTAAATGATACAATTATTGTTTTTGATAGGATTAGAGAAGAGGTTATTGCTTCAAAATCAAACAATCTATTTGAAGTCATAAATAGTTCAGTTACAAAGACTCTATCTAGAACGACTCTAACTTCACTAACAACATTTTTTGTGGTTTTAACACTATTTCTATTTGGTGGAGAGATTATAAAAGGTTTTAGTTTTACAATGCTTGTTGGTGTAGTTGTTGGGACATATAGTTCCATATTTGTTGCTTCACCACTTCTAAAATGGCTTGGATTTGATATAGAAAAATATAGAGCAAAATTAGCTCAAAAGAGAAAAAGAGAGCAAGAAAAACAAAGACTAAGATCAATGTATGAGCAAGGGGTTGTTTGATGGAGTATAATCCAAAAAGAATTGAAAAAAAGTGGCAAAATTTTTGGGAAGAGAGTGGTTATTATGAACCAAAGGAAGATAATAGTTTAGAAAAAAAATATATTTTGAGTATGTTTCCATACCCTAGTGGAAAAATCCATATGGGGCATGTTAGAAACTATGCTATAGGGGATGCATTAGCAAGGTATTATAGAAAAAAGAATAAAAATGTGCTTCACCCAATAGGCTGGGATGCTTTTGGGATGCCAGCAGAAAATGCTGCAATAAAGATGAAAATTCATCCTAAAAAGTGGACATATGAAAATATTGACTATATGAGAAAAGAGCTCTCTTCTCTTGGATTTAGCTTCTCTAAAACAAGAGAGTTTGCAACTTGTGATGAGCTTTATACAAAGTTTGAACAAGCCTTTATAATCGATATGTTTGAAAAAGGCTTGCTTTATAGAAGTAAAGCTACAGTTAATTGGTGTCCAAATGATAAGACAGTTTTAGCAAATGAGCAAGTAATTGAGGGTAGATGCTGGAGATGTGATACAGAGGTTGTTCAAAAAGAGATGGACCAATACTTTCTAAAAATTACCGATTATGCCCAGGAGCTTTTGGATGATTTGAAAAAATTAGAAGGCAAATGGCCAAATCAAGTTATTGCAATGCAAAGAAATTGGATTGGAAGAAGTGAAGGGCTTGAATTTAAGTTAAAGTTAGATAGCAAAAGCAAAGAGATACTAAATAGTAGCTTTGATGGTTTTAATGTATTTACTACAAGACCTGATACCATATATGGTGTAACCTATGCGGCTTTAGCTCCAGAGCATGAGATTGTAAAATATATTGTTAAAAACAATCTTTTAGATGAGTACTCAATTAAAAAGATTAAAAAGATGCAAAATACTCCTCCAAGAGAGAGGGCTCAAAGTGAAAAAGAGGGGATATTTTTAAATATCTATGCAATTCATCCATTAACAAAAGAAAAAATTCCTGTATGGGTAGCAAACTTCGTATTGATGGAGTATGGAAGCGGTGGTGTTATGGCAGTTCCAGCTCATGATGAGAGAGATTTTGAGTTTGCTAAAAAGTATAATCTACCTATTAAATATGTAATAAAACCAAAAGACGGCTCTCTTGATAAGAGTAAAGCTTATACTAAAAGTGGTATCCTTTTTAATAGCCAAGAGTTTGACTCATTAGATAGTGAGAGTGCAAAAGAGAGAGTTATAGAGTTTTTTGAAAAGAACTCTCTTGGGAAAAAAACTATAAATTTTAAACTAAAAGATTGGCTTGTTAGTCGCCAAAGATATTGGGGGACTCCAATTCCACTCATAAAGTGTCCAAAATGTGGCTTAGTTGCCCAAAAGAAAGAGAATCTCCCTATAACGCTTCCTGAAGATGTAAAGATTACTGGTGAGGGAAATCCACTTGAGCTTCATCCAACTTGGAAATATACAAAATGTCCAAAATGTGGAGGCGATGCCATAAGAGAGACTGATACATTAGATACATTTGTTGAATCAAGTTGGTACTTTTTAAGATATACAGCAAAAAAAGAGTATTGGAGAGAGTTTCCATTTAAAAAAGAGGATGTAAATTACTGGATGAGTGTGGATCAATATATTGGTGGGATTGAGCATGCAATTTTGCATCTACTGTATTCAAGATTTTTTACAAAAGCACTAAGAGATTTGGGATATATTGATATTGATGAGCCATTTGAGAGACTCTTAACTCAAGGAATGGTTTTAAAAGATGGTGCTAAAATGAGTAAATCAAAAGGAAATGTTGTAGATCCAGATTTGATTATCACAAAGTATGGAGCAGATACAGCTAGACTATTTATCCTATTTGCAGCACCACCAGCAAAAGAGCTTGAGTGGAATGATAGTGCAGTTGAGGGAGCGTATAGATTTATAAAAAGATTTTATGATAGAAGCCAAAATGTAAAAAAGATGGATAGTTTAGTTTCAATTGAGCACTCAAAACTATCAAAAGAGGAAAAGTTTGCAAGAAAGAAGGTTTATGAAGCTCTTAAAAAATCAAAAGAGGTTTATGAAAAAACTTTTGCCTTCAATACTCTAATAGCAGCTTCTATGGAAGCTTTTAATGCTCTCAATCAACAAAAAAATGAGGATGTTTTGAGTGAAGGTTATTGGATATTAACAAACATTTTAGAGCCAATTATTCCACATACTTGTTGGGAGATTTCAGATAGAGTGTTTAACAGAGAAAATTTTAAAGATATAGAGATTAAAGAAGAGGTTTTTGTTGAAGATAGTATGACTTTAGCAATTACTATCAATGGAAAAAGAAGAGCAGAGATTGAAGTTGCAAAAGATTTAAATAAAGATGAGATTCTATCTTTAGCTAAAGAGAGATCTAAAAAGTGGATTGAAAACAAAGAGATTATAAAAGAGATATATGTTCCAAATAGATTAGTTAATTTGGTAGTAAAGGGATAGATTGAGATTTTTTTTATTGATTTTACTTATTTTTGTAGGGTGTGGCTACAAGCCCGCATCCACATATACAAAAAATGTTTTAGGTCAAAAAATCTATACTCAAGTTAAAGTATATTTAAGAGACCCTGAAAATGCTGTTTTGATAAAAGATGCTATAAAT
This sequence comes from uncultured Nitratiruptor sp., assembly GCA_913056105.1. Taxonomy (GTDB): domain Bacteria; phylum Campylobacterota; class Campylobacteria; order Campylobacterales; family Nitratiruptoraceae; genus Nitrosophilus_A. The sequence goes on along the minus strand of CAJXMB010000039.1, from coordinate 4,484 downwards.
GAGGCAGTTGTAAGTAGATTCAAAGGCTCTTTAGCTCCAAAAAAGTATGCCAATAGTGAGATTATTGTTAGTTTAAATTCAGTAAATTTTTATCCACTCGAGTATGACACTCAAGGGTATGTAGTCTATTATAGAGCTACAACTTCACTTAATATTGTTTATAAAAATAGAGATGGAAAGACTCAAACTATGAATGTAAGCGGAAATTATGATTTTCCAATAGAGCCAAATAGTGTAATCTCTGATACTAAAAGGTTTGAAGCTATAAAAGAGAGTTCAAAAAAGGCATTGGATAAATTTATCTCCAAAATCTCAATATTAGGATTTCAAAAGAGTTGAAATTAAAAGATTTTTTAGCTTCCAAACCCCTTTTTTATAAAGAGATTGATTATCAAAGGATGCCAAAAGCTTTTGAGAGTATAAAAAAAAGACTACTTTTACCAAAAATTATCCATATTGTTGGAACAAATGGCAAAGGAAGCACAGGAAGATTTTTGGCTTTTTTGCTTCTTAAAAATGGCTTTAAGGTAGGCCACTACACATCTCCTCATATATTAAGATTTAATGAAAGAATATGGCTAAATGGAAAAGATATTGATGAAGCTTCTTTAGAAAAGGCTCACAAAGAGCTTTTTGAGATTTTACCAAATGAGTTTAAAGATAGCCTAAGCTACTTTGAATATACCACACTTTTATCAATCAAGGCTTTTGAAAATGTTGATTTTGCAATTTTAGAAGCAGGGCTTGGAGGAGAGTTTGATGGCACAAATGTTTTTAAAAAAGAGTTAAGCCTTATTAGTACAATTGGTTTTGACCATCAAAGCTTTTTAGGAGAAAAAATTGAAGATATTGCTTTAACAAAAATAAGAAGTATCGACAAAAATGCAATTTTAGGGTATCAAAAATATCATAAGGTAGTAGATGTTGCAAAAAAAGTTGCAAAAGAAAAAGGAGCTAATCTATTTTTAGTAGATGAGCTTTTAGATGAAAATGAAAAAGAAAAAATCAAAGATTTTATAAAGGAAAAAGCCTTTCCATCATATTTTATTCAAAATCTATCTTTAGCATATGCCGCAGCAAAGTTTTTAAAAGTTAAGCCTAATTTAGAACAAATAAAAGATATAGAGATTTTTGGAAGATTTCAAAGAGTTTTAAAAAATGTTATTATAGATGTTGGACACAACCCACTCTCAGCCAAAGAGATTGTAAAAAATATAAAAAAAGATATAGTTTTAGTCTATAACACATATGAGGATAAAGATTATAAAGAGATTTTAAAAATATTAAAACCAAAGATAAAAAGGGTTGAGATTATTGATATTGATGATGAAAGGGTAGTTAAAAAAGAGATTTTAAAGAGTGCTTTAAAAGAGCTTAAAATAAATTATTGCGATTTTAAAGAGATTAGAAAGAGTGAAGAGTATCTTGTATATGGCTCATTTAAAGTTGTAGAGAGGTTTTTAAAGGAGCATTTTGCAAGCTAAAGTTTTTGAGTTTTTACAAAAAAATAGAGCTGATATTTTAATCGTAAAAGATGAAAATGAGGCAAAAGAGGTTTTAGATGTTGCAAAATATCTTGATATCAATGCTATAGTTTTGCCTGATTTTAGAGCGAGATTTAGGGATGATTTAAGAAGCTTTAAAGAGGAGCTTGAAGAGCTTTTAAGTGCGCTAAATCTATATTATAAAACCAACTCACTTTTAATATCTCCATATCAAAGCCTATCAAACTATCTTCCATCAAAAAAATATTTTGATGAGTTTAAGATTGAGTTTGCAGATAAATTAAATTTAGAAGAGTTAAAAGAGAGGCTTCTTTATTGGGGGTATGAGTTTGTAGATATTGTCCAAACAAAAGGAGAGGTATCTTTTAGGGGAGATATTGTTGATATTTTTCCACGAAATTCAAAACCTATTAGAATTAGTCTATTTGATGATGAGGTAGAAAGCATTAGATATTTTGATGAGGTAACTCAAAAGAGTTTTAAAGATGAGTTAGAAAGTGTTGTTATAACCTCTTACCTTTTTGCTTTAAAAAAGGATGAGTATGAGAAACTTTTAAGCAAAATTGAAAATTTAGAGAGCGAAGTTTTTGTAAAAGATATAGCATCTTTGGGACTATGGTATTTAGATGAAAAGGTTAATCTTCTTGAAGACAAAAATGCTTATTTTGTAAATGATATAAAAGATGAGATTAATGCTTTATATGAAGAGGATTTTAATTTTATTCCAAAGAGTAGTTTTGAGCTTCCGGTTATAAAAGATGCAAAAGAGTATAAAGATATAGAAGTTATAAATTTAAATGCTTTGATTGAGTCAAGAAAAGATAAAAAAATCAAAGTTTTAGCTAAAAATGAGACTCTTGTTAGAAGAAGTGAGATTAATGACTTTAAAAATATTGAGTTTATCTATAAAGATATTATTTTAAATATTGAGAGCCCTAAAGAGCTCATTATCTCACTAAATAGAAGAAAAAAGTTTAAAAGAGTTAAAAAATCAAAAGTTTTACTTGATGAGTTAAGAGTTGGAGACTATGTTGTTCATGAAAATCATGGAATTGGTATTTTTAGTGGCATTGAGCCAGTTACGATTTTAGGAGCAACAAAAGATTTTTTAGTTTTAAAATATCAAGGAGATGATAAACTTCTACTTCCAGTTGAAAATATAGATTTGATTGATAAGTATATAGCTGATAGCGGCTCGGTTCCAGTTATAGATAGGCTTGGAAGCTCATCTTTTGCTAAGTTAAAAAAGAAGGTACAAAAGAAACTTTTTGAGATTGCAAACAAGATTATTAAAATTGCAGCTAAAAGAGAGCTTACAAAGGGAATTGTTTGTGAAGTTGAAAATCCTGAGATTAAGATATTTCAAAAGAGTGCAGGGTTTGAATATACTCCCGATCAAATAAAAGCAATTGAAGATATATTTAAAGATATATCAAGCGGTAAAGTGATGGATAGGCTCTTAAGTGGAGATGTTGGCTTTGGCAAAACTGAAGTTGCTATGAATGCCATATTTGCTGTTGTAAAGAGTGGATATCAAGCAGCCTTTTTAGCTCCTACAACGCTTCTATCAAATCAACACTTTAATACTTTAGAGCAAAGATTTAAAAAGTTTGATATATGTGTTGAAAAGCTTGATAGATTTGTAACTTCAAAAAGAAAAAAAGAGATTTTAAATAGATTAAAAGATGGAAGTATAGATGTAGTTGTTGGAACTCACGCTTTGCTTAGTGCAGAGTTTAAAAAGCTTGGATTAGTTGTTATAGATGAAGAGCATAAATTTGGAGTAAAACAAAAAGAGAAGTTAAAAGAGTTAAGCGAAAATGTTCATGTTTTAAGTATGAGTGCAACTCCGATTCCAAGAAGCTTAAATATGGCTCTAAGTAGATTAAAAGGTTTTAGCGAGCTAAGAACTCCACCTATGGGCAAAAAAGAGGTTAGGACATACGTAAAAGAGTATAATCCAAAGCTTATCAAAGAGATAATCTTAAGAGAGCTTAGAAGAGGCGGACAAATCTTTTATATCTTTAACTCAATTGCAAATATTAACTCAAAAAAAGAGGATTTGTTAGAGATTTTACCAAATCTAAAGATTTTAGTGCTTCACTCAAAAATTAGTGCAGCTACTACTGAAAAAGAGCTATTAAAGTTTGCTAACAAAGAGTATGATTTGCTTTTATCAACCTCTATTGTAGAATCTGGGCTTCATATGCCAAATGTAAATACGATGATTGTTGATTTTGCAGATAGATTTGGTATGGCAGATTTACATCAATTAAGAGGAAGAGTTGGAAGAGGAAAGAGTGAAGGGTATTGTTATTTTTTGATTGAGGATAGCAAAAAGATAACAAAAGATGCCAAAAAGAGACTCCTTGCGCTTGAGTCAAACTCATATCTTGGAAGTGGACAAGCTCTTGCTATGCATGATTTGGAGATTAGAGGAGGGGGAAATATTGTTGGAGCAAAACAGAGCGGTCATATAAAAAATATTGGATATAGTCTATATCTAAAAATGTTAGAAGATGCTATAAACTCTTTGACAACTGGAAAGATTGAAGAAAAACCAAAAATTGAGATAAAACTAACTATCAATGCTTATATCACAAAAGAGCTTGTAAGTGAAGATAGATTAAGACTTGATCTGTATAGAAGGCTTGGTCAGTGCGAAGAGGCAAGTGAGGTATATGATATAGAAGAGGAGATTGTTGATAGATTTGGAAAATTAGATACTATTTCAAAGCAATTTTTAGATTTGATAATCATTAAGATTTTGGGTTTAAAAAAGAAGATTAAATCAATCTCAAACTATAATGAAAATATTACATTTGAGTATGAAGATGGCAAAAAAGAGTTTTTTAAAGCAAGAAGTAAAGATGATGACGATTTGATAGATGCAGTTTTAAGTAGATTAAGAGGTAAACAATAAGTAGGGCACCTCTAACAATTATATACATATCATAGAAGGCAAAGTTAGGGTAAGAT
>CAJXMB010000038.1 GCA_913056105.1 uncultured Nitratiruptor sp. | reverse complement strand
AAGCCTGCAAAAATCTTTTAGCAAATCTTACCCTAACTTTGCCTTCTATGATATGCATATAATTATTAGAGGTGCCCTTGAAATTATATCAAAAAGGACGAGTATGAGTTTCAAAAGATTTAGAAGATTAAGAATTAATCCAGTTTTAAGAGATTTGGTTCAAGAAACAACTATTACAAAAAATGATTTTATATACCCTCTCTTTGTAAAGAGTGGAGAGAATTTTAAAAAAGAGATTGAGTCTATGCCAGATGTGTATCAAATGAGTATAGACAGTGTTATAAAAGAGTGTGATGAGTTAAAAAAGCTTGGACTTAGAGCAATTATACTTTTTGGAATTCCAGATGTTAAAGATTCAATAGGAAGCGATGCTTTAAGCCAAGAGGGGATTATCGCAAGAGCAGTAAGAGAGATTAAAAAAGCTCATCCAGATATGTTTGTAGTAACAGATTTGTGTTTTTGTGAATATACTGACCATGGACATTGTGGAATTTTAGATCCAGTTTTAAAAACAGTAGATAATGATGCAACTTTAAAAATACTTGGAGAACAAGCTGTCATTCATGCAAAAGCAGGGGCTGATATGATAGCTCCAAGTGGAATGATGGATGGGATGATTGTAGCCATTAGAGAGGCTTTAGATAGGGCAGGATTTGTAAATATTCCTATTATGAGTTATTCAACAAAGTTTGCAAGCAGTTATTATGGACCATTTAGAGATGTTGCAGAATCAGCTCCAAGTTTTGGAGATAGAAGAAGCTATCAAATGAATCCAGCAAATAGAAAAGAAGCAATTTTAGAGAGTTTAGAGGATGAAAAAGAGGGTGCAGATATATTGATGGTAAAACCAGCTTTAGCATATTTAGATATTGTAAGAGATATAAGAGAGAGTACTAAACTTCCACTTGCAGTGTATAATGTAAGCGGAGAGTATTCAATGCTAAAAATGGCTGGAAAAATGGGGATAATTGATTATGAAAAAGTTTTGATGGAGACAATGATAGGCTTTAAAAGAGCAGGTGCAGATATAATTATAAGTTATCATGCAAAAGAGGTAGCAAACCTTTTGGATAAATTGGTATAATACTTTTTTATTTCTTATAAAGGATAAGAGTTGCGCCACTTTTTAACACTAAAAGATTTTAGTAAAGATGAAATTTTAGAAATTATTGATTTAGCAAAAAGTATAAAAAAAGAAGCAAAAAGAGGGGAGTTTGTGCCATATTTAGAGGGACAAACTCTTGCTATGATTTTTGAAAAGAGTTCAACAAGAACAAGAGTTAGTTTTGAAGTAGGGATTTATCAACTTGGAGGAGTAGGACTCTTTTTAAGTAAAAATGATATTCAATTAGGTCGTGGTGAGCCCATGAAAGATAGCGCAAGAGTAATTTCAAGAATGTGCGATATGGTTATGATAAGAACATACTCTCAAAAGAGTCTTGAAGAGTTTGCAAACTATAGCATTGTGCCAGTAATTAATGGCCTAACAGATGAGTATCATCCAGTTCAGTTGATGGCAGATTATTTGACTATGATTGAGTATGGCAAAGATAAAAATCCAACGGTGGCATATATCGGAGATGGAAACAATATGGCTCATAGCTGGTTGATGTTATCAAGTAAACTTGGATTTACTTTAAAAATAGCTACTCCAAAAGGGTATGAGCCAAAAAGAGAGATTGTTGATGATGCTCTTAATTTTGCAAAAAAGAGTGGAGCTAAAATTCAGATTTTAAATGATCCAAAAGAGGCAGTTTTGGAAGCTGATGTAGTAACTACTGATACATGGGTATCTATGGGACAAGAGGAAGAAAAAGAGAAAAGATTAAAAGATTTTGATGGATTTATGGTAGATAACAATTTAATGAAACTTGCAAAAAAAGATGCTATATTTTTACACTGCCTGCCAGCATATAGAGGTTATGAAGTGAGCGAAGATGTTTTTGAGACTCATGCTAAAGAGATTTTTGATGAGGCTGAAAATAGACTTCATGCTCAAAAAGGTATAATGGTTTGGTTAGATAGAAATAGAAAAAAGTAGTTTGGAGGAAGTGTGGATATAAAAAAAATTGATGGTGAAAATATCATTGAAAATGTAGAAGATATTGCTAAAGAGCTTGGAATTGTCCCTTCTAAAAACTTAACTGTTGTAAAGATAAAAGAGGATAGCGACCCGAACAAAAAGGTATTGGAACTACTTCATGGAAGTTGGGATTCCAAAGCTCCTTGGTTTGTTATAGGAGAGGATAATAAGATACATGTTTTATCTTCTATTGAATCTATGATAGAGCTTATAAACTCTCTTAAAAAGACAACCTATGAAAATTTTAATCTAAAGCTTGAAAAGGCTATTTTAGAAAATCTGCCTATAGATTTTAATGATGTATGGGTTGTTGCAATGAAAGAGATTAAAAATAGATTATCAAAATCAAAAAATAAAAATCTTTTAGATATTGATATAAAAAAGTTGATAAAAGATATTAAAAAGAACCATCCAAACCTATTTTTAAAACTAAAAGATTTAGGATATCCACCAAATAATCTCTAAGGAATTTTATGATTGATTTTGAAAAATTTGCCAAATACTCAAAACCGGGCCCCAGATATACAAGTTATCCAACAGCCGTGGAGTTTAGTGAAAATTTTACATATGATAGATACATTCAAAAGCTAAAAGAGCAAGATTCAAAAAGAGCTTTGTCACTATATTTTCATCTTCCATTTTGTAGAAGCGCATGCTATTTTTGTGGATGTAATGTAGTCTACACCTCAAAAGAGGAAAAAAAGATTAGATATATAGAGTATCTAAAAAGAGAGTTAGATATTTTAAAAAACTATTTAGATACTTCAAGAGATGTTGTTCAACTACATTTTGGAGGAGGGACTCCCACATTTTTTTCTCCAAATCAATTAAGAGATATTATTGATAAAATAAGAGGGACTTTTAAAAATTTTGATAAAGATGCAGAGATTAGTTGCGAGATTGATCCAAGATTTTTTACAAAAGAGCATATGGATGTTTTAAAAGATGGAGGGTTTAATCGAATTAGTTTTGGTGTACAAGATTTTAATGAAAAGGTTCAAGATGCTATTCATAGGGTACAAAGTTTTGAAATAACAAAAAATGCAGTAGATATTGCTAGAGTCGCAGGAGTTAAAAGTATAAATATAGATTTGATTTATGGCCTTCCATATCAAAGTTTAGAAACTTTCAAAAAGACTCTAACAAAAACTTTAGAGTTAAATCCAGATAGACTTGCAATATTTAATTATGCTCATGTTCCTTGGCTAAAAAAGACAATGAGAAAGATAGATGAGACAACTCTTCCAACTCCACAAGAGAAATTAAAGATTTTAAAATATACAATAGATTTTTTAACAAATAGTGGCTATAAGATGATAGGAATGGATCACTTTGCAAAGCCAGAAGATGAACTCTTTAAGGCTATAGATAAAGGGGAGCTTCATAGAAATTTTCAAGGCTATACTACAAAAGGTGGAGCTGATTTAATAGGTGTTGGCTTAACGAGCATAGGAGAAGGAGTAGACTATTATGCTCAAAACTATAAAGATTTAAAAAGTTATGAAAGAGCAATAGATGAAGGAAAGCTTCCGTATTTTAGAGGAGTTGAGTTAAATGAAGATGATAAGATTAGAAAATATGTAATAATGGAGCTTATGGCAAACTTTAAACTTGATATAAAAAGGTTTGAAAAGATTTTTGGTATTAGTTTTAAAGAGTATTTTAAAGATGCTTTAAATGAATTAAAAGAGTTTGAAAATGAAGGGTTGGTTTTGATAGATGATAATTTTATCAATGTTAACAAAACAGGAACCCTTCTTATTAGAAATATTGCAATGCCTTTTGATGCATATCTAAAAAGACATAAAAATAGTAAAAAAGTTTTTAGTAAAACTGTATAAGGAATAGAGTTGTTTGATTTTTCAAAAATTAGTGATGAATGTATAAAGTGTGGAAAGTGTATACCAACATGTACTATTCATCAAGTAAATACAGATGAGACTACAAGTCCAAGAGGATTTATTGAGCTACTTGGTGATTATCAAAAGGGTGAATTAGAGCTAAATAAAAACACAAAAGATATATTTGAGAGCTGTTTTTTATGTACAAACTGTGTAGATGTCTGTCCAAACTCTTTGCCAACCGATATGATTATAGAAGAGGTAAGATATGATATAGCAAAAAAATATGGTATCGCTTGGTATAAAAGAGCATTTTTTTGGCTTTTAAGACATAGATGGGCTATGGATTTAGCAAGCAAGTTGGGTTATGTCTTTAAAAGTTGTGCAGTTAAAACAGATAACAAAAGAGGCGGGCTTATTCCAAGATTTAATCTTCCAATGATAAAAAAAGATAGACTTTTGCCATCAATTTCAAGCAAAAGTTTCTTAAATAGCTATCCAGAAAATATTAAAAGTAGTGGAAAAAGAAGAGTTGCAATATTTATAGGATGTTTAGCAAACTATAACTACACCGAAGTTGGAGATTCGCTTGTCTATATACTAAAAAGACTTGATATTGATATTTTTATCCCAAAAAAGCAAAAGTGTTGCGGAGCTCCAGCATATTTTACAGGTGATTTTGATACTGTAGAGTATTTAACTAAAAAAAATATTGAGTATTTTGAGAGCTTTATCGATGAGGTTGATGCAATTTTAGTTCCAGAAGCTACTTGTAGTGCTATGATAAAGCATGATTGGGAAATCTTTTTTAAGAATAGAGGCTTAGATGATTGGAGTAAAAGAGCCAAAAAATTAAATCAAAAGATTTTTATGGCAACAGAGTGGTTATATAAATTTACCAATCTTGAAGAAATATTAAAGAAAAGCTCAGTGAAACTTGATAAAAAAGTTACCTATCATGACCCATGCCATGCAAGAAAGGTTCAAGGTATATATAAAGAGCCAAGAGAGTTACTAAATAAAAACTTTAAACTTGTTGAGATGAGCGATCCAAATAGATGTTGCGGATTTGGTGGTGTTACAATTCAAAGTGAAAAGTTTCATTTGGCCAAAGCTGCAGGAAAACCAAAGGCAGCTATGATAAAAGAGACAAAAGCAGATTTTGTTGCGGCAGAGTGTAGTGCTTGTAGAGTTCAACTTAGCAATGCTATGTTTCAAAATGGTGTAGATACAGTTTTTAAAAATCCATTAGAGTTAATAGCTGAAGCTCTAAAGAGAGTTAAATGATAGATTTTTGGCAACATATTTATGAAAAATTTGACCCAGTAGCTTTTCATATTTTTGGATTTGGAGTGCATTGGTATGGGATAATGTATGTTTTAGCACTCTTGACAGCTCTTTGGTTTGCAGAGTTTATTGTTAAAAAAGACAGTCTTCCTATCACAAAGCAAGAGCTTGAGGCTTATTTTGTTTATGCAGAAATTGGTGTGATTTTGGGTGCTAGGATTGGCTACATTCTATTTTATGATACACATACAACTTACTACTTAACTCATCCATGGCAGATATTTAATCCATTTATGAATGGAGTTTTTGTTGGAATTAGAGGTATGAGTTATCATGGAGCAGTGATTGGATTTTTGATAGGAACTTTTTTATACTCTAAAAGATATAAAAAAAATTTTTGGTTTATTTTAGATATTGTAGCAGTCTCTGTGCCAATTGGGTATATTTTTGGAAGAATTGGAAACTTTTTAAATCAAGAGCTTGTTGGAAGGGCAACAGATGTTCCTTGGGGCATATATGTAAATGGAGTCTTAAGGCACCCTTCTCAACTATATGAAGCATTTCTTGAGGGCTTTTTAATATTTATTATACTTTTTTGGTATAGAAAGAAAAAACATTTTGATGGTGAGCTAATTTTGCTTTATGGTTTTTTATATGGACTTTTTAGATTTATAGCAGAATTTTTTAGAGCTCCAGATATTCAACTTGGGTTTATATGTTGTGGATGGATGACAATGGGGCAGATACTCTCAACTATTATGATGATAGTTAGTATAATTTTTTATATATACTTTTGGAAAAAATTTAAATTAGGAGGCTCGAATGGATAATGGTTTTCATATGATAGGCTTATATGTAACATTTGTTTTTGCAATTATAATTTTTATTGTAATGCCTTTTGCTGTTATTAAATATGTAAGAAAAAAGGGAAGAAAAAGAGATTAATCTTCTCTATCAAGGCGGGAATATATATTTAAGACTGATATAAATAGGGTCAAAACTGCGGGTCCTAAAATCATTCCCCAAAATCCATAACTTGAGATTCCAGCAATAATTGAGAAAAAGATAAGAAGCTCATTTATATAAAACTCTTGTTTTCCTGCCAATTTGTCAATATATTTGATAATTATAGGTTTTATAAAGGTATCGGCAATTATTGATATTACGATAATTGAATAAAGTGCTATTGTTAAGGCTGCACTTTTATTTCCTAAAGCAAATTGATGAAGAGATAGTGGAAGCCACATAACTATCCCACCTACAATAGGAATAAGTGATGTAAAGCCATAAAGTATGCCAAACATAACTCCATTATATCCATATATTTGAGCTATTATTCCAAAAAGTGCCCCTTCTAAAATTGCTGTTGCTATAATGGAGTTAAATACTATACCCATTATACTTGCTAAACTATCAAATATCTGTGTGCTTTTCTCTTTGGTTAGTGGCAGAATCTTTTGAAGATAGGAAAGTATCTCTTTTCCATAAAGGTTTATAAAAAAGTAGAAGATAAGAATTAAAACTGTATCTTTTAAAAAATTTGCACTTTTTGTAGCTAAAAAAGATGCTATTTGAATTAGTTTTTGTATAATCTCATTAATATCAATATCTTTTATATACTTTGTATACTCATGCAAAAAGCTATTTTTTGAAAAATAATCAATTATCCAATTGTAGATTTGTTGATATGTCTCTTTTATGCTGTTTATATCAATATGAGTTATAGCATTTGTGGCATTTGTTATAAGATATATAATTGGAGCGAAAAATAGGATTGAGATTATAAAAGTGCTTAAAATAGCTGATGGAATTTTATATTTAATCTTTTTAATAAAGTATGCATTCATCTTGTAAGTTGCTAAAGATAGCAGTATTGCGATAACGATGGTTTCTAAAAATGGATAAAATATTTTATATGCAAAATATCCTGATACCAATAGAAGAAGTGTTATGAAGTGAGATGCTTTCAATTTTTGTCCTTAAAATAGAGTATCTGTTGGCTTAAGCTTTAATAGTTCATATGTTTTTGGTGTAGCAACTCTTCCTCTTGCTGTTCTTTCTATATATCCATTTGCTAAAAGGTATGGCTCTATTGTTGACTCAATTGTTCCTTCATCTTCACTTAAAGCCGCGGCTATACTATTTAATCCAAGAGGTCTTCCTTTTGCAGAGGCCAAAAGTTCTAAAAGTTTAATATCCAATTCATCAAAGCCTCTCTCATCAATTCCAAGCTCATCTAAAGCAATTTTTGCCCTTTTTAGAGTAATTACCTCTTCATCTTCTACCTCAGCAAAATCTCTAACTCTTTTTAAGAGTCTAAGAGCTACTCTTGGAGTAGCTCTACTTCTTTTTGCTATCTCTAAAGCAGCATCTTCTTCTATATTCTTATTTAATTTAATAGCAGCATTTATAATGATTTTTGCTAACTCGTTAGGAGTGTAAAATTGCATTCTAAAGTGCATCCCAAACCTATCTCTAAGAGGGTTGCTAAGCATCCCGGCTCTTGTTGTTGCTCCAATGAGAGTAAATCTTGGCAAATCTATCTTTATAGTTTGAGCAGCCGGGCCACTTCCTATGATAATATCAAGCCTAAAATCTTCCATTGCGGGGTATAAAACCTCTTCTATTGCAGGAGATAGTCTGTGAATCTCATCAATAAATAAAATATCTTTTTCTTCCAAATTTGTTAAAATTGCCGCCAAATCTCCACTCTTTTCTATCATTGGTGCAGCAGTTACTTTTATATTTACATCCATCTCTTGAGCGATTATATGAGCAAGTGTCGTTTTTCCAAGTCCAGGAGGTCCAAAAAATAGAATATGGTCTAATGGCTCATCTCTTTTTTTGCTAGCTTTTATAAAAACTTTTAGATTTTTTTTAATCTTTTCTTGGCCAATATACTCATCCCATCTTGAGGGTCTAAGAGAGGTTTCAAATTTCTCTTCATCGCTAAATTTTTCTATCTCAATTGCTCTTTTCATAACTTCTCTTTAATAGATATATTTTTCATCGGGAAACTTTTTTGATTTAACCTCTTGTTGAAACTTTTTTAGAGCCTCTTTTACCAATTTTGCTCCATCAAGATATCTTTTTACAAATTTTGGTTTAAAATCTTCAAAAAAGCCAAGCATATCAGACCAAACTAATACTTGTCCATCAGTGTCTATACCAGCTCCTATGCCAATAGTTGGGATATTTACACTTTTAGTTATCTCTTTTGCAGCTTCACTTTTTACACCCTCTATCACCAAACAAAATGCTCCAGCTTCTTCTATAGCTTTTGCATCTTCTATTAAGCTTTCTATCTCTTTTGGCTCTTTTCCTTTTACCCTGTAGCCACCATCGCTTCTTACATTTTGAGGCAAAAGTCCAATATGACCAACCACAGCTATACCATTTTTTGTTAGATGCTCAACTATATAGGCTCTATCTTTACCGCCTTCAATTTTTATAGCATCAGCATAAGTTTGTTGAAAAACTTTTATAGAGTTTTTTAAAGCATCCTCTTTTGTGATAAATGAGCCAAAAGGCATATCAAAAACTACAAAACTATTTTTAGCGCCATTGCAAACTGCTTTTGTATGGTAAATCATCTGCTCAAGTGTAACTGAGAGAGTATCAACCTCTCCTAAAAAACTCATATTTAAGCTATCACCAACCAATATCATATCTGCATATGGCTCAATAAGTTTTGCAAAAAGAGCATCATATGCAGTTATCATAACAAGCGGCTCTTTTCCTTTTTGATTTTTTATGGAGTTTATAGTGTGTTTTTTATTCATTTTAGACCTCAAAAATTTTATATTTATATTTTACCAAAAAGGGTGTATAATTTTGATAAAAAAATCAAGGATAGAGTTTGAAAAAGTTAGTAGCATATATTACTTCTTCGCTTCCAGATAGAGAATTTACCATAGATTTAGCGCTTGCAATGAAAGAGAACGGAGTGGACTCAATTGAGCTTGGTATTCCATTTTCAGACCCAGTTGCGGATGGTCCGGTGATAGAAAAAGCAAACAATATAGCTTTAAAAAGTGGTTATAAAATCAAAGATACCCTCTATATAAGTCAAAAAATTGCAAAAGAGATTGATACTTTATGGATGGGATATTTTAATCCTTTTTACCATAAAGGAGTTGAATATTTTTTAGATGAGGCTAAAAATTTGGGTGTTAGTGGTTTTATCATTCCAGATTTATCTTATGAGGAGTCTTTAGCATATAGAGCACTTTTTGATGAAAAAGGTGTTGCTCTTATAGATTTTGTTGCACCAACAGATAGTGAAGATAGAATCAAAGAAGTTGTAAAAGATTCAAAAAAGTTTATCTATCTTGTAGCATATGCAGGTATTACAGGCAGTGATAAAAAAGAGGATATTTCAGAAGTTATTTCAAATATAAAAAAGCATAGTCAAACTCCAGTTTATATTGGTTTTGGAGTAAATGAAAAAACAGCAAAAGAGAAAGCTAAAAATGTAGATGGAGTTATTGTTGGAAGTGCTTTTATAAAGATTTTATTATCAGACTTGACAAACAGAGAAAAAATTGATAAAATTTGCGAGCTTTCAGGAAAAATTAAGGATTTAATAAATTCTTAAAGCTTAATCACCCAAAAGGGGGTGATATGGCTTCGACGGAAGCAGTCTGTCACAGGTTGCGTGTCGGCTTGAGAAATGCCGTAAAACTTTCTTCACAAAAATAAACGTAAACAATACAAATTATAGACCAGCTTACGCTGTAGCTGCGTAAGTTTAACGAATATTTTGGTCCCTTGCGCCAAAGTCTGCCCTTTGACTTTGGATTTTGCAAGGTCATATGAAAAAGGGCTTGAGTTTGAGGCTTCCTAACCTCAAACTGACATATTTAGGATAGATTACTTAAGGTTTCGGGCGCTGAACCTTAAGTAATCGAAAGCAATCGGCGCTACTACGCACGTAGAGGCCTATGGCAGGTTGTTTTCGGACTCGGGTTCGATCCCCGACACCTCCACCAAAAAATTTTTAAGAGCTTCCAAAGGATAGATGTAACAATCTAATAGAGTTAAACCATCCACTTGTTAAAGATTTTGTAAATAGAATAAGAGATATAAATTTAGATAGTAATCTTTTTAGAAAATATGTTGGATCTATAGCAAAAATGGCTCTTTTTGAAGCATTTAAAAATGAGTCTCTTGAAAAAAAGGAGATTGAGACTTGGCAAGGAAAAGGAGAGTTTGATTTTTTGCCACAAGAAAATTATGTGTTTATTCCGATCCTTAGAGCAGGACTTCCTATGCTAAATGCAATAATTGATATTATGCCTTTATCAAAAGCTGGATTTTTGGCAATGAAAAGGGATGAAACTACATATAAGACAACACTTTTTTATAAAAGATTACCAGATTTAAAAGATAAAACAGCAGTAATTTTAGATCCAATGGTTGCAACAGGTGGATCTTTGCATGATGCAATCAGTGAGATTAAAAAAGAGAATCCAAAAAGAGTAATCTCTTTAAATATTATTGGAGCAAAAGAGGGGTTAGAATATGTTTTAAACTCTCATCCGGATGTAAAAATATATATTGCTCAAATTGATAGAAAGTTAAATAGTAAAAAATATATCATCCCTGGAATTGGAGATGCTGGTGATAGAGCTTTTAATACAGTTAATTAAATAGGAATATAGACTTTATCAACCATCTCTTTATATTCATCTATAGCTTTACTATCTATAGTTATGCCTCCTCCGCTTTTGTAGATAAATCCATCTTTGTTTTTTTCTATAAATCTAATCATTACGGCACTATCAAGATTTTTCCCATCAAATATCCCAAATACTCCAGTAAAAAATCCTCTATTATAATTTTCAACCTTTTTTATAATCTCAACTGTTTTTCTCTTTGGGGTTCCACTAATGCTTCCAGCTGGAAGTAGTTTTAAAAGAATATCTCCAAGATGATCTTTCCAGTTTTTATCTAATCTTCCTTCTATTTTTGAGCTAACTTGTAAAAGCTCTTTGTTGCCTGCTTTTATCTTTTCAATATATCTAAACTTTTTAACTTTTATATCTTTTGAGATAATTCCTAAATCATTTCTTAAAAGATCAACCACCATTATATGTTCAGCCATCTCTTTTTCATTGTTTAAAATGCGTTTTTTTGCATCTTTGATATTTGCATCAATTGTACCTTTCATAGGGTATGTGCTTATAATATTATCTTTAATCTCTATAAATCTCTCAGGCGAAAAGCACACAAACCTGTCTTTAAAAAAGAGTTTAAATTTTGCAGATGAGTTAAAAAATATCTCTTTTAAAGTGGAGTTTATCTCTATTTTTGTTGGAAATGTTAGATTTAAAAGATATGTATTTCCCTTTTTAATCTCTTCTTGAACTCTCAAAAAAGCTTTATTGTATCTCTCAAAAGAGATTGGATATTTTTTGACTATTTTTATATCTTTATCTATCTTGAAATCTTTAAAATTTTTAACTCCATCTATATCAAAATATATATCTTTTAAATTTTTTATAGTCTCAACAAATATATTTTTAACTTCAAAATCTATAACAAATAAAAAAGGCTCACCCCTTTTGGCATAAAAACTTAATCTATCCATTATTCATAATAAGCTTTTTTAAAATTGCCATCCTAATTGCAACCCCATTTTTTACCTGTTCTAAAACTTTGCATCTACTATCTTTTAGCATCTCATCATCTATATCTATATTTCTATGCACTGGTCCAGGATGAAGGAGTAAAATGTCTCTATCTTTTAGAAGCTCTTTTGTTATGCAAAAATCGCTTGCATAATCTTTTAAACTTGCATAAATTGGGAGTTTATGCCTTTCAGTTTGAGTTCTAAGACTCATAATTACATCTACCTCATCAATTACCTCTCTTAAACTATAACTATATCTTAAATCTATCTTTGGTAAAAAGTGAGGAGGAGCTACTAAAATAACCTCCATCCCAAATCTTGTAAGTAGCTCTATATTTGAGTTTGCAACACGGGAGTTTTTGATATCTCCAACAATTGCAATCTTTTTGCCTTTTAAATTTGGAATATACTGTTTGATTGTAAAAAGGTCTAAAAGGGCTTGAGATGGATGAGCGTGAGAGCCATCTCCTCCATTGATTAGAGAGCAATTTACATATTTTGAAAGTATTTTTGGAACTCCAGAGTGGCTATGGCGCACTATTATGGCATTTGGCTCCATAGCATCAAGATTTGCAGCAGTATCAAAAAGTGTTTCTCCCTTTTTTGTTGAACTTTTTGATACATCTAAGCTAACGACCTCAGCCCCAAGCCTCTTTGCAGCAATCTCAAAAGAGCTTCTTGTCCTTGTTGAGTTTTCAAAAAATATGGTTATAATTAACTTATTTTTTAAGAGTTTTGGGGGCCTATTTTCTAAAAAACTTTTTGCATCCAAAAAAATCTCTTCTATCTCTTTTTTAGATAGATCTGAAGTTTCAATTAAGTGTTTCACATATATCTCCACTGTTGTAATTGATATAATTTTATAATAAAATATGTAAAGAGTTGCTAAAGGAGGCAAAGATGAAAAGAAAAATATTTTTAATTTTTGTAATTTTTGCAAGTTTAGTTTTTGCTGAAAGTTTTACATATACTGAGTATGTTCCAGTTTATAAAT
>CAJXMB010000037.1 GCA_913056105.1 uncultured Nitratiruptor sp. | reverse complement strand
GCTTTTGTAAGCTTTGTATTTGCAAGTGCAATAGCAGCCTGCTGTGCTGCTATTTTTGCTGTTATCATTTTTTTATCCAGCGAGAAAAGCAGTTCTCCTTTTTTTACGCTATCTCCGCTCTTAACATTGATTTGCGAAATTATACCGGAAACTAAAGAGCCTATTTGGATATTTTTACTGCTTGATTCAACGATTCCTGTAGCGGCGATAAAGTTTTTGTATGGCGGTGCTAACTCCGGTATGGGGAGTGTTTGCGACTGAGTCGGTCTTTCATCATAAAAGATTACAGCCAGTCCGATAATGATTCCAACTATTGATAAAATGATGAGTGAATAAAAACTTTTCATACTTAATTTTCCTCTATCTTTATAATCTTTCCATCTTCCATATGTGCCATTCTATCAGCATATTTATAAATTCTGTTATCGTGTGTTACTACAATCATCGTTTTTTCTTCCTCTTTTGTCATTTTACGAAGCAGTTCCATCACAATCTGACCCGATTTATGGTCAAGACTGCTTGTCGGTTCATCGCAAACAATAAAAGCTGGATTATGTACTAAAGCTCGTGCAATGGCAACACGTTGCTGTTCTCCGCCACTTAGATGAGCTGGTATAAAATGATATTTTGCAGAAAGGTTTACTTTATCAAGCATTGCTTTGGCTCTTTGAATAGCAACTGATCTTTTCTCTCCTGCTATAGTCAAAGGAAGTGCCACATTTTCAACTGCACTAAGTGAAGGGAGTAGATTAAAAGTCTGAAAAACAAAACCTACTAATTTACCCCTAAAAAGTGCTTTTTCATCTTCATTCATAGTTGCTAAATCATATCCTAAAACATTGCACGTACCACTGTCAAAAGGAAGTAGTGCCGTAATAACCGAAACAAAAGTCGTCTTTCCACACCCTGAAGGACCTACAATCATTAAAAGCTCTCTCTCATAGACATCAAGTGTAACGCCTCGCAGTGCAAAAACTTTAGACTCTCCACTGCCATATGTTTTGATAATATCTTTGCAATGCAAAATCGTTTTATTCATAAATAATACCTGAAGCAATATTGTTTAATATTGTGACTTCTAACTCTTTTTTATATTTTAATTCAATAATCTGCTCTTTTATATGCAAAGTCTGTAAAAGAACTTGCATATAGGTATTAAAATCGACATATTGTCGTAGATATGCAGTTTTAATGGTTTTTTCAATCTTTTTATAATCTTTTAAATTTTTATCTAAAACTTTGAGTTGCTCAATCGCACTTTTATAATCTTGATATCTTCTTATATACTCATTTTTACGTTGAATTACATAATCTATATTTTGAGATTTCAAACGCAATGCTTTCACCTTTAAAGCTTCTGCTTCTTTGAAGTTGTCAGGATTGAGTATTATTTTCAGGCCAGCACTAAAAGAGTAGTTGTCTCCAAAAGATGTTGGGTCACCAAGTTGCTGATAATTAGCCCCTATAGTTAGATCTGGCAAATAGGAGTGTTCTAATCCTTTAGAGAGCACCAATGATTTTTCTGCATCTATCTTATTAAGTTTTAGTTTAGGATCTCTGTTTATAAACTCCTCTTCAGAAAATAATAGTTTAGAGTTTTTTAGTTTAGGTATCTCTTGATTTGGAGCATAAAGATTAAGTTGTTTTTTCATTTTTAAAATTTCATTTTTTTGGGTAATGAGTCTCATTTCAAAGGAGGTAAGCTGATTTTTGAATCGTAATAGATCCATGCTTGAAATAGCACCTTTTTGTTGCAACTTTTCCAGTTTGTAATATATATTTTTTTGTTCATTTAAAACTGATTTATAAAGAGAGTATTGTTCTAATGTTTTGTTATACAGAGCAATCATATTGACCAAAGAGACAAACAGTTGCTCTTTTTGTATATCTAATAAAAATTTTTGAGATTTTAAATCAAGTCTGAGTGCATCGATTTTATAACTGTTTTTACCGAATAAATCTAAAGTATCATTAAAAGTTACATTAGTGGTATCAAAAGCGTTCGTTAAGCTTTTGGCTTTTGTCTTGCTGTAGTCAACATTAAAAGAAAAATTAGCATATTTACCATACTTTACTCCACTTTGATTAAGTTGATTTGCTTTTTTGTTAAGTATATACTCTTTATCATACTGTAATGTATTAACTGTTTTTTTATAAAAATCTATAATATCCGCATCAAGTGATATAATAGTGATAATCAAGATTAAAATTATTTTTTTAATCATTATTTATATTCCTTTTTTCATATATTTTTCATATTATTGTCAATTAAAATGAAACGAAAATTAATCATATTAAAATATAGATGATAAATTATAGCCAATTTTTCTAATGTTTAGAGCTTAGAGCACAGATAATGAGAATGCTCTTTCCAAGTTTTACAAAGTGTTCAAAAAGTTATTTTACTGATTAATATTGCTAATAGTGAAATTGCCAAAGAACAGTTCCAAATAGACATTATTCACTTTTTAGATGCGTTTTGACTAAACTGTTCTCATTTGGAAAAGCACCTTTGATAATAAATATTAGATGAAAAATTACAGCCCTATGTTTTGACTACATTTATTTAATTCTTAAAGTTAGGCAATCAATCTTATAATTTTTTAGTTTGTCATTTTTATAATTGAAAGCTCTGAATAACTCTTCGGGGCAAGAGTTTGCCACGATGAGTAACCACAAAATTATTGCTTTTTACCTTAAGTCAAAATTGTTTTGCAGGGTTTATTCTGACGCTCAAATCATGATAAAGCTGCATGTTGCATCAAAATACTCTCTTAATGAACTGAACAAGTTCCATCTCCTTCTAATTTTTGCAATTTATTTGCTAATAATTTTTTGATTGATTCCTCTACTATTAAAGAGGTTGTATCAACATATACAGATAGTCCTTGCTCTTGAAAAAGTCTTGCAGGGTTACTTCCAATTCTAAAAACTACCAAAGCATCAGGGTTTAGACTCATAATATTTGTAACAGCATTACCACAAGCGACTAAGCCGTGTCCACTATTTTCTTTTACCTCTACATCTACAATCTTATCGCTTTCAAGGATTACTATGGTATAGTATTTAGCTTTTTTAAAAGTTAAATTTTTTAGTCAATTGTGTTAGCAAAAATCTTAATTTATAAACTTTTTTATTTAGTTACCAATTTATTACCTCTTTTTTTCCATCTTGTTACTAAATAGTCTTACAATATTCATACCCAAACCCCACAAGGAGCAAAAAATGCAAAAGAGTAACTTAGAAATCAAGATAGAAGAGTTAGCCAAATATCTTGAGCAAAAGTTTAAAATCAGCATTGAAGAGGCTAAAGAGATTATATATGAAGAGTGGGATGTGGTATCAGAGTTTATAGATAAAAATGAGAAAAATTGGTTTAAAAAAGCAGCAAAAGAGTTAAATTCAATATATATGGTGGCTTAATGAAAGAGATAAGTATAGAAAACTATATTACCAACTACTATCCAAAAATCAAAAACTACCCAGAACTTTTAAAAAAGTTTATTTTTAGTACCCTAAAGGCACTTATAAAAGAGGATGAGATAAATGATTTTTTAGAAAAAAACAGCAATAAAGATGCTATAAGCTTTATAGATGCAGTACTAGATTATTTGGATGTAGCTATTAAAATAAACGCAAAAGAGTTAGAGAGAGTTCCTCAATTTGGTCGCGTAGTTATCATAGCAAATCATCCACTTGGAGCCCTCGATGCTTTGGCTTTGATATATGTATTAAAAGATATAAGAAGAGATATCAAAATCATAGCAAACTCATTTTTAAAGCAGATTGAGCCTTTAAAGGAGCTATTGATAGGTGTAGATAATATCTCCAATACTATCTCGAAATCCTCTCTATCAAGCATAATTGATGCACTAAACAAAGAGCAAGCTGTTATAATCTTTCCATCAGGAGAGGTAAGCAGACCTGGTCGCCAAGGAATAATTACCGATGGAAAATGGAAGAGTGGATTTTACAAGATTGCTACAAAAACCGGCTCTCCTTTGTTGCCAGTATATATAAAAGCAAAAAATTCAAAATCTTTTTATACAATATCTATGGTTAGTAGCTCACTTGCTACGGCTGTTCTTCCAAGAGAGATGTTTAAGTTTCAAGGTAAAGAGATTAGTTTTAAGATTGGCAATCTAATACCTTATAAAAGTTACAATATGCCAAATATTTCACCAAAAGAGGCTACAAAAATTATAAGAAAACACTTTTTTAAAGTTGCAAAAGGTAAAAAAGGGTTGTTAAAAGAGCAAAAGGGTATATGTTTGGCTGAGACTCCAAGTATTATAAAGCATGAGCTTAAAAATGGTGAACTTCTTGGGAAAACAAGCGATGGCAAAAGCATAATCTTATATGAAAGCGATATAGAAAATAGTGTTATCAAAGAGATTGGAAGACTTAGAGAGATAACTTTTCGATTTGTAGGTGAAGGAAGTGGTAAAAGAAGAGATATTGATAAATATGATTTTTACTATAAACATCTTATAATTTGGGATGAGGATAATTTAGAGATTGCAGGAGCATATAGAATTGGAGATTGCAAAGAGATAGTAAATCTATTTGGTATAGATGGTCTCTATACAAGCACTCTATTTGAATTTAAAGATGAATTTAAAGAGTATTTTAGCAATGCCTTAGAGCTTGGTAGAAGTTTTGTCCAACCAAAATATTGGAATAGTAGAGCGCTTGATTATCTTTGGCAAGGTATAGGCGCATATGTAAAAGAAAATAGAAATATTCGCTATCTATTTGGTCCAGTTAGCTTAAGTGATAATTTTACACTTCAAGCAAAATCTCTTATTATCTACTTTTATACTCACTATTTTAAACCTCAAAAAAAGATAGTAAAACACAAAGAGCCATTTGTAATACCAAAAGAGATTTTTGACTACTGTGAAGAGATTTTTTGTAAAAATGATTATAGAAAAGATTTTAAAATTCTTAAAAGTGAGTTAGACTTTTTGGGATATAGCGTTCCAACACTTTATAAGCAGTATGCAGATGTGTGTGAAGATGGTGGAGTGATATTTTACGATTTTGGTTTGGATAGAGATTTTAATAACTGCATAGATGGGTTTATATTTGTTGATTTAGACTATCTAAAACCTACAAAGAGAAAAAGGTATATAGGAGAGTAGTTTATTTAAGCCATTTAAAAACTTTATTTTTCAAAAAAATCTTTTGTTATACTCTTTACTAAATTCCTACTTTCTCACTTTTTCAAATTCAATTTTAACTTCTCTTTATTTAGGGGTTTAATAAGCATTTAAATACTCAAATTAGACTGTCCCAAGTTACAAGTTTCAAATTTTACTATATTCATTTGCAAGAAAAATAAGTTCATTAAAATTAAGTTCATCGAGTAGATGAATGAAATTCATCGTATCGAGATGAACAGTTTTGTGATTAATTTGATATTGTCACCTCGATACGACAGCTTCGCTGTCTATCCCTCGGTACAACAGCTTCGCTGCTTACTCGGGAACCATCCCTCGGTACGCTTCGCTATACTTCGATACGACAGCTACGCTATCTACTCAGCAACCGCTCGGGAATCTCTAAGTCACCTTATATTACAAATTCATTGCATTAAGAAATAGAATTTAAACCATTAAAGATGAATAAAATACAATAAAAAACTTAAATGCATTTTATTCTAAATGAAAATTTGGATGTCCTATGAGAAAGTCAGGAGATAGTGTAGCTTCTGTATCAAAGCATAGCTTAGTGTATCAAGGCGACAATATCATAAGTTTAATTTTAGATCTCATATGAGAAAGTTAGAAAACATTAAAAAGAGAATTAGATATATCCCTAATTTATGGTATTTTTGGAGGCTCTATCTTTTTTCCAAGAAGAGCATAGCTCTTACCAACGCGAGCTACAGGCTCATAATCTATAGTTAACTTTTCAAAATCTTTAATAATCTTTTCATCTATATATTGAGCTTTAATCTCTACTATCATAGGAACTGTTTTTGAATCTTTAAGCTCTATCTCTTGATAAAGTTCGCAAAAAAAGGCACTTGGAATATCTTTTACCATTGGAGGAAAATCTTCTAATATTTTTTTAGTCTCGATATCAAATAGCTCTGCCTCACTAATAGAGCTATCAAGCTCTTTAGAGCTAAAATGCATCTTATTTAAATGTGCTTCATCAACCATACAAATAGTGCATTTTTTGCTATCTCTTAGATTTTTTAGAGTATCTTTTGGAGTTTCATCACTCTTATGCCCAATGCTAACTATCATTGTAGGAGGATTAGAAGACAGTCCTGTAAAATAGCTAAAAGGAGCAATATTTATATTCCCTTCTAAATCCTCCGTACAAATCCAAGCAATAGGTCTTGGAATAATTGTTTGAGACATAAGTTTATATCTATCATTTAAAGTTTTATCTTTATAATTTATCAACATTTAAAGCCCTAAAAATAATTTTTTAAAATTATATCAAATCACAATCTATAAAACCCTTTCTCAATGGCTTCACTAAAGGTTGGATGAGCCAAAATTGTTCTTTTAGCTAGATTTGCATCAGACTCTGTTGCTATTGCCATAGCAACTATAGCAATAAGCTCTTCTGCATGAGGAGATAAAATCTCTGCTCCCAAAATAAACCCATCTTCATCGGCATATATAACAACAGCTCCATCTTTTGCATCATTATAATAAGCATATGGATATTCAATATAAGAGATAAAACTCTCTTTATAAGGAATTTTGTCTTTTTCTAAAGAATATTTTGTCTTACCAACAGTTGCATAACTCATAGGAAGCGTATGTATAAATTTTACAACACTATCTAAATCTATCTTTTCTACATCTTCATTTAAAATCTTTTTAGTAACATTTAAAACTTCAGCTCTTGCAGCATGAGCCAATTGAAGCTTTCCATTACAATCTCCGATAGCAAAATGGTTTTTTAAATTTGTCTCAAACCAATCATTAGTAATAATTCCTCTTTTATCTATCTCTATATCTTTACAAGCTATAACATCAACATTTGCTCTTCTTCCTGTTGCAACTAAAAGTTTTTGAGTATTTATAGATGAGCCATCTTCAAATACTGTCTCTACTCTATTACTGTTTGATTTAGCGCTTTTGATAGCATGAGAGCTCAATCTTTTTACCCCTATACTATCTAACATCTTTCCTATTGCTAAAGAGAGTTTTGGATGCGCTTTTTTTAAAATAGTATCCCCTCTATAAATCAAAGTTGTATCCACTCCACAAGAGGCAAAAAATGAACTCATCTCAAGACCTATTGCTCCACTTCCATAAATAGCAATAGATTTTGGGAGCTCTTTTAAATTTAAAACTTCATCACTAACAATGATACTCTCTTTATCATACTCAATACCTTCAGGGATAAATGGATGAGAACCTGTTCCAATAACTATATATTTTGCCTCGATAATTTTACCATCTACTTCTACTCTATTTGGAGCTACTATCTTTCCTTCGCCCTCAATCAAATCTATATCTTTACATTGAAATTTTATTGCCTTTGTAGCATTTTGCAATAGAGCTTCTTTTTTTTGTTGCAAAATATCCATTTTTAAAGAGAGATTTCCATCAAATACTTTATTTTTGCTTTGCAAAATCTCATTTGAATAGTGCAAAAACATCTTTGATGGAATACACCCTTTATGCAAACAGACTCCACCAAGTTCATCTAATTTGTTTTCTATTAATGCAACCTTTTTTCCTTTTTTAGAAGCTATTATAGCTCCAGCGTAATTTAAACCTCCACCAATATAGCAGATATCATAAACCATTACTTTTCCTTCATATGTTCATAAAAATAGTCTACCATTTTAGAGAGAGTATCAACTTTTGAATAGTCATCTTCTGGCACTTCAACACCAAGCTTTTCATTTAGAGCCGTTAAAAGATTTAAAAAATCGTATGAATCTATCTCAAAAGCTTCTTGAATATTTTCATTTTCATCTACATCTTCACCCTCATAATCTGGAGCGATATTGTAAATCTCTTCTAAAATAGTTTTTTTAATCTCTTCTTTTGTCATAATAACTCCTTTGGATTTTGAAGAAATCTATTTATCTTATTTAAAAATGTTGCACCCACTCTTCCATCAGACGCCCTATGATCTGCTGCTAAAGAAAAAGTTACAACTTTTCTTATAGCAATAGCACCATTTTCAACCCACACACCATCTACAACTTTTCCTATTCCAACAAGAGCTACTTGAGGAGGATAGATAACTCCAAAGACCTCTTCTACTCCCAAATCTCCAAGATTTGTTATAGTTATAGTCTGTTTGGTAACTTCTGAACTTTTTAGATTCTTTTTTCTTGTTCTTTTTATTAAATCTGCAAGAGATTTCATTGTCTCATCTAAATTTTTATCTTGAGCATTCAAGATTGCAGGAGTAATCAACCCTTCATCTCTTAATGCTATAGCAATACCTGGATTTATCTCTTTGCTTATCTTTAGTCCATTATCTATCCAATAACCATTTAATGTAGGAACCTCTTCTAAAGCTTTTACTACTGCTCTTATAAAAAGGGCTGCTGGTAAGATTCTATCTTTTATGCTTTTTTTGGCATTTAACTCTTTTAGCCAATTTAAAGCTAAAGTTACATCTACTTTTGTAGATAGATAGTAGTGCGGAATCTCTCTATTTGATTTGCTCATAGCTGCTGCTATGGCTTGACGCATAGGGGAGGTGTGTATGGCTGTCTTCTCTTTTGCTGCTTTTTCAACATCTTTTAAGCTTATTTTTCCTTTGATTTTTTTAGCAAGCTCATTTATATCTACTCCTAACTCTTTTGCTCTCTTTCTTGCAACCGGAGTAATTCTTACTCTATTTTCTTTAGTAGTCTCTTCTTTTTCCTCTTTATTCTCTTCATTGGTAGATAAAAGTTTCTCTTCTTTTTTCTTAGAAGTTTTTTGCTTTAATTTTTCTAACTCTTTTTCTAAATCTTCTAATTTCTCATTTTTACCCCTAATAATTGCCATAGGAGCTCCAACAGGAAGCTCTGTGTTTGGCTTTACTAAAAGCTTTTCTACAACTCCATCTTCAAAAACTTCAGCATCTATTATACCTTTAGCTGTCTCTATTTCAGCTATTACATCGCCCTTTTTGACTCTATCTTTCTCTTTAACTTTCCACTCTCTTAAAATCCCAGATTCCATATCAGCGCCAAGGCTTGGCATCTTATAGATTCCCATTTAACTCTCCATTACTTTTTTTACTTCATCTACAATCTTTTTAGGATTTGGCAAGGCTGCCTCTTCCAAATGCCATGCATATGGTATAGGCACCTCTTTTGTGCAAACTCTCCCCACAGGAGCATCCAATTCATAAAAAGCTTTTTCATTTATTCTTGCTATAATCTCTGCAGATATACTTCCACTCTTCCATCCTTCATCTACAATTATTGCTTTATGGGTTTTTTGAATAGATTTTATGATTGTCTCATTATCCAAAGGTCTTAAAGATCTAAGGTCAATAATTTCTACATCAACTCCATCTTTTTCTAACTCTTTTGCTGCTTCAAGAGATTTATGTACATTTATCCCATAAGCAAATATTGATATATCTTTGCCCTCTTTTATAACATTTGCTTTTCCAATAGGAATAGGCTCTTTTGATTTATCAAACTCACCTTTATAGTTATATAAAAGTGCATTTTCAAAAATCAAAACAGGGTCTGGGTCATCTAAACCTAAACCTACCATATCATAAGCATCTTGAGCAGTAGCTGGAGTTATGATTTTAAGTCCTGGAATATGTGCATACCAACCTTCTAAACTGTGAGAATGCTGAGCTGCTATCTGCCTTCCAGCTCCAGTTGCCATTCTAATAGTAACTGGAACATTGAACTCTCCTCCAGACATATGATAAATTGATGCTGCAACATTTAGAATTTGATCAAGTGCTAAAAGGCTAAAATTTACTGTCATTATCTCAACAATAGGTCTCATGCCATTCATAGCAGCACCAATTCCAAGTCCAGTAAAACCAGATTCACTAAGAGGTGAATCTATAATCTTTTCTTTACCAAACTCCTCTAAAAGCCCCTTACTAACAGCATATGTTCCACCATACAATCCTACATCCTCACCTATTAAAAAAACTCTATCATCCTTTTTTATAGCATCTCTTATGGCTTCTCTAACGGCTTCTCTAAAGGTGCTCATTTTATATCCTTAGCATATACAAATTTTTCTAAATCTTCTATAGGTTCTAATGGAGAGTTTTTGGCAAACTCTACTGCTTCGTCTATTATCTTTTCAACCTCTTTTTCTATACTCCCTTCATTTAGTTTTTCTAAGAGATTCTCATTTTTTAAATGGTTTTTTAAGACTATTAAAGGATCTCTTTTTTTCCACTCTTCTACCTCATCTTTTGACCTATAAAGTTCAGGATCATACATAGAGTGAGCTTTGAATCTATAGGTAATTGCCTCTATCAATATAGGCTTTTTTGTCTCTCTTATCTTATTTACAGATTTTTTTACAACATCATATACATTTAAAACATCCATACCATCTATTTGATATGATTCAATATTATATGAGGTTGCTTTTTTGGCTATATCTGGATTTGCTTCTGCCAACTTTAGTGGCATACCCATAGAGTATTGATTATTTTCGCAATAAAATAGAACTGGTAGATTCCATAAAGATGCTAAATTTAAAGCTTCGTGAAACTCTCCCTCATCTACTGCTCCATCTCCAAAAAAACATAAAGTTACTCTATCGCTATTTTGTCTTTTATCTGCAAAAGCAATACCAGTTGCTATAGGTAAGCCCTCTGCAACTATCGCATATCCGCCAAAAAAACGCCTCTTTTTATCAAAAATATGCATAGAACCGCCTCTACCTCTTGAAGTTCCATCCACTTTTCCAAAAAGCTCTGCCATAACCCTTTTTGGCTCTATACCTTTCATTATCGCATGAGCATGCTCTCTGTAGGTAGCAACTACATTGTCATCATCTTTTATAGCATTGATTGCTCCAACAGCATTTGCCTCCTCTCCAATATATAGATGCAAAAAACCTCTAATTTTTTGCTCCATATAAAGCATAGCACTTCTCTCTTCAAATCTTCTTATTAAAAGCATCTCTTTATAAAACTTTTTTGCTAACTCTAAATTCATAGAATCTCCTTACTTTTCAAGAGTTGAGGTATCTCCTAAAGGAAGTCCCAACTCTTTTGCTTTTAATAATCTTCTCATTATCTTTCCACTTCTTGTTTTTGGTAGAGAGTCGATAAACTCTATCTCTTTTGGAGCTATTGCAGCGCCCAATTTTTTTCTACCAAGAGCTATTAACTCTTTTTCAAGATTTTTGCTTGGCTCATACCCTTTTTTTAATGCTACAAAAGCTTTTACAATCTCTCCAGCTATAGGATCAGGCTTACCTATAACCCCAACTTCAGCAACTGCAGGATGTTCCATAAGTGCACTTTCAACCTCATATGTTCCAACCATATGTCCAGATGTTTTAATAATATCTTTATTTCTTCCAACAAACCAAAAATATCCATCTTCGTCTTTATATGCAATATCTTCACTATCATACCACTCATCTACAAAACTCTTTTGATATTTCTCTTCCATATGCAAATAGCCTCTCATCATAGATGGCCAACCTTTTTTTAACATCAAATTGCCACTCTCTTCTGTTTTGGCTTCTTTTATACTATTGTCATCTCTTATAAAAATATTAGCCTCTACTCCAGGAATTGGCTTACCCATAGAACCTGCTTTTATATCCATAGATGGATAGTTTGCTATCATAATGCCACCTGTTTCGGTCTGCCACCAAGTATCATGGATAGGAATACCGAGTTTTTCGACTCCCCATATTACACCTTCGGGATTTAGAGGTTCGCCAACACTTAATGCATGACGAAGATTTGATAAATCATACTCTTTTTTTGGCTCAATACCATATCTTATAAATCTTCTAATAGCGGTTGGAGCTGTATACCATATGGTTACTTTTTCATTTTGAAGAATTTCAAGCCATTTTTGTGCATCAAATTCACCCTCATATACAACATTTGTTATACCATGAAGCCAAGGAGAGATTATTGAATATGAAGTTCCTGTAACCCAACCTGGATCAGCAGTACACCAAAAAATATCATCTTCATGAAAATCTAAAACATAAAAACCAGTAACCCAGTGTGTATAGATAGCTTTATGAACATGGATAACACCTTTTGGTTTTCCAGTTGTTCCACTTGTGAAATGAAGCAAAGACATATCTTCAGGATCAGTTGGAGGTATCTCAAACTCTTCAGATGCATTTTTCATAAGTTTTGGTAAAGATAAAACTTTATCGTTTATATCTTCATCTACATCTATTAAAAAGATATATTTTAACTCTTTTAATTGGTCAATTATTTGCAAAATCTTTTTTTCATATAGATGTTTTGTAGTAATTAACCCTTTTGCATTTCCACTAACCATACGCTGCGCTACAGGCTCTGGACCAAACTGAGCAAACAGAGGAGACATAACGCATCTATTTTTAAATATACCAATGGCTGTTATATAAAGATATGGAACTCTTGGAGAGTACATAAAAATTCTCTCACCCTTTTCAAATCCCAAATCTTTTAAGATATTTGCAAACTTATTTGACTCTCTTTTTATATCTTTATAAGTATACTCTTCTCTTTGACTATTTTTACCTATCCAAATAAGTGCTGTTTTATCTGCCAAAGGACCATTTGCATGCTTATCTATAGCTTCATGAGCAATATTTAGTCCGCCATTTGGAAGGCCTTCAAAATTTTTTGCAACATCTTCCCACTTAAAATTTTTATAAACCTCTTCATAATCAAAAAGATTTGGTTTAACTTTTAACTTAGAAATATCCTTCTTTATAACCTTATAATCCATCTTATACCTCCTTTTTAAAATAAGATTAATTTAAGGGCACCTATAACAATTATTTACATACCATAGAAGGTAAAGTTATGGTAAGATTTGCTAAAATATTTTTGCAAGCTTAGCCAAAGCTAAGTCAAAAAAATGTTTTAGTAAAGATTGCTTTAAATTTGCCTTCCCTTTGGGCTTTTAAAGCTTTTGC
>CAJXMB010000036.1 GCA_913056105.1 uncultured Nitratiruptor sp. | reverse complement strand
GCTTTAAAAGCCCAAAGGGAAGGCAAATTTAAAGCAATCTTTGCTAAAATATTTTTTTACTTATTGGCTAAGCCTTTAAAAATCTTTTAGCAAATTTTATCATAACTTTGCCTTCTATGATATGTATATAATTGTTAGAGGTGCCCTTAAAGCTTAGATACTATTTTAGCTACTCTTTTTGAGCTTCCATGCTTTAGATACTCTCTAATTAAAAATGAGTTTTTTAAAAACATATCTTTATCAAAATTTTCATATGCATTTAGTAGATTTTTTACTGTTACATCTTTTTGTAAAAACTCTGGATGAATTGGCTCTTTTTTCATCTGTTGCATAAAGATATTTGATAGTCCTACATATTTTAAATCAACTAAGTTTTTAGCTATAAAGTAATCAAGTGGCTTTGCAATATAACTTAATACAAAAGGGGTTCCAATAAGAGTACTCTCAAGTGTAGCAGTTCCACTACATATAAATGCAAACTCACTTCTTTTTAAAGCTTCATATGGATTGTAAGTAACCATAAAATCATCAATATTTCCATAAATTTCATTAATACTATTTTTAAAGTGTTTTGGAACTACAAGCAAAGCCTTTTTATCTATCTTTTTTCTAACCTCTTTAAAAATTGGCATCAAAGCTTTGACTTCACTCTTTCTACTTCCAGGCATAAAAGCAATAGTATCGCTTTTAGTTAGAGAGCTTTTAAACTCTTTTATCTCATCTAAAAGAGGGTGTCCAACATACTCAATAGGAGCATCTTTTGAGTAGTATTTTTTTTCAAATGGTAAAATTGAGCATAGTTTATCGATATATTTTTCTAAAGTTTTTATCCTTCCTCTCCTCCAAGCCCAAGCTTGAGGCAAAATATAGTAGATTATCTTTTTATTTGGATATTTTGATTTTATCTTTTTTGCAAGAGGCAAGTTAAATCCAGATGAGTCTATTAGTAAAACTTTATCAACATCTTTTGCTAAAGAGAGCATCTTTTTTTGAAGATTTAAAAATAGATTAATCTTTTTTAAAACATCGCTAAATCCCATCACAGATAGAGATTGCAAATCTATAAGAGAATCTCCTAAATTTTCATCAAATATTCCACAAATCTCAAAGTTACTCTCTTTTAAGAACTCTTTTAGATGAACATTTGCGGATTTTTCCAAAGCACTAACAAGAATTTTCATCATATCTCCTAAAAGTTGATATAATTATACAAAAAGTAAGGAGAGATTGTGCAGCAAGAGCCAATGACAGAGTTTGGTTATAAAAAGATTCAAAATGAGTTAGAAAAATTAAAAGAGGAGAGACCAAAAGTTGTAAAAGAGATAGAAAAGGCAAAAGAGCATGGAGATTTAAAAGAGAATGCCGAGTATCACGCAGCAAAAGAGAGACTCTCTTTCATAGATGCAAGACTTACTGAACTTAGTGAGCTTTTGGCAAATGCAAAAGTAATTGACCCATCAAAACTATCTCACAAAAAGGTTGGTTTTGGCTCAACTGTTAAACTTTTGGATATTGAAGAGGATGAAGAGGTTGAATACACTATCGTTGGAGCAAGTGAGAGCAATCCAGAGCGTGGACTTATCTCATTTCATACTCCTTTAGCAAAACAGCTTTTAGGAAAAGAGGAAGGGGATGAGGTAAGAGTAAAGCTTCCAAAAGGGGAGATTGATTTTGAAGTTTTAGAAGTTTATTATAAACCTATAGAGTTTAAAGAGTAGGAGATATTTTGAGTATCAAGTGTGGAGTTGTTGGAGCTACTGGTTATACAGGACTTGAGCTTATTAAAATCTTGATTCACCATCCAAAATTTGATTTAGTCTATCTTGGAAGTAGCGAAGGTGGTGAAAATGTTAAAACTCTTTTTAAAGGATTAGATAGAGTTTTAGATATGCCTATTTTAAAAGCTAATCCAAAAGATATAGCTAAAGTTTGTGAAGTAGTCTTTTTAGCACTTCCTCATAAAGCATCTATGAGTTTTGCAAGAGAGCTTTTAGATTTTGGTGTTAGGGTGGTTGATTTGTCAGCTGATTATAGATTGAAGCTAAAGAATTATGAAGAGTTTTATACCAAACATATTGACAAAGAGCATCTCAAAGATGCAGTTTATGGGTTGCCAGAACTTTATAGAGAAAAAATCAAAAATGCGAAATTAGTAGCAAACCCAGGATGCTATCCAACAGCTACTCTTTTAGGACTTATTCCATTTTTACCATATATTGATGAAAATTATCCTCTCTTTATAGATGCAAAGAGTGGAGTAAGTGGTGCAGGTAAAAAATGTACCCCCAATACCCACTATGTAACTATAAATGAAAATATTTTTGCATATAATCCTATAAAGCATAGACACTCAATAGAGATAAAAGAAAAAATTGAAGAGTTTACAAATAAAGAGTTTGAGATAAATTTTGTTCCACAGCTTATTCCAATCACAAGAGGGATGCTTGTAAATTCATATGTCTGTTTAAAAAAAGATATTGACGAAAAAGAGATTTTAAGAGAATTTTATAAAGATGAAGAGTTTATTAGAATTAGAGAAAATCCAGTTGATATAAAAAGTGTAAGTGGAACAAACTTTTGTGATATATTTGTTATGAAAAACAACAAATCTCTATTTATCTCAACAGCTATTGATAATCTCCTTAGAGGAGCAAGCTCTCAAGCAGTTGTAAATGCAAATATAATGTTTTCTTTGCCTGAAAATTTAGGGATTCCAAAAATTGCCTATATCCCATAAAATTAAAGATGGTGCTATATTTGTAGCAGATTGTCATATCAATAAAGAGCGAAAAGATAGCTTTTTGCTCTTTATAGAAAAGATTAAGCAAGAAAAACCACCCCAACTCTTTTTGATGGGAGATATTTTTGACCTTTTGGTTGGAGGAGTTAAGAGCTTAATCCAAAAAAACCAAGAGATTATCCATAGACTTGATTCATTAGATATAGAAGTTTTTTATTTTTGTGGAAATCACGATTTTGCTTTGGAACCTATATTTAAAAATATAAAAATTTTTAATAGACATAACCAACCCCAAATTTTTCTCTATGAAGATAAAAAGATAGCCTTATCTCACGGGGATTTATGGATAGATAAAAGATATGAATTTTATATAAAAACTATTCAAAACCCTTTTGTGTTAAAATCTTTGATATTTTTAAATAGTTTGATGAGTGATTTTTTAGTTAAAAAGATTTGTAACTACAATAAAAGTAAAAATCTATGTAAAAACATAAAAGATTTTAAAGATATTGCAAAAGAGAGAGTAAGGCATTATAAAGATGTAGATTTGATAATCGAGGGACATTTTCACCAAAATTGTAAATTTATTTTTGATGATAAGATATATATCAATCTTCCATCTTTTGCTTGTGGTAGAAAGTATATGGTGTTTGAGGATTTTAGTTTGAAGTTGAAAAATTAAAGACTATTTAATAGTTTTAGTAAAAATATGTAAATCAAAAAACTAAGAAGAGTTAAATATAAATTATTAGAAGTTTTAAAATAACAAAAAAGAAGTTTTATTAAAGAAAATTATATTTATTTATATTTATAAAAAATTTTATATATGGGCAATCTTATATATAAAAATACAATCTCATTAATTATTATAGACATTCCAACCAATATGCAAGAAAAATTTAAATTTTTTTGTAAATAAAAATATGCAATAGTAGTTAAAATTATTCTGACTCCAATTAACAAAAATTTATATTTGCCACAAAAATATATATGTATTTTATTAAAAATCTTATTTATGTCAACATTTTCTATTTTATCAAATTTTGAATATAACTTATCTTTAATTTTGGCTTTATTGTTTTCAAAAATATCAGAAATAAATATAGTAAAAAAAAGTTCTAATATGGTATAAAATAAATAAAATGGAATAAATAAATTGACTTTATTTAACAATAAGGTTATAAACATTGCTAATAATAAAATTGCAATAATAAAATTAATAATATCTATCCAAAATGATTTTTGATTATTTACGATTTGTAACAATTCTATATCTTTTGAAATAAAATTACTTTCAAAAAATCCTGTATAGAACCACCCTATTAATAACAATAAAAATGAAAATAACAAAAATGCATTATTTTGATTTGAAAATAGCATTGTTTTAAGAGTAAAAAAAGATATAAATCCCCCAATTATAATTATAAAATATAATAAAAAAATATAAACAATATAATTATCTTCTCTTAATTTTTTTAAATATGGAATTATATCGGAAATATTTTTTAAATCATCCATTACTTTTACCTCTCTAATTAATATTAGCAAAAATATACCTAATTTATGTTAAATAAAGAATAAAACTTTTTTGAAAAATTTTTCTTTATAAATTCTTTACAAATTTATTTAACACTATCCTAAAATCTTTTTAGCTACCTCAAACCTATTTGCAGTCATAATGTGGATTTTTGGATGAAACTCTTTTAGATTTTCAAAAAGCTCTTTGCTCATCTTAAATCCAACCTCTTCCTCGTTTTTGGCTTTATAGAGTCTGTCTATCCATATTTGTGGGACATTTATGCCTGGAACATGAGAGTGTAGAAATTGAGCAGTTCTAAGTTTCATAATAGGGAAAAATCCCAAAATTAGCTCACATTTTGCTTTTTCATTAGTAAAATTCTCTCTTAAGTCATAAAATAGTTCAACTAAAAATTTTGCATTCTCTATAGAAAAAACCGGTTGAGTTATAATCCCTACTGCCCCATTCTCAATCTTTTTTTTAAACTTTTTTTCTAAAGTTTTTCTATTTTTAGCAAAAGCATTGCTAACTGCAAATGGATAGATTCTTTTTGGTTTTATCTTAAAAGGTTTTCCGCTATAATCAATCCCTGCATTAAAACATTTTATAATTTCAAGTAAAAGCGTGCTATCTCCCTCAAAAACTCCTTTAGCATTTGGCTGGTCGCTTATTTTTGCACTATCTCCAGTTAGAGCTAAAATCGCTCTTATATCAAAATCGTTTGCTCCAAGTAAGTCTGATTGAAGAGCAATTTTGTTTCTATCTCTCATGCTCATTGTTGCAATTGTAGGTTTTTTAAACTTTTGTTGAAGTCTAATAGAAGCTAAAATTGAGTTGTACTTCAATCTTGCTAATGGATTGTCGGTAGTTGTAAAGCCATCAACTAACTTTTCTAAACCAAAGCTTTCAATTTTATCAACAATAGGCTCAATTGTTGGAAGATGCATTGGTGTAGTCTCAAGCGTAATAAAACTTTTTTCTCTTAACTTTTTTATAAACGATTCAAACATTAAATCCTCTTATTTAGCTCTTTTTTGAATTTTTGGTATTATAGCAAAAACTATTTTGGAGTTTTTATGAAACTTTGTGTATTTGATTTTGATTCTACATTGATGGATGGAGAGACTATAGATTTTTTGGCAGAAGCTCTTGGGCTAAAAGAGAAAGTTGCAGCAATTACAGAGATGGCAATGAGAGGAGAGCTTGATTTTTTTGAATCATTAACTACGAGAGTAAAGCTACTTGAAGGCTTAGAGGTTAAAAAAGTTAAAAAGATTTGTCAAAATCTGCCATTTATGAATGGAGCAAAAGAGAGTATTAAAGAGCTTAAAAAAAGAGGCTATAAAGTTGTAGTTTTTAGTGGGGGATTTAGAGATGCTACAAGTTATGCAAGAGAGGTTTTGGGATTTGATGCAGACTTTTCAAATATTCTTCACTCAAAAAATGGAAGATTAACAGGACTTGTTGGTGGAGATATGATGTTTGATTTTTCTAAAGGAGATATGCTTCAAAGGCTTCAAAATCTTTTAGGTATAGAGAAAAAAGATACTATTGCAGTTGGTGATGGTGCAAATGATAGAAGTATGTTTAAGTATGCAGATAAAAAGATAGCATTTTGTGCAAAAGATATACTTAAAAAAGAGGCAAATATAATAATAGAAAAGAAAGATTTAAAAGAGGTGTTAAACTATATTTAAAGGTCCTTAACTATTCAACCTTTACATCTAAACAATTTACTGCAATACCTCTAATCTTTCTTGCTTGATAATCAAGCTTGCAAAACATCTCAAAAACCTCTTTTATATCTACATCTTTTGCTTTTTTAAAATCATAAACTCCTTTTTCATCTTTTGATATTAGATTATCAAAATAGTCATACATTTTTAATCTCATCTCTTCATACTTTTTAAACTCACTTATTGCTTTCTCTTTATCCATAATTTTCCCTTTTGTTACTTTTTGAATAGAAGTATAGAGTTGCAAGGGTTAAAAGCCACTAAAAACTATTTTATAAAAGCTAATTTAAGTAAAATATAGAAAAATTATGAAATAATTAGTATATTTAAAATTAATCACAATAAGAAAGGATGAAAATGAATAAAGAAGAGTGTCTAAAATATCATATGGCAAGAGATGAGTTTGATACAAATGGAAAGATTGGAACTTTGGTTACAAAGCCTTGTGAAACTCAAGAAGAGTTAGCAATAGCATACACTCCAGGCGTTGCATATCCTTGTCTTGAGATAGAAAAAGATATAGACAAAGCGTATGATTACACAAATAAAGGTAATTTAGTTGCCGTTATTACTGATAGTACTGCAGTTTTGGGACTTGGAGATATAGGGCAAGTTGCAGGAAAGCCTGTTATGGAAGGAAAGTGTGTTTTGTTTAAAAAGTTTGCAAATGTCGATGCAGTTGATATTGAGTTAAATACAAAAGATACAGAAGAGATTATCAAAATTGTATCATCTATGGCAGACAGTTTTGGTGGAGTAAACCTTGAGGATATTTCAGCCCCAAGATGTTTTGAAATTGAAGAGAGATTAAAAGAGATTTGTGATGTTCCAGTTTTTCATGATGACCAACATGGAACTGCAGTTATTACAACAGCAGGTCTTATAAATGTTCTTGAGATGAGTGGTAAAAAACCAGAAGATATCAAAGTTGTTGTTATAGGTGCAGGAGCAGCGGGAATAGCTTGTGCTTCAATGTATAGAAATCTTGGAGTTAAAAATATTGTAATGCTTGACTCTAAAGGTGTAATTCATACAGGAAGAACTGATTTAAACAAATATAAACAAAAATTTGCAATTGATACAGAAGATAGAACTCTTGAAGATGCAATGAAGGGTGCAGATATGGTTTTAGGCCTGTCAAAAGGGAATATGATAACTCCAGAAATGGTAAAAACTATGACAGATACAAATCCAATAATCTTTGCTTGCGCAAATCCAGAACCAGAAATCCTTCCATCAGTAGCAAAAGAGGCTAGAGCTGATATTATTATTGGAACAGGAAGAAGTGACTTTCCAAATCAAGTAAATAATGTTTTAGGTTTTCCTCAAATATTTAGAGGAGCTCTTGATGTTAGAGCAAGAAAGATTACAGAAAATATGAAGATGGCAGCAGCAAGAGCTTTGGCGGAACTTGCAAGAGAAGAGGTTCCAGAACATGTAAAAAAAGCTCACAATAGAGGCGATGATATGACTTTTGGTCCAGATTATATTATCCCTTCACCATTTGATAGAAGAGTTCTTGTATATGTTTCATCTGCAGTTGCTAAAGCAGCAGTCGAAGATGGTGTTGCAAGAGTTAAAGATTTTGATTATGATGCATACAGAGTAAAACTTCAAAGATTAGCTGACCATTTGGATGGAAAAATCTAATCAAAGAGGATTACTCCTCTTTGAATCTATGTTTACTCTTTTTATAGCTTTTTACTCTTTTTAGTTTTCTAAGC
This sequence comes from uncultured Nitratiruptor sp., assembly GCA_913056105.1. Lineage (GTDB taxonomy): Bacteria > Campylobacterota > Campylobacteria > Campylobacterales > Nitratiruptoraceae > Nitrosophilus_A. Next base: position 5,951 of record CAJXMB010000036.1, on the reverse strand, counting down.
CTATTTGCTTGATGCAATGTTTCACTTTTTATCTCATCTATATTTTTATTTGAATTTGGTAGGTTGGCTACCTTTTCAACAAACTTTTCTAATGTTAAAAGATATTCACTTTGCAAATATACCTTTTGAATATCTTCTAAATTTTTAAATATTTTATCTATATAGTTGCTAAACTCCTCTTTTGAGAGATTTTCTTTGTTTAAAAAATTAACAACTCTATTTGTAAATTTTTCAAGCTCTCTTATATATTTTAATCTTTTATATTTTTCCTCTTTTTTCATGAGAGTCTATTTTTAAAATCTTCGTATGTAAACTCTTTTACGACTTTTAAACTACCATCTTTTTTTAAAATTGCCAAAGATGGAAGCTGTATGCCATTAAAAGTTGTATTTTTTACAAAAGTGTAGTGAATCATATCTTCAAAGATTAGCTTTTGGCCAATTTTTAAAGGCTCATCAAAACTATAATCTCCTATGATATCTCCAGCCAAACAGCTATTTCCACCAAGTCTATATGTATATGGCTTTTCAAAAGGTTTTGCTGCTCCTCTAACCTCTGGTCTATATGGCATTGCTAAGACATCGGGCATATGAGTTTCAGCTGATGTATCAAGTATTGCTATATCCATTTTATTATGGACTATATCTACAACCTCTGCAACTAATACTCCGCTTTGCCATCCTACAGCCTCACCTGGCTCTAAATATACTTCAACTTCATATCTTTTTTTAAATTTCTTTATCAAATCTATTAGTTTTTCAACATCATAATCATCTCTTGTTATATGGTGTCCCCCACCAAAATTTATCCATTTGCACTTTGGAATATACTCTTTAAACTTCTCTTCAAATACTTTTAAAACCTTTTCTAAAGAGTTAGCACTCTCTTCGCAAAGTGCATGAAAATGTAGTCCCTCAATCTCATCATCAAATTCTTCTTTTTTAAACTCACTCTTTGTTACTCCAAGCCTGCTAAATGCTCCACAAGGGTTATACAAATCAACTGGAGCTGATGAGTACTCTGGATTTACTCTAATTCCTATTGAGATGTTTGGATTTATATCTTTAGCAATCTTTTTATATTTTTTAAGTTGATTAAAAGAGTTAAAAATAATATGATCAGAAATTTTTGCTATATAGAAAATATCTTCTTCTTTAAAAGCTGGAGAGTATGTATGAGTCTCTTTTTTTAACTCTTCAAAAGATAGCCTTGCCTCCCAAAGACCACTTGCAGTTGCTCCATCGAGATATTTCCTAACTAAATCAAAAGTGCTCCACATAGCAAAGCCTTTTAGAGCAACTAAAATTTTTGCTCCACTTTGCTCTTTTATGTATTTAAGTAGTTTTAAATTCTCTTCTAAAAGGTGTTCTTCGCAAATGTATGATGGAGTTTTAACCTTATCTAATATACTCTCAATTTTGCTAACTCTTTTTATTTTCACTTTACCTCTCTTGTCTCATTTAGATTCATTTCTAAAACATTCCAAGGGAGTCCTTGTTTGTTTAACTCTTCCATAAATGGGTCTGGGTCAAACTCTTCTATATTCCATACTCCTGGTTTAAACCACTTTTTAGTAACTATCATCTTAGCTCCAATCATCGCTGGAACTCCTGTTGTATAACTTACACATTGGCTATAAACCTCTTTGTAAGCCTCTTGATGGTCACAAATATTATAGATATAAATTTTTCTTCTTTTTCCATTCTTTATCCCTTCACAAACTACACCAATATTTGTTTTTCCTTTTGTTCTTGCACCTAAGCTTGCTGGGTCTGGAAGTAGAGCTTTTAATAGATGTAGTGGGACAACTTCACATCCATCTACTTTTATCTTATCAATTCTTGTTAAGCCAACATTGTCTAAAACTTTTAGGTGCGTTAGATAGTTTTGGCTAAAAGTCATCCAAAATCTAATCCTTTTTAATCCTTTTATGTTTTTAACTAAAGACTCTTCTTCTTCATGATAAAGAAGATAGCTATCTTTTGGACCAATTTTAGGATAATCCCAAACCATTTTTATCTCCATTGGTTTGGTCTCAATCCATTTTCCATTTTCCCAATATCTTCCGTTTGAATTAACCTCTCTTATGTTGATTTCTGGGTTGAAATTTGTAGCAAAAGGGTATCCATGATCTCCTGCATTACAATCAAGAATATCAATATAATAAATCTCATCAAAATAGTGTTTTTGAGCATAAGCTACAAATACATTTGTAACACCAGGGTCAAATCCACTTCCAAGAAGTCCCATTATGTCTCTCTCTTTATACGGCTCATCAAAAGCCCACTGCTCTTTATACTCAAACTTAGCACTGTCTGGATGCTCATAGTTTGCAGTATCAAGATAGTTAGTTTTTGTTTCTAAACAAGCTTGCATTATGGTTAAATCTTGATAAGGAAGGGCAACATTTATAACAACATCAGGTTTTACTAAGTTAATTAAGTCAATTAACTCATTTAAATTATCGGCATCAACTTTTGCAACATCAATATCTATATTGGTTTTATTTTTAATCTCTTGTTTTATCTCTTCGCATTTACTAAGAGTTCTGCTTGCTAAAGTGATATCACTAAAAACATCACTATTTAGAGCACATTTATGTGCAACAACTCTTCCAACTCCTCCTGCACCAATTATCAAAACTTTTCCCATGTATATCCTTTAAAAATTTTTTAAATTATATCAAACAAACATATCAATATGACCATCTTTTTTAGATATTTTTCTCTTTTTTTGAGCTGTTTTTCTCTTTCTCTTTTTAGATTTTATCCAAGTTTTAAATGGTCTCTTTTCATCAGTAATTTTGAAAGATTTATAAACCTCTTCCACACTAAAATTTTCCATGACAAATCCTTTTTAAGCTATTTTACAATAAAAAAATTTATGATGGAAGATATTTTAAAAAAATTTAAAGAGATTGGGAAAACTTAGATTGGAGAGTAGATAGAAGATTGTAAAACTACCCAACCGCAAAGGACGGCTGGGATTTTAACTATTTTAGTATTAAACTTGTTTTATTTAAGTTTAGAGATGTAGTCTGCTACTGCTTCAATATCAGCATCACTAAGAGTAGCAGCTTGACCTTTCATCACAGCGCCCATTCCGTGAACATTTCTTTTTCCAGCTTTGTACCCTTTTAAAGCTTCAACAATTTTTGCTTTATCCCAACCTGCAATAACTTCAGATTTTCCAAGAGCTTTCTTTTGGGCTTTTGCTCCATGGCATCCTGCACATTTTTTAAACAAAGCTGCTCCATCAGCTGCCATTAAACTAATAGCACCTGCTGCTACCAATCCTAAAATTGCAATTTTTTTCATATTATCTCCTTTTAATTGATTTGATTAACAACTTGGAACGTTTCCGCTATCACTTGCATATTTATATGAAAAATCGTAGATATGCTTTAGCCAACTTTTCTTTAGGTATCCTTTTTTAACTTTTGGACAAATTTTTATAATCTCATCTTCAAATTTGCCATCTTCATATATCTCTTCCCACTCATCTTGAGTATGCTTTGCAGCAAATTTTCCACCATTAAATCCGCATACTTTTTTAAGTTTCTTTTGGTATATTCTCTTACCTTTTGATGCACTTGCAAAAGCAGCTGTACCTACAAAACTAACACCCAACATTGCTGTTAAAATCAGCGCCATAAACTTCTTCATATATCCTCCTTTTTCCTCCTTTTTGGTTAGTAAAAGAATTTTACTGCACAATTGTGAAATAATTGTGAAATAATTGTATCAAAAATTATTTAATTTTACCTTTGATAGTGAATTTTTTCCAATAAATATCTATAGCTTCTTTTAATTTTGTATCAGAAAGTTTAGTTTTTTTCTTGACGCCATACTTTTTAATATAACTTTTTGGCATGATTGAATTTTTAATAGTTGGATTTTTTAAAAAATCAATCATAGCTCTTTTTACTCTTTTTTCACTACTATATTTTAATAGATAATCAAAATATATCTTTTTTAAAGATGGGCCATTTTTGTGACATTTAACACAGTTTTTTTCATAAACATTCCCAAAAGATATAGCAATTAAAAGTACTATTGTAATAAAAACTTTTACCATCTTAAGATAACCTCAGTTCCGATTTTCTCTTTTGATCTTATATCTATATCTATATTAAACTCCTTAGCAATCATATAGACTATATTTAAACCTATTCCAAATCCACCCTCGCTTTTATTAAATCTTTTAAATCTATCAAATATCTCATTGATATTCTCTTTTGATATTCCAACTCCTGTATCTTTAATGCTTAAATATCTATCTTTTAAAGTTATATAGATTTTACCACCAACTCTATTATACTTAATCGCATTTGAGATTAGATTGTCTAAAAGTTTAGAGATTTTTTTGGCATCTGCATTGATATAAACATTTTCATCTAAATTTAGTATAAAGCTGACTCTTTTTGATTTAGCTAAAATATTAAAGTAATTTACTCTCTGCTTTATCAAGGCTTTTAAATTTAATTTTTGGATTTTTGAATTTATCTTTTTATCTAAAAGAAGGTAGGTTAAATCTTGATATAGATTTGATATGGTTCTTGCTGCTATCTCTATGCGATTTATCTTTTTTTGGAGTTTTTCATCAAGTTTTGTTTTATCAATAGTTTCAATATTTGCAAGTATTGCACTAATAGGGGTATTTAGCTCATGTGTAGTATCCTTGATAAAGTTATCTAAAAGCATATAGCTATTTTTCATAGGTTTTAAAAAGAGTCTTGTTAAAAAGTAGCCTATAAATCCCATAAATAGTAGATATATTGATCCAAAAAGAGTTATATTTTTAAAAGCCTCATTTAGCCACTTTTCATCATCATCTATCTCTATAACTAAATACTTTGTTCCCAAATAGTACTCATCCAATACTTTTATAAAATGGATTTTTTTACCAACTTTTCTTATCTCTTTATCAAATTTTATATTTTCATTTTTTATCAAAGAGAATATCTTGTCAAAATCAGCATCATATATGGCCGATTTAAAATTTGAAAATCTTGGATAATACAGATCCTCTCCTAAGCTATTATGCATCTGTCTTAATCTATTTGTTACGCTTTTTGCATAATCATTTAGTTTTGGTCTAAGATTTGAAAACATTAAATCTTTTTGAAAATTATAATATAGCATTGAGCCCAACACAAGGATAATAATAGATAAAACAATATATAGAAATAGAAAAGATTTTAAAGACTTCTTCTCACTCGGTAATAAACTTGTACCCATACTTTTTTACACTTACAATTCTCTCTTTTCCAAGGACTTTTCTTAGATTTTTTATATAGGTTCTAAGAGAGGTATCGCTTGGAGTTTCATCATAATCCCAAAGATTACTGTAAATCTCTTCGTGTGATATTACTCTATTTTTATTTTTTAAAAATAGCTTTAAAAGGTTTTTCTCTTTTTGATGTAAAGGGATAATCTCATCTTTTTTATGTAATTCAAGATTTTGAATATCAAAACTAAAATTATTATCTATTTTTATCATAAACTCTTTACTATCAAACTCTCTTTTTAAGATTGCCTCAATTCTAAGTTTTAACTCTTTTAGAGCAAAAGGTTTTCTTATATAGTCATCACATCCACTTTTATACCCCTTTTCTAAATCCTCTACAGAGTTTAAAGAGGTGATAAAGATGGCCGGAATATCTTTTTCCTCTTTTACTTTTTTTAGTAGTTCAAAACCATTAATCCCTGGAACCATAACATCCAAAAGTAAAATATCATAATTTTTTTCATAGATTTTTTCTATCGCTTCATCTGAAGTATAAGCACTATCTACTTCATGCCCTTCATCTTCTAAATACTCTTTTATAGTTTCACTAAGATTTAAATCATCTTCTAAAAGCAGAATCTTTTGCATCAAATCTCCTCTTTAAGGGCAACTCTAACAATTATATACATTCATAGCTTTTAAAGCTTTTGTGTAGACGAGGC
>CAJXMB010000035.1 GCA_913056105.1 uncultured Nitratiruptor sp. | reverse complement strand
GCACTGAATTTCCAATAAGTTACTATAAAAATATATTACAAAGAGATATCAAAAGATTAGAAAAAACAAAAATTTGTGTTGGAAAAGCTTTAAATAAAGAAGAGATGAATAGGTGTAAAAATAATTAAGGGCTTTTAAAGACTACAAAATAGCATCAAAGTTTTACAACTGTTGCTCCAAATCCACCCATATTTGCAGGCGCATCACTAAAAGATTTTACTTTTGGATGATTTTTTAAAAACTCTCTAACAGCAGCAGCTAACTTTCCACTCCCAATGCCATGATATATCAAAACCTCATCAAATCCTGTCATCAAGGCATCGGAGATAAACTTATCACATCTCTCAAGAGCTTCATCAACTCTTAATCCATGCAAATCAAGTTTTAATGAAACCTTTTTAGGCTTAGAAACTTTTATTTTTAAAGGCTCTTTTCTTTTTATAGGCTCTACCTTTTTTAGCTCATTTAAAGCAACTCTCATCTTTATACCTTCAAAATCAACAAATGCTTCTTTACCTTTTAAACCTACAACAACTCCTCTATTTTTTCTATATTTAACACTATCTCCAACTTTTATCTCTTTTGAAATCTTTTTCTCTTTAACTTTTGCTTCTTTTGCTTTTTGGTGAGCTTTGTTTAAAAGTCTATGTGCCTCTTTTTTCTCTTTTGCTTTTATAGCTGCTTTTGCCTCATTTATTGCCTCATTAAAAATTTTTGATAATCTGCTTTTTTCCTCTTTTAATTCATTAAAAATTGACTCTCTTTTTTCTTCTAAATCTTTTTTTAATCTATCAACTTTTTCAATTTTTTCCTCAAGCTCTCTTTTTTTTGCTCTTAGTTCTCTTTCAAGCTCACTTCCTCTTTCAATCAATTCACTTAGTTTTTCTTGATCTTTTCCATACTCTTTGATTGCTTTTTGGACAATATTTAGAGGTATTCCATATCTTTTTGCTGTCTCAAATGCATAACTTTTTCCAATAATTCCTTGCAAAAACTCATATGTTGGAGCAGCTTTTTTCTCATCATAAATCGCTGCAACTAACTCAACCTCATCAAAATATGCCATCAAAGAGGCAAGCCTTTTATGGTGAGTTGTTATAGCTACTTTTATATCTCTTCTCATTAAATCTTCTAAAATCACCTTAAAAAGAGATGCTGCCTCATCACTATCTGTTCCAAGTTCAATCTCATCAACTCCTACTAAAACATCTCTTTTTTGAAAAAGCTTACTAAACTCAAAAACTCTTCCTGCAAAAGTTGATATATCATTTTTTACATTTTGAGGATCTTCAATGATAGAGATAATCTCTTTAAAATTTCCTATATGAGAGCCCTTTGTATCTAGCCTCATAGGGATTAGATATTTTGCTAAATATACAGATGATAAAATTGACTTTAAAAGCATTGTTTTACCACCAGCATTTACCCCAGTTATGATTAAAACTTTTTTACTAAAATCAACACTAACTGGCTTTGGATTTGAAAGAGCTGGATGGATAAAATCTTTTAAGATAATCTTTTTATCGCTTTTTGGCAAAATAAACTCAAGATTTTTAGATTTTGCAAAATTTACTCTTGCTTGATAGTGGTCAAACCTATCAAAAGCCCTATTTATAAACTCAATAAACTTTATCCACTTTAAAAATCTACTACAAATCTTTTTTGCCCACTCTACCTTTATCTCTTCTATTTGACTAATGATTGAAGCTTCTTTCTCTTTTAGTTTAGATATAGCCTCTGGTACTACATAAAAAAATCCTGAACTGCTTCTTCCAACAATGCTTCCTTTTAAGACATGATTAAATCCAGCTCTAAGTAGCAAAGCCTCTTCCTCATTTATATAGTGAACCTGTCTATCAACCAAAAGTCCTTGAAGCTTTCTGGAGTTTAAGAGTCCTTGAAGCTTTCTTAAAATCTCCTCTTTGTTTTGAGACAGTGCTTTTTGCAAAGAGGCAAGTCTATCATCTATACTTGCTTTTAAATTACCCTTCTCATCAAAAAACTCTTCTACCTCTCTTATCTCATCTCTTATCTCAACACTATCAATAAACTCTTTTATCTTACCTTCAAATTTAACTCTTTTTAGATACAAAAAGTATCTAATAATCTTTACAAACTCAAAAATCTCTAAAAGAGTTAAAATACCTTGCTTTTTTATATGTAGTATCTCTTTATCTAAATTTTTTACCTCAGGAGGAGCTTTGAATTCATACTTTTTTAACTCATTTATATACAAAAAGTGAAGCTTTATATCACCTTCAATATAAATCTCTTTATCTCTAGCTAAAAAAGATTTGAAACCATCTATAAAATCAACTAAATCTAACGCTTTTAACAGTCTCATCTTTTTGGTAAAAATCCTCTTAATTGATATGTGATATCCCCTGCTCCAAATCCAACAACCAATCCATTCTCAATTTTTGCAATCTCTTTTTTATCTTTGATTAAAACTATCTCTTTATCATCTCTTTTAACAAAATCTGCAAAAATAGGATTATATCTTTTAAAATGCTCTTTAAAATCAATCTCTACTCTCTCTTCTCCTGCACTCCAAACTGGTAAAATTACAAGCTTTGAGCTATCTTTAAAACACTCTTTGAATCTATCTAAATTATCAATAGTTCTTGAATATTTATGTGGCTGCCAAATAGCTACAATATCTTTTAGATTTTTTAGCTTTGCATACTCTTTTAAAGATTGTAAAGTTGCCTCTATCTCAGTTGGATGGTGTCCATAATCATCTATAACTATAAAAGACTCCCCTTTTTGAACGATATCAAATCTCTTCTCAATTCCTCTATAGTTTTTAATATTCTCTTTTATCTCTTCAAGAGCTAACTCATTCATAGCTGCAAGTATTGCAAGAGAAGCATCCAATGCTACATGTTCTCCAAATCCCCAAACATCAAACTCCCCAAAATCTCTAAGCTCAAACCTAATATATGGCTCATCATCTTTTAAAAAGTATCTCTTTATCTTTATATCATCTTTTGGATTTAGTCTAATAGCTTCTAAATCGATATTTTTCAAAAAAGGGTCATCCTCATTTATCACTCTAATTTTTGAAATTTTTAAAAACTTTTTATATGCATCATAAAAAAGCTCTAAATTGTGATTATAAAACTCCATATGCTCTGGTTCTGTATTTGTAACAATTCCAACATATGGATTACTATTTAAAAAGCTTGCATCACTCTCATCTGCTTCAAATACTAAAATATCGCTATTTTTATTGAATCTAACATTGGATTTAAAATCTTTTGATTTTGCCCCTATTATAGCATTTGCATCTTTTAAGATGGAGGCTAATATGGCACTTGTTGTACTCTTTCCGTGAGCTCCTGCTACTGAATATACCTTTTTATCTTTTAAAATAAAAGGCAAGGCCTCTCTTCTTGATAGAGTCTTTATGCCCCTTTTTTTAGCTTCAATTAGTTCAACATTTGTCTTTTTTATAGCTGCAGAGTAGATTACTAAATCTACATCTTTAATATTTTCTCTCTTTTGTGGAGTAAAAACCTCTATTCCAATATCTCTTAAAGATTTAGTCAAAGGTGTTTCATAGATATCTGAGCCGCTAATTTTGTGTCCTTGAAAATGTAAAAATTTCGCTAACCCACTAAGGCCAATCCCGCCAATACCTATAAAATGTATCTTCACTTAGCTCCTTTGGCTATCTTTTGAATCTTTTTTAACTCTTTATTTATCAAATCTTTCTCATCTTCTAAAAAATCTTTAGCCTTTTTTGTAAATCTATCAAAAAATAGACTATTTTCATCCAAATTTTTAACATCTATAAAACTATTTATAAACTCATCTAAAGATATCTTTTTAGCTGTAGCTCCGAGAGCTAAAAACATCCCCTCTTGTATCTTTTCATCTAAAATTATGTATGAGAGTATCAAAAATAGCTCATTTGAGCCTTTAAAATCATTTCTATTCCATCTCTCAAGCGCATGCTCATATATGGCTCTTGCAACTTGTAAATCCTCTTCATTTGATAGATTAAAAACCTCCCCTTTTGTTAGCATATCAGCCAATCTATCAAAAGCAATCTCTAAAATCTTTTGATAAATAGTATCTATATCATCATCTCTATCTAAAAGAAGATATGTATCTAAAACATCATAAAGTAAAACAATATCGCCCTTTTTTAAAGCTTCATCTCTTTTTTCCTCTAACTCTTTTAAAAACTCTTTATCCTCTTTTAATTTATCTAAATCTTTATCCATTAAATCTCTCCCAAAACTCTTTAATTCTCTCTAATGCCTCTTTTGTATCTTTTTCATCATAAACAAGTGCCACTCTTACAAACTCTTTAGCTATATCTCTTCCTAAAAATGAGCCCGGTAGGACTTTTAGGTTATACTCTTGATATAAACCTTTTGTAAACTCTTCACCATCTCCAACCTCAAGCCAGAGATAAAATGTTGCTTTTGGTGGCAAAATACCTAAAATCTCTTTTGCTAATCTAAAATTTTTTCTATATCTATCTCTAAACTCCGTTACATGCATATCATCACTCCATGCTTTTGCTGCAGCCATCTGAAGAGGCAAAGGGGATGCGCACCCAACATATGTTCTATATCTCATATACTCTTTTAAAATTTTTTCATCTCCAGCTATAAAACCACTTCTAAGTCCTGGAGCAGAGCTTCTTTTTGATATAGAGTTTACAACTAAAATATTTTTAAAGCTACTATTTCCAACTTCCAAACTTGCCTCAAGCAAAGATGGCGGAGCACTCTCAGTGTAAATCTCACTATAACACTCATCATTTAACAATACAAAATCATATTTTAGTGCCATCTTTACCCATTTCTTTAACTCATCTTTTTCCAAAACTGAAGCAGTTGGATTGTTTGGAGAGTTTATGATAACCAAATTAACATCTTTTAAAATCTTTTCATCAATTACTGGCTTAAAACTACTCTCTTTTGTTAGATTTAGATACTCTATTTTTGCTTTTGAAGCAATGGCTGAGCCTTCATATATTTGATAAAATGGGTTTGTAAAAGCCATTTTAGGATTATCTTTATCGTGTAGTAAAAATTGTGGAAAATTAAAAAGAGTTTCTCTTGTGCCAAAAGTTGGAATAATATTCTCTTTTTTCAAATCAATGTTAAATCTTCTTTTTATAAATCCTAAAATTGAGCTTTTTAAAATATCCTCTCCACTGCTTTTTGGATACTTTTTAAGTAGATTAGCGTTTTTACAAAGCTCATCTTGTATAAATTTTGGAGTTTCAAACTGCGGCTCTCCTATAGTTAGAGTCATTGGATAGAAATTCTCATTTGGTTTTATATCTTTTAATAACTCATTTAATCTCTCAAATGGATACTTTTTTAGATTCATCTTAATCCTTTGGCATCTTAAACTTTTGCACTATTAGCTCTCCTAAACTATTAAAATATAGATAGTAGAGTCTATCTTTATCAACACTAAGTCCTGTTAGATATCTAATAGCTATATTTGCTTCAAAAGAGGCTATCATCATAACCATAGGGGCAGCAATTCCTGCTGGAGTTTTATTGGTTATCTTAAAAGCTTTAAAACTACTTTTGTCAAAAAAGCATACCTGTCCATTAAATTTTTCAACACTTCCATATATCCAAGGAACTCCTGTCTTTTTGCTAAACTCATCTATTTTTGCTCTTGTCTCAAGATTATCAGTACAATCTATAATCAAATCAAAATCGATTTTCTCTTTTTTAAACTCATCAAAACTTTTTACAAAAGGAGTTGCTTTTACAAATGGGCATCTCTTTTCTATCAAATTTGCTAAAACCTCTGCTTTATATTTTCCTTCATCATCTATTTCAAAAGCTATCTGCCTATGGATATTATGTGTTGAGACTCTATCAAAATCAACTAAATAGAGACTACCTATCCCGCTACTTCCAAGGGCAATTCCAACTGAACTTCCAAGACCACCACAACCTATTATTGCAACCTTTTTATCAACCAAAGAGTTTTGAGTATCTTCTCCCCAAAGCTCTATCTGTCTTTTGAAATACTCTTTCATAGTTATTATTCACATCTATTTAAAAGAGCTCTTTTGAATCCCCAAGCTTTTTTACATATCTTTATATACTCTTTATCAATTTCACAAACCAAAAGCTCTTCATTGTTACTCAAAATTGACTCAACTTCACCATTTGGATTTACACACATACTCTCACCATAAAAAACCCATTTAATATTTTTATCGCTAAATTCACCTATCCTATTTGCTCTTAAAATATAAAAATTGCCTAAAAATGCTCTTGATTTTATTAACTCTTTCCATCTTTGGTTTGAATCAAAAGTTGAAACAGTAGGTAAAAGCACCACATCTACATTTTTTTTCATAAACTCATCAAAAAAGTAGTTAAAATGTAATTCAAAGCCTCCAATAACTCCAAATTTAAATCCATCCATTACAAATGTATAAGGCGAGTTTAAGCACTCTACACTATTTGAAAAATATCTTTTCTCATTCCAATGTTTATAATCTATTAGGATTTGCTGCGTATAATAGCGGGTTTTATTTGGAAAAAATATACCAATCTTTTTAAATGGACTATCTTTTTGAACAGTTACTATTGGAGCAACTATTGTTATGTTATATTTTCTTGATAGACTCTTTACAATCTTTATTTGATACAGACTTTGCTCTTTTATCATATTTAGCGGAGTCTTTTCTAACTCTTTAAAAAATCTATTTAAAACATACTCTCCTAAAAGTACAACTTTTACATCTTTTAGTTTACAAGCTCTAATATAGTAATCCAATCTATTATAGTTTATACCAATATATGCAGATTGTAAAACAGCTATCTTCATAAAACTACTTTTGCCCTTTTTCAATCTCTTCTATCTCAAGCTTTGCCTCTTCTAACATCTTCCCAGCCTCTTTTAAAGCTTTTATCCCTTCTTTATAGAGCATTACACTCTTTTGCAAAGTAATCTCAGGATTCATCAATTCATTTAACATCTTTTTTGCCTCTTCAATTTTCTTTTCAAAATCGCTACTTTTCATCTATTCCCTTCTAAAATTGCATTTATGTAATCGCTAAACTTATCAACTTCAACCAAAAAGGCATCATGACCATAATCACTTTTTACCTCATAATACTCTACCAAATCATCTTTTCCTATATCCCTCATAGCCTCTTTAACCTCTTTTAACTCTTCTGGTAAAAATAGCAAATCTTTTTCAAACCCAATCAGATATAGTTTAGATTTTACAACCTCTAAAGCCTCTTGAAGTGAATCAAAACCTCTGCTTAAATCAAATATATTTATAGCTTTTGTTATATATAGATAACTTAATGGGTCAAAAAACTTTGAAAAGTTATATCCATTATATTCAAGGTATCTCTCTACCTCAAACCTTCCAAAAAGCTCATAAAGACCCTCATTTGTTACATAATCTCTTCCAAATTTTCTATCCATTGAGTAGTGGCTAAGATAGCTTATGTGTCCAGCCATTCTGCCAATTGCGAGCCCATTTAATCCATTTTCTCTTATCTCTTTTGGATCATAGTCTCCATTTTTAAAATTTGGATCTTTTAAAATTGCCTCTTGAGCTACTTTATTAAACGCTATAACCCAAGGTCTTGTTGCATGAGTTGTAGCTAAAGCAATAACTTTTTTTGCAAATCCTGGATAATCAACTGCAAATCTAAGAGCTTGCATCCCTCCCATTGAGCCACCAATAACTGCATAAACTCTATCTATGCCAAGCTTTGATAGAAGTATCTTTTGAGCCTTTACCATATCTTTGATAGTAACCACAGGAAATTTTAGTCTATATGGCTCATTTGTGGGATACATTTTTGACATAGGTCCAGTTGAGCCAAAGCAGCTACCTATAACATTTGTACATATTACAAAAAACTTTTTTGTATCTATAGCTTTACCATCGCCAATCAAAGAGTCCCACCATCCTGGCTTTCTATCCCCTTTATACCAACCTGCCGCATGGTGAGAGCCGCTTAGAGCATGACAAACCAATATAACATTATCTTTTTTTTCATTTAAAGCACCATATGTCTCATAAACAATATCATATGGCTCTAAAATCCTTCCACTCTCTAAATAGAGTGGATTTGTAAATTTTGCCTTTTTTGTACTGATTTTCAAATATATCCTCTATATGTGATAGTTTGGCGCCTCTTTTGTAATTGTAACATCATGCACATGAGACTCTTTAAGTCCTGCTGATGTTATCTCTACAAACTCAGCTCTCTCTTGAAAAGCATCTATATCTTTTGCACCAAGATATCCCATAGAAGACCTAAGACCACCAATTAACTGATGAATAACATTTGCAATCTTTCCTCTATATGGAACCATCCCTTCAATTCCCTCTGGCACAAGCTTATCTGCTGCTGTTCCTTCTTGAAAATATCTATCAGTACTTCCCTTTGTCATAGCTCCAATACTTCCCATGCCTCTATAGGTTTTATACTGCCTTCCTTGATACATTATAACTTCGCCTGGACTCTCTTCTGTTCCAGCTAACAAACTTCCAATCATTACCGAATTTGCACCAACCGCTAAAGCTTTTGCAACATCTCCAGAATATTTTATCCCTCCATCAGCAATAATAGGTACTCCATACTCTTTTGCAACATTTGCACACTCATCAATTGCACTAATTTGAGGTACTCCAACTCCTGCAACAATCCTTGTAGTACAAATACTTCCTGGACCTATCCCAACCTTAACTGCATCTGCTCCAGCCTCTATCAAATCAGCAGTTGCTTCAGCTGTTGCAACATTTCCAGCTATTACATCAATATCTAAAGAGTCTTTTATAGCCTTTAAAGTATCAATTATGCCTTGAGAGTGTCCATGAGCAGAGTCCAAAACCAAAACATCAACTCCAGCCTCAACCAAAGCTTTTGCCCTATCAAGCTGATTTACTCCAATAGCAGCTCCAACTCTTAGTCTTCCAAACTCATCTTTATTTGCATTTGGATAATCAATCTTTTTTTGTATATCTTTGATAGTAACTAGACCTTTTAAATGGTAATTTTCATCTACGATAGGCAACTTTTCAATCTTATGTTTATTCATAATCTCTGCTGCCTCTTCAAGAGTGATTCCTGGCTTTGCTGTGATAAGTGGAGCTTTTGTCATCACTTCACTTACTTTTTTAGAGTAATCTTTTTCAAATCTTAAATCTCTATTTGTTAAAATCCCAAGTAGCTTTTTATCTTTATCAACAACAGGCACCCCGCTTATCTTATACTCACTCATAAGTCTTTCAGCATCAGATAGTGATGCATCTGGATTTACAAATATTGGGTCTATTATAATTCCACTTTCACTCTTTTTTACCCTCTTTATCTCTAAAACTTGAGTTTGAATATCCATATTTTTATGAATTATCCCAATTCCACCGAGCCTTGCCATTGCAATAGCTGCTCTATGTTCTGTAACAGTATCCATAGCTGCAGAGACTAAAGGGATATTTAGTCCAATATTTTTTGTAAGTTTTGTAGTTAAATCCACCTCTTTTGGTAAAACTTTAGAGTGCTTTGGAACTAAAAGCACATCTTCAAATGTTAAAGCTCTTTTTCTTATTCTCATACTCTCTCCTATCTATTTATCTATTTAAAGTTCTCTCAAGGCTTAAAGCTCCATCAAATAGAGTTTGCTCATCAAAATGGTTTGCAATAAGTTGCAATCCAACTGGAAGGCCTTCACTATTCTCATCAACGGGTAAGCTAATTGCTGGTAGGCCAGCTAAATTAACCCCTATTGTGTAAACATCACTTAGATACATCTCAAGTGGACTCTTTTTGCTGCCAAACTCAAACGCTACTGTTGGCGCAACTGGAGATAAAATCAAATCTACACTCTCAAAAACTTTTTTATACTCATCTTTTATAAGGCTTCTTACCTTTTGAGCTTTTATATAGTATGCATCATAATATCCACTTGATAAAACAAATGTTCCAAGCAAAATCCTTCTTTTAACCTCTTCGCCAAAGCCTTCACTTCTTGTTTTTTGATACATCTCTTTTAGATTTTTAGCTTCAGCTCTAAATCCATATCTAACACCATCATATCTACTTAGATTCGTACTTGCCTCTGCCATCGCTGTTATATAATAGGCTGCAATATCATACTTTGCATCCATTAAACTAACCTCTTTTATCTCATGACCAGCCTCTTTTAGAGCATCTATTGCTTTATCATAAGCTTTTTGAATATCTTTGCTTGCATCTTTTATATAGTTTGGAACAACTCCAATTTTAAACTTTCTCTTTGGATTTAGATTTTGTGAAACTAACTCTTTTTTTACATTTGCACTTGTGCTATCTTTTGGATCATATCCACTTATGATATCATAAAGCAAAGCAGCATCTTCAACATTTTGAGTCATTGGTCCAATTTGGTCTAAACTACTTCCATAAGCTGCTAAACCATATCTACTAACTCTTCCATATGTTGGCTTCATTCCTACAATTCCACAAAAAGCAGCTGGCTGTCGGATACTTCCACCTGTATCACTTCCTAAAGCCACGATAGCTATCTTTGCTGCAATTGCTGCGGCACTTCCACCACTACTTCCTCCTGGAACTCTGCTAAAATCTTTTGGATTTAGAGTCTTTCCATAGTAGCTTGTCTCAGTTGAACTTCCCATAGCAAACTCATCCATATTTGTTCTTCCAAATGGAGCTAAATTTGCCTCTTTTAACTTCTCTATAACTGTTGCATTATATGGAGCAACATATCCTTGCAAAATCTTACTTGCACAAGTTACACTCCATCCATCAACTTGAATATTATCTTTTATTGCTATAGGAACTCCATCCCAACTCTCATCCAAAGAGATATAAGCATTTAATTCTTTTTTTTCCTCAATCTTTTTTTTCAAATCCTTTTTTAACTCTTTTAACTCACCTTTATCTAATTTTAAAGCCTCTTTAAGTGTTATCAACTCTTCCTCCTATAAATTTTTACAACAAAAATACCAATAAGTGTTAAAACGATAAAAAACAAAATTGCACCTACTATAAACTCACTAGGCACAGGTTTAGTTAGATCCATCAACTACCTTTTGACATCTATCACAAAGCCCATTTTCACTCTTTGATTTATACTTCCAACATCTTGGACACTTATGAAAGCTTGATAATCTTATATCAAATTTTTCTTTATCTATCTCAAAGCTTCCTAAACTCTTCTCTCCTATATTCTCATCAACGCCACTTACTATAAACCAATCCTCTCTTTCAACTTCAGGTAGATTTAAAACTTTTGAACTTTTAGTTGAGATTACAAGCTCTAAAGAGTTTTTAATAATTTTTTCTTTTTTTAGACTATCTACAATCTCATTAAATTTTTTTCTTGCTTCTATCATAAACTCTTCATCAAAATCGCTCTTAATCTCTTTTAATCTTTCATATTTAAAATCAAAGATATCCTCTTTTTCTTCTTTTAAAATCTTTGGAGCATGTTCTACAATCTCATCAGCTGTATATGTCAAAACCGGAGCAATAAGTCCTAAAAGTGATTTTGCAATCAAAGCCATCGCACTTTGACTTGCTCTTCTATGAGTATCATCCAATGCATCACAATAGAGTCTATCTTTACAAACATCAAGATAAATTCCACTAAAATCATTTACTATGAAATTGTTGAGTAGATGAAAACCTTTTGCAAACTCATAATCTTTAAAATTTTCTTCTACCTCATCAAAAACTCTTTTTGCTTTATTTAAAATCCATCTATCTAAAACTCCAAACTCTTCAACAACTCTATCTAAATCATTGATATTTGCAAGCATAAATCTAAAGGTATTTCTTAGTTTTCTATACTGCTCTGCAATCTGCTTTAAGATATTTTCACTAATCTTTAAATCACTTTTATACTCACTTAAAGCAACCCAAAGACGAAGAATCTCTACTCCATACTTTTTAGCAACATCTTGAGGAGCTACAACATTTCCTTTTGACTTACTCATCTTTTCACCTTTTTCATCAACAGTGAAACCGTGAGTAAGTATAGCTTTAAATGGAGCTTTATGCTCTATGGCCGAGCTTACTAAAAGTGAGCTTTGAAACCAACCTCTATGTTGGTCGCTTCCTTCAAGATATAGATCTGCTGGATACTCTCTTGCATCAAATCTTTTACTCTTTAAAACTGCATACCAAGTAGAGCCACTATCAAACCATACATCTAAAATATCCTCTACTTTTTCTAAATCATTTGGATTAAGTCCACTTCCTGGATAGAGAAGATCTTTTATCTCAAAAGAGTACCAAGCATCTGTGCCAAACTTTTCAAAAATCATAGCAATATAATTTAATACCTTCTCATCCAATATTACTTCACCGCTTCTTTTATCTCTAAAAAATGCTATTGGCACTCCCCAATCTCTTTGGCGACTTATACACCAATCTGGTCTATTTTCAACCATTGATTTAAGTCTATTTCTACCCCATTCTGGATAAAATTTTGTCTTTTCTATCTCTTTTAGCGCTAATTCTCTAAGAGTATTTTGCAAGCCTTTTGGAGCTTTATCAACAGCTATAAACCACTGCTTTGTTGCTCTAAAAATAAGTGGTTTATGTGTTCTCCAACAGTGTGGATATGAGTGTTTTATATCTTCTCTTAGCAAAAGAGCCTCTCCTAAAAGCTCTAAAATCTTCTCATTTGCATCAAATATATTCATCCCTACAAATTCTTGAGGATTTGGAAGAAGTTTTTCTCTAACTACACTCTCGTCAAACCTTCCCTCATCATCTACTGGCATTATCACATCTAAAGAGTATTTAAGACCGACTCTATAGTCATCTTCGCCATGTCCTGGAGCAGTATGAACAGCCCCTGTTCCACTATCCATTGTTACATGCTCGCCCAAAACTATAAGGGAGTCTCTTTGGTTTAGTGGATTAATTGCATGAGTTTTTTCTAAAGTTTTTGGATCTATCTCTTTTTTAATCTCACCCTTTATAACACCTTTTTCTCTTAAGCTATCATATAATTTTTTAGCAACTATATAGTTATCTTGAGTTAAGACATACTTTTCATCTGGACTTATAGCAACTGCTACATTTGCAGGAAGTGTCCATGGAGTTGTTGTCCAAATGATAATAGAAGCCTTATCTTCATCTATAGCTTTTAGAGCATCATCTTTTAGTTTAAAGGCAACATATATTGATGGAGAGATCCTGTCTTCATACTCTACTTCAGCTTCTGCCAAAGCAGTTTTTGCAGCCCAACTCCAATAGACTGGTTTATTTCTCTCAACCAATAATCCCTCTTTTGCTATCAAACACAAAGCTCTATATATATCTGCTTCAAATCTAAAATCCATTGTTAGATATGGATTTTTCCAATCTGCAATAACCCCTAAAGATTTAAACTCCTCTTTTTGAATATTTACAAACTTTTTTGCATGCTCTCTACAAAGCTCTCTAATCTTTGTTTTAGGAAGAGTCTCTTTCTTCTTTGTACCTAATTTCTTTTCAACTTGCTGCTCTATAGGAAGCCCATGACAATCCCATCCTGGAGTAAAGCTAACTCTTTTTCCACTAAAATAGTTATATTTAATAATTATATCTTTTAAGATTTTATTTAGAGCATGGCCTATATGGATATGCCCATTTGCATATGGAGGACCATCATGAAGTGTAAAACTATCCCTACCCTCTCTATTTTTTTTCATCTTTTCATAAACATCTTTTTCAAACCAGATTTTGTATCTTTTTGGCTCATTTTGTGGAAGATTGCCTCTCATAGGAAATGTAGTTTTTGGTAAAAGTAGAGTCTCTTTATAATCCATAAATTATCCTCATATAGTTTTTGTTAATTTTACAAAAAAAGTAATTAAGATGTGCTGAGATTTAGATATAATAGTTACAAATAATTTTAAGGGCACCTCTAACAATTATATACATATCATAGAAGGCAAAGTTATGGTAAG
>CAJXMB010000034.1 GCA_913056105.1 uncultured Nitratiruptor sp. | reverse complement strand
GCCTCGTCTACACAAAAGCTTTAAAAGCTATGAATGTATATAATTGTTAGAGGTGTCCTTTAGATTTATTATACCTAAAACTATTTCATATTATGATAAACATTTTGAACATCATCATTTTCTTCAAGCATCTCTATAAGTCTTTCTACCTTCTCAGCTGTAGTATCATCTACATCAATCTCATTATTTGCCACAAGTCCTACACTGCTCTCAAGTATTTTCGCGTTAGTTTTCTCTATAGCTTGCAAAAGAGTGTTAAAATCAGCAGGCTCACTTTCTATAACTAAAACTTCATCAAACTCCAATATATCACTTGCCCCATTTTCTAATGCTACCTCCATAACCTCATCATCTTTATCACCTCTTTCAACTGTTATGACACCCTTTTTATCAAACATCCAAGCAACACTTCCACTTGTACCAAGACTTCCACTAAATTTATTAAAAGCATGTCTAACAGCAGCAACTGTTCTATTTTTATTATCTGTTAAAGTCTCTACCATTATAGCAACACCACCTGGACCATACCCTTCATAAACCATCTCTTCATATGATACTCCAGGTAGATTTCCACTTGCTTTATCAATAGCTCTTTTAATATTACTACTTGGCATAGATACAGCTTTTGCCCTCTCAATAGCAAGTCTTAAAGCAGCATTTGTATCGGGATTTGGTCCTCCATCTCTTACTGCAGTCATGATATCTTTTACAGCTTTAGTAAAGACTTTACCCTTTTTTGCATCCTCTTTTGCTTTAATATGCTTTACTTTTGACCATTTATTATGTCCAGCCATCAAATCTCCTAATAGTTTTTTGGCAATTATACCAAAAGTGTTGATATAATATAGGGTACCTCTAATAATTATACACATATCATAGAAGGCAAAGTTATGGTAAGATTTGCTAAAAGATTTTTAAAGGCTTAGCCAAAGCTAAGTCAAGAAAATATTTTAGCAAAGATTGCTTTAAATTTGCCTTCCCTTTGGGCTTTTAAAGCTTTTGGGCATACTTTGTTACACCTCTGCGTATGGGTAGTTCTGTGTCGGTGTGCCTCGTCTACACAAAAGCTTCAAAAGCTATGAATGTATATAATTATTAAAGGTACCCTTAATATAGAAGCATTTAAGAAACTTTGCTCTTGGAGCAAAATGGTTTATCTTACATAGCATCATTATAAGGGTCTAAATGGATTGTAAAATGCCAGTTGGCATTAGGGTCTATATTTTTAATTTTTTCTTCTATTCTATCTGAAACTTCATGAGCATCAATTAAAGAGATATCTGGTGTAAAAACAACATGAACATCAACAAAGTTATCATTTCCTGCTTTTCTTGTTTTTAAGTAGTGAAAGCTTGTAACTTCAGGCTCACTCATTATTATTTTTTCAATCTTTTTTACAATATTCTCATCCAAAGATACATCAAGAAGCATTAAAACGCCATCTTTTATTAATTCATATGCCTCTTTTATGATATATATAGCAATTGCTATACCAAATATAGCATCTACTAAGTCAAATCCTGTAAAATATACTACTATTAAAGAGAGTAGTACTGCAGAGTTGCTAAATAGATCTGTTTTGTAATGCAGGGCATCAGATTTTACAACCATATTTTTTGTTTTTTTATAGACTCTATTTAAAAAATATACAAGAGCTCCTGTTAAAATTATAGAGATTACCATAACTATTATAGAGTCATCTAAATACTCTAACTTTTTATGATTTACTATATTGATAATAGCTTTATAAAATATTAAAAGACCAGAAAATATTATTATAGTTCCCTCAATAACTGCTGCTAAAGCCTCAATCTTTCCAAGGCCATAGTTGAATTTTTTAGTTGGAGCTTGTTCAGCTTTATGGATAGCAAAATAGTTAAATATTGATACAAAAATATCTAAAATAGAATCAATTGCACTCGCTAAAACTGCAGTAGAGCCACTGAGCAGTCCTATGATTAGTTTGATAATTGCCAAAATTGAAGCAGTGAGAGTTGCAACAAGAGTTGCCTTTTTTTGAAGAGTCATATATCTCCTTTTATTTTTTAAAATGATATCTATTTTTGACTTATCTTTTTATTAGTAATAAACTGGTTTATTAGGTTAATATTTTTTAATATCAATTTATCAACACTCTCTTTTTCTATACTTTGTGGATTAAAAGAGTCACTTATAATTTTAAAAATTGTTAAATCTTTTTTATATTTTTTTGCAACTTGATAGATTGCGCTTCCTTCCATATCTCCAATATCGGCTTTTGGATTTGTTTGAGGATATAAAGAGGTACAAAGTGTTAAATTTTTTATTCCATAAATCTTTTTTAGATGAAAAACTTTTTTCTCTTCTAAATCTATAATCTTTTTTATATTTACAAGCTCTCCAATGTTAAATCTATCTTTACCTGCTGCTATACCAATATTTACTATCTCTTTTTTTTCTGGATAGAGTGTTAAGATATGCGATAGAGTCATTGCGGCATTAATCTTTCCAATACCTGATACTATCAAAACTATATTTTTGTTTGAAAAGATCAAAAAGTTTTTATCTTCATACTTTTTTAATTTAAAAAAGTTTATAATTTCTTTTGCTTCAGCGAATAAAGCTGTATGGATTATCATCTAACTCCTTTGGTGTAATTATAAACTTCTTTAATGTAATTATAAAGGATTTTTGTGGATATTGAAAGAATTCAAAAAGAGAGACTCTCTTGGCTTAAATGGAAAAATATAGCTCCGCTTAGAGAGCTTTTAAAAACTCTTGAAGATATTAAAGTTAGTGAGATTGAGTTTGAAGATGTTATTAGGATTATAGGAGAAGTTTCTTTTAAACAAAAAGAGCATATCAAAGATGTTGCTTGGGCTATGAGGCCATGGAGAAAGGGTCCATTTGATATCTTTGGAGTCTTTATAGATAGTGAGTGGAAAAGCTACATAAAATATAACCTTTTAAAAAAATATTTTAATCTTAAAGGAAAAGTTGTTGCAGATATTGGATGTAATAATGGTTACTATATGTTTAGAATGTTAAAAGAGAATCCAAAAGAGATAGTTGGATTTGACCCATCTCCACTTTTTAAAACTCAGTTTGATTTTATAAATTTTTATATTAAAAGCGATATTACTTATGAGCTTTTAGGAGTTGAGCATCTTCCAATTTATAAAAAAAAGTTTGATGTGATATTTTGTTTGGGTGTTTTATACCATAGAAGTGATCCAATTTTGATGTTAAAGTGGTTAAAAGAGGGGTTAAATAGAGATGGAGAGGTATATTTAGATACTTTTTATATCCAAGGGGATGATGAGATAGCTTTGTGTCCAAAAAAGAGATACTCTAAAATTCCAAATGTCCATTTTATTCCAACAATAAAAACTTTAAAAAATTGGTGCCAAAAGGCTGGATTTAACTCTTTTGAGGTTTTAGAAAAGCAAAAAACTACAACCAATGAGCAAAGAAAAACTGAGTGGATTTTGGGAGAAAGTTTAGAGGATTTTTTAGACAAAAACAATCCAAATCTAACAGTTGAAGGCTATCCTGCTCCAAGAAGAGTATATGTTAGATTAAAGATTGTTTAGCCAATAATCGATATACTTTTGCTCATTTTTTATGGTTGTTGGCTCTCCATGTCCAGGATAAACTACTCTGTCATAATCTATATTTTTAAACCTCAAAAGACTCTTTTTCATCTCTTTTGGATTTGAGTAAGGAAAATCAACTCTTCCAATACTTCCTTTAAAGATAAAATCTCCACTAAACCAAACATCTTCAAACTCAATTACAGAGCATCCTGGAGTGTGTCCTGGAAAGTGTAAAAATCTAAACTGGGTACCATCTAAATTTATACTCTCTTCATTTTCAACCAAAAAATCGGCTCTACTTTTTGGAAGGTTTACTCCAAATTGATCTATTTGTAGCAAAAATGCATCATCTTTATGGATAAAAATTGGTATATTAAATATCTTTTTTATCTCTTGATTTGACCAAACATGATCAAAATGTCCATGAGTATTTAGTATTGCAATTGGGTTTTTAACACTTTTTTCTATCCAACTTGTTGCACCAACTCCTGGGTCAATAATGATATCTTTGTCATCTATTGTTACAATATAGCAATTTGTTTGATACATACCCATGGGTTTAGCTTTGATTTTCATGAATACTCCTTTTAAAAAATTCTATCGAAATTTAAAGAATTTTGCTATATTTAGAAGTTTGGTTTAAGCTTTTTTTTAATATAATTTTTTATAACAAATCAGAAGGAGAAAAGATGAAAAAGATACCTTTTTATGTTCCAAATATTTCTAATCTTGAGTTAGAAGAGATTAAAGATGTTTTATCATTGAGTGGTAAGTCAGAGAAAGAGAAGTTAGAAAAAGAGTTTGCAAAATATATTGGAAGCGACTATGCCCTTGCAACTTCAAGTGGAACTGGGGCTTTGCATCTATCAATGACAGCAATTGATTTAAAAAGAGGAGATAAGATTCTTTGCTCAGTAAACTCTTTTCCAAATGTTCCAGAAGTTGTAAGGCATTTTGATGCTGAACCAATATTTGTCGATATTGATAGTGATGATTTCAATATCGATTTAGACTCTTTAGAAGATATTCTTTCTAAAAATAGGTCAAAAAAACTAAAAGGTGCTATTGTTAGCCATTTTGGAGGACAGACAGCTGATTTAAATAGACTATATGAAATAGCTAAAAAATATAGTATTTTGCTTATTGAAGATGCAAGTGAAGCTATGGGTGCTACATATAATGGTAAAAAAGTTGGCTCAATGGATGCAGATATTACAACTTTTAGCTTTAGCAAACATCTAAAACCATCTATTAGTAATGGAGGAATGCTTGTAACAGATAATGAAGAGTTGATGGATAGAGCAAAACTTCTTATTAATCATGCTTTAGTTAAAAGTGAGTGGGATAAAGAGGGTAGCCTTGGTTATGTTTATGATGTAGTTGATATTGGTCTAAAATATGATATGAGTGAGCTTGAAGCAGCATACAATTTTGCTCAATTTAAAAAGGTTGATAAGGCTATAAAAAGAAGGCAAGAGATTGCTAAAATCTACGATAAAGAGTTAGCAGATGTTCCTCACATCACTACCCCTGTTAAAAAAAGAGATCATACTTATGAACTATATGTTATAAAAATAGATAAAAATAGAGACTCTTTTGCAAGAGAACTTGTTAGCAAAGGTGTTGAAGTTGGATTACACTATATTCCACTTCATCTTTTAACATACTATAAAAGAAAATATAGTCTAAGAATAAATGATTTTCCAAATGCTCTTAAAAATTATCAACATATCTTGTCACTTCCAATCTATTCTAAAATGAGTGATGATGATGCATATTATGTGGTAGAAAAAGTTAAAGAGGTTGCAAAGAGTAGAGTATAAAATTTGAAAAGATATCTTGCAAAATGGATAGAGAGCTACTTTTATGAGCCCTCTATCTTTCAAAAATTTCTATCATTTTTTTTAATCCCTTTTACTTTTATATATTGTATCATTGTAATCTTAAAAAGATTTTTTTGCAAAAAAATAGATTTTAAAATTCCAATCATTTCGGTTGGCAATCTCATTGTAGGTGGAAGTGGCAAAACTCCACTTATTATTAAACTTGCAAATAGATTTGATGAGGTTGCTATAATCTTAAGAGGATACAATAGAGCAAAAGATGGACTTTTGGTAGTTAGTCAAAATGGTAAAATTTTAGTAGATGTAAATAGTAGTGGTGATGAGGCAATGCTTATAGCAAAAAAAACTCCAAAAGCTACAGTTTTAGTCTCAAAAGATAGAATTAAAGCGATAAAAAAGGCAAAAGAGTTAAATGCGAAGATAGTCTTTTTAGATGATGCTTTTCATAGGTGCAATATAAAAAAGTTTGATATTTTAATAGATGTTGAGACAAAAAATAGATTCTGTTTGCCATCAGGTCCATATAGAGAGCCATTTTGGTTTAAAAGATATGCAAATTTGGTAGTTAAAGAGGGGGTTGATTTTAAAAGAGAAGTTAAAATAAAAAATCCAACAAAAAATATGGTTTTAGTTAGTGCAATTGCTAGAGCAAAAAGGTTGGAAAAATATGTAGATAAAAGTATTAAAAAATATTTTTTTGAAGACCATCATAGATTTACTAAAAAAGAGATAGAAGAGATTATAAAAAAAGAGAAGGCAACATCAATTTTGGTAACCCAAAAAGATGAGGTTAAGTTAAGTGATTTTGGATTTAATCTATCTATAATGGAACTTGATTTAGATATTGATGAAAAGATTTATGAAAAAATTGATAAATATTTAAGGAAATGCAATGAAAAAGAAGATTCAAACAGTTCAGACACTCCTTGATGCTCTTCCATTTATAAAAAAATTTAGAGATGAGATCTTTGTTGTAAAGTATGGAGGTTCAGCTCAAAATGAGCAGGAGTTGAAAGAGAAATTTGCTCAAGATATTTTGTTGATGTATTTGGTTGGAATTAAACCTGTTATTGTTCATGGAGGTGGAAAAAAGATTACCTCTGTTTTAAATAGATTAAATATACCTACAAGTTTTATAGATGGACAAAGAGTTACTACTGAGGAAGTTATGGAAATTGTAGAGATGGTTTTAAGTGGAGATATCAATAAAGAGATTGTCTCTCTTTTAAACAACCATGGAGCAAAAGCTATAGGTATTAGCGGGAAAGATGCCAATTTTATAAGTGCAAAACCAAAAGATTTTGAAAAGTTTGGCTATACTGGAGAGATAACAAAAATAGATCCAAGAGTTGTATATAATCTTTTAAATGAGAAATTTATACCAGTTATTGCACCTATTGCAGCAAGCTTTGAACTTTCTCATCCAGGATATAACATAAATGCGGATTTAGCAGCAAGCAAAATTGCAGTAGCTCTTAAAGCAAAAAAGATTATATTTTTAACTGATACTCCAGGAGTTTTAGATAAAGAAAAAAATCTTATATCTTCACTAAACAAAGAAGAGATTGAAAAATTTAAAAAAGATGGAACTATAAGTGGAGGAATGATACCAAAAGTTGATGCATGTTTAGAAGCAGTAGATGGAGGAGTCAAAAAAGCTCATATTATTGATGGAAGGATAGAGCACTCAATCTTGCTTGAGATATTCACCTCAAGTGGTATTGGAACTCAGATTGTGGGGGAATAAAATGGATTATATTGTGGTTTTAGCAACTTTTAAAGATAAAGAGGAGGCTAAAAAGGTAGCTGAAAAATTGATAAAAGAGAAATTAGCAGCTTGTGTAAATATAGTTTCTAATATCGAATCAGTTTATGAATGGGAAGGTGAGATTGTAAAAGATTTTGAAGCTTTAGCAATTATTAAAACAAAGTCACAATTTTTTGATGATTTAAAAGATAGGATAAAAGAGCTTCACTCTTATGAAATCCCTGAAATTATTGCTTTAGATATCAAAAAGGGAGATTTTAAATATTTAGATTGGATAGATAAAGCATTGATTTGATAAAATTTCAAAAAAATATAAAGGTAGATTATGAGATTTATAGAAACTCGTGGAAATGATGGCATAAAACCAAAAGAGGTTACATTTAGTGAAGCTATTTTAAATCCTGGAGCAAGTTTTGGAGGGCTTTATGTTCCAAAAGAGCTTCCAAAATTTGATGAGAGTTTTTTTAATAAACATTTAGATAGTAGTTATAAAGAGTTGGCATTTGATATATTAAAAAGTTTTAAGATTGATATTGATGATGAGCTTATTAAAAAGGCACTAAATCTATATGATAGATTTGATAATCCAAACGATCCAGTTCCTGTAAAAAAAGTTGAAGAAAATCTTTATATTAGCGAGTTATATCATGGACCAACAAGGGCTTTTAAAGATATGGCACTTCAGCCATTTGGCTATATCCTATCATCTTTAGCAAAACAACAAAATCAAAACTATCTCATCTTAGCTGCAACAAGTGGCGATACAGGACCAGCTACGCTTGAGACATTTAAAAACAAAGAGAATATAAAAGTTGCTTGTATCTATCCAGATGGTGGAACAAGTGATGTTCAAAGACTTCAAATGGTAACTGAAGATGGTAAAAATCTTAAAGTTATTGGAATAGTTGGAGATTTTGATGATGCTCAGAGTGCTTTAAAAAATCTTTTAAATTCAAAAAAGTTTCAAGAAAAACTAAATGAAAAAGATATAAAACTCTCAGCTTCAAACTCTGTAAATTTTGGAAGGATAATTTTTCAAACAATTTACCATTTCCATAGCTATTTAGAGCTTATTAGAAGAGGAGAGATAGAGATTGGGGATGAGGTTAATTTGATAGTTCCAAGTGGTAATTTTGGTAATGCCTTAGGTGGATATTATGCTAAAAAGATGGGACTTTTTGTAAAAAAGATATTGATTGCTTCAAATGAGAACAATATTTTAACAGATTTGATTAAGTATGGAAGATATGATTTAAGAGATAGAAAACTTAAAAAGACAACCTCTCCAGCTATGGATATACTAAAATCATCAAATGTAGAAAGAGTCCTTTTTGATAAATTTGGCTCAAAAAGAACAAAAGAGTTAATGGATAGTCTAAATGAAAAAAATTTTTATGAGTTAAGTAAAGAGGAGTTAAAAGAGATTCAAAAAGATTTTGATGCAGATTTTACCACCGATGAAGAGATAAAAAAGTATATTAAAGAGTTTTTTGAAAATAGAAACTATCTAATGGACCCTCATACTGCAACAGCAATTAAACTATATGAAGAAAAAAAGGATGAAAAAAATATTGCTTACTCTACTGCAGAATGGACTAAATTTGCACCTACAGTTTTAAATGCACTAAAAGGTGATAATAAAAAATATAGTGATTTAGAAGCTTTAACTAATATAGAAAAAATTGGTAATGTAAAGATTCCACTAGTAATTGAAGAGTTATTTAATAAACCTATCATTCATGATTTGGTTATTGAAAAAGATGAGATTGAAAAAGAGATTTTAAAATTTTTGGATAAGTGATGGATTTAAATCTTATTTTTTTAGTTGCAACTACCTTTTTAGCAGTAGTTGCAGTTTTTATGATATATGCCTTAAAAAGAGAGCTTTATAAGATAAAAGATATAGATAAATACTTTTATGAGTTTAGTGAAAAAAATGCTAAAAATTTTGAAGCTCAAAGAGATTTTTTATATGAAAGAGTAGAAAAGATAGATGAAAAACTATATAAAAATGCAAAAGAGAATCAAGAGCAAATTAAAAAAAATATTGAACTTTTTAACAGTATAGAAAAAAGTACAAACAGTTTTAAAAAAGAGGTTGATGCTAATTTATCTAAACATTTTTATGAGTTTTCTAATGCTTTAAATAGACAGAGTGAAAATTTAAACAGAGATTTTTTAGATTTAACACAAAATATTGAAAACTCTCTAAAAGAGATAATGGAGAAAAATTCAAATCTCTTTAGGGATTTTTTTAACTCTCAAAAAGAGTTTAAAGAGGAACTTTCAAAATCTTTAAAACAAAATTTTGAAGATTTAAACTCAAATGTTTCAAACAATCTTGAAAAAATTAGCAATAAAGTGGATGAGAGATTGAAAGAGGGATTTGAGAATGTTGATAAGACTTTTAAAGATATTGTTACAGGTATAGCAAAGATTTCAGAGGCTCAAAAGAAGATTGAAGATTTATCAAAAAATGTTGTAAGTTTACAAAATGTTTTGAGTGATAAAAAGAGTAGAGGTATTTTTGGAGAGGTTCAATTAAATTCTATTTTAAAATCAATTTTTGGACAAAGCAAAGAGTTATATGATATCCAGTATCCTTTAAAAGATGAGGGTGAAAAGGTTATAGCCGATGCAGTTATAAAAGCTCCAGATCCTATAGGCTTAATCGCAATTGATTCAAAATTTCCTCTTGAAAACTACTCTAAAATGATGGAAGCTAAAAATAGTAGTGAAAAAAAGATTTTCGAAAGAGAGTTTGAACAAAATCTAAAAAAACATATAAATGATATCTCTTCTAAATATATAATAAAGGGAAAAACTGCCAATATGGCTATTATGTTTTTGCCTGCAGAGGCGATATTTGCTGAAATAAACGCTTATCATCAAAATATAATTGAGTATGCAAGAGAGAGAAATGTCTGGATTGCGAGCCCAACAACCTTAATGGCTCTTTTGACAACAGTTCAAGCAGTTGTTAGAGATGTAAAAACTCAAGAACAGGCAAAAAAGATACAAGAAGAGCTCAGTAAGCTATCTAAAAATTTTAAACTTTATAAAGATAGATGGGAGAGACTATCTAAACATATAGAGAGTGTAAACAAAGATGTAAAAGATATACATATTACAACCAAGAAAATTTCAAGTGAGTTTGAAAGAATAGAGAGAGTTGATTTTGAAGAGAGCCATCTTATAGAACAACCTTCATAAAATCATAAGCAACTTTAACTTCACCTTTGTAATACTTTTTTGCCTCCTCTAAAAGTTCATTTACTCTCTCATCACTATCATATCTTGGGCTAATATGAGTTATGATTAGTTTCTTTACTCCCAACTCTTTAGCAGCTATGGCTAACTGTTTAGATGTAGTATGTTTATAGCTTTTTTCTAAATTATCAAAATCTTTTTGAGTAAATGTAGCTTCATGAATCATCAAATCTGCATTATTAAAATCTTTAAATAATAGAGGATTATCATTATCTCCTCCTATAATCACAACTTTTCCTTTTTTTGGCGGTCCCACAAAATCATTTCCATCAAAAACTCTTCCATCTTCTAAAATTACTATTTCTTTGTTTTTTAATTTAGCATAAAGTGGGCCTTCGGGTATTCCTAAATTTTTTGCTTTTTGGACATCAAATCTTCCTGGTCTGTCATTTTCAACCAACACATAACCATATGAGGTAATTGAGTGCGATAAAGGTATAGTATAGATTTTAAATTTTTCAAATTTTAAAACATCTTTTTTTGTTATTTCAAAAATCTTTAATTCAAAATGTAGATTAAGATTAGAATATTTTATAACACACTCAAGTAGCTCTTTTATTCCTTTTGGAGCATAGATTTCTAAAGGAGATATTGCTCTTTGCATATTTTTAGAAGCTAAAATTCCAAAAAGCCCATAAATATGGTCACCATGCAGATGTGTTATAAAAATTTTTGAAAGATTATAGATACTTAAATCTGTTTTTAATATTTGATGCTGTGTTGCTTCTCCACAATCAAAAAGATACCACTCTTTTTCATTTTCAAGTCTTAACCCTAAAGCAGAGACATTTCTTCTTTTTGTGGGAATACCTGCTGATGTTCCTAAAAATATTATTTGCATATCTTTTCTTTATGATTTAATTTCAAAAACAATTTGACTATTTTTTCCTCTTTTTACAATCTCTTTTATAGTTAGATTTTCTATTTGTATATTCATAAACTCTTCAATTGATTTTATTTTATTTTGTGCAACTGCTCTTAGAATTAATCCTCTATACGCTTTTGCCCAGTGACTAACAACTTTACTATTTTTTAAAAATTTTAAGGTTATATAATCAATTTTTGGCTTATAAAATCTATTGTAAAAGTTGGCTCTTAGATCCAAAAATGGTTCATCTAAAAACTCATCCAAAGCTTTTGAAAAGTGCTCTTCATAAAAGGTCTCTATTACAAAATCTCCTATCTTTTCTCCCTGTTTTAATTTATAATTTGGCAAACCAAAATCTCCAGCTCTAACAGGACCAAATAGATTTGAGAAAATTATCACATTTTCATCAATATATTTTTGAGAATCTCTATCTAATGTTTGATAGTTTAGATAATTAAAAGCTACCCCATCATATCTTTCTATAGCCTTCATCAAAGGCGCTTTATATAAATCATTTTTATACTTTTGAAAATCTTTTGGATCTTTTATACCAAAAAAATGAGTTAGCCTCTCATCTGAAGCACTATTTACAAAGTCAATATATTTATCTATAACCTTTTTTCTAAAATTAAAAAGTTCTGGAAATATAAAAGATTTACTATCTATCTTTCCTTCTATCCCGCCAATTTTCTTCTTTTCTGATGGAGAAAAAAGTATCTTCATATTTTGCCTTTATAAAATTTTTTAAATAGTAAAAAAAGTTTGCTTGTTTGTCAAATATAATTGTTATTTGTTATTTAATTTTCTAATAAAATATGAATTATAAATTTTTGGCGCAATTGGAATAGAAGGACATTTTGAAAAATCACTATATATATCTTGATTAAAATTATAAATTCCATTGTATCTAATAAATTGTATTATTAGTTTTTGATTGTTTTTAAAAAACTTACTATTTTGTGGGTATAAAATTTTAATTTCTTTTTTTGGCAAATATGCAGAAGTGCTAACTTCCCAGTAACCTTTAGCTTTATTTACAGGTTTAGGTAGCTTTAAAAACTTATAATTTT
Organism: uncultured Nitratiruptor sp.; assembly: GCA_913056105.1. Taxonomy (GTDB): domain Bacteria; phylum Campylobacterota; class Campylobacteria; order Campylobacterales; family Nitratiruptoraceae; genus Nitrosophilus_A. The sequence goes on along the minus strand of CAJXMB010000034.1, from coordinate 1,702 downwards.
TGTTATGATAAATATAAGAATAATGAGAGTAGGGTCTAAAGAGTGTTTTTGGAGTAATAAAAATGAGGTCTATTTCATTCCCTTCAGTTATGTAATTTTCTTTAACTATTTTTCCATATTCTGATAATCTACTAAAAAGTTGAAGTCTACCGCCACCAAATGAGTTTGATGTAATAAGTGGATAAAAGATTTTATCAGTTTTAAATCTATACGCCAATGGAACAACAGAAGTGGTCTTTTTAGTTACATTTACCAGGTCAAAGACAAAATATCTTATACCTCTTTTTACATAACTCCTTACAATCTCCTCTACAAAAGGATATTTTTCTTTCTGCGGTAGCCCATTTTTCTTAAAGAATTGATTAACCCAGCTTCTAAAATAAGAGACATTGTTGACTTTAATCACTGTTACATCATGTGCACCTATCTTTTTATGAGAGCGTATCTCTATAGGAGATATAATAGAAGACATAAGACTTTTGTATTGATGCAAAAATACTACTCCATATTTTTTCATTAAACTTGAAGCATCTTTAAAAACATCACCACTGACTTGAGATATTTTTGGTTCTGCTGGAAAAGGTATGAATCTAACTATTTTTGTTTTATTTTCTCCATGGAGGTCTGTTCCAAGAATAAGCACCTCCTCTTTTTCATTATGAAGAATAATAGCCTTTTGGGCATCTTCATTTACCTTAACATCATATGGAATAATTGCTCCCATATCGGCATAGATGCAGATTTGCAAAAAGAGAATTGTTATTATAATGCTAAATATAACACTTTTTTTAACTATTATTTTATACTCCTATAGCTATTGCCAAACACCATTTTTAAATGGCTTAAATATGTAAATTTTCTCAAAATCTGAAACAATTAAACTATCTCCCGCCATGGCTGCATCAACCACAGTAGAGTCTTTTTTTAGACATATATTTTGTCTTGTTCGTAAATATTGAGTATCAATAACACGTAGACATAATTTGCTTCGTTTTAGGTAGTGTTTTTTATAATTAACCATCCCTTTGCCTTCCTTAAAACCAATTAAAAATTGATCATCTGGTGTTAAGAAAAATAAACCACAAGAGCTATAAAAAATAGATTTATACTGTAACTATTGATAAAAAATCTTAGAGATTTCTTATCAAAAATGTTTCATTTTGGATTCATTACAATAAAATATTGCTGTTTAAATATTGAATTGTATTATAAAAATTGTAGGTGTAGCTGCTGTTGTATCTGATGAGAGAATAGATTTGCAAGATGAGGTTTGGGAGATTTTTGCTAAGAGCGAAGTTTTAGACTATCTAAAAGGTGCAAACCTAAGTGAGAATATATTTTATGTTTATTTTGATTATCAAGATGACGAAGAAAATTCTTATACGATGCTGATTGACTATGAGGTTAATAAAAATTTTGAAGTTCCTGATGGTCTAAATTTAATAGAGATTGATTTTAATCATGAATCTTTTGAGGCTGATGATGATACTCCAGAGGCTATAGAAGGAATTTGTGATGATATTTGCGAAGATGAATCTAAAGAAAGAGCTTTTATTGCAGATTTTGAGATATTTAATCCTCGCGATAATTGTGTGATAATATATGTGGGATATAAAGAAAGATTAGGTTCAATATCTTTTAATAACTTATAAAAATGATCACTATATAAAGAGTGGAGACTGAGCATAAAAATGTTAGTGAA
>CAJXMB010000033.1 GCA_913056105.1 uncultured Nitratiruptor sp. | reverse complement strand
ATATAGTTTTAACAGGGAATGATTTAGTAGATGAGATGAGTATAAAAGCTTTAAACAATCTACAAAAAGTTTTAAAAGAGGGAGTCTCTAATGATATTGCAAAATATTGCCTGCCTGAATGCTATAAAACTGAGCTAACTTTGACTATAAATGCAAGAAGTCTGCAAAACTTTTTAGCTCTTAGGACCTCAAAATCAGCACTTTGGGAGATAAGAGATTTGGCATTTAAGATATATGAAGCTCTTCCAAAAGATCACAGATATCTATTTGAAGAGTGCATTAACTCTTAACTCTTTGAGAATGTGTTATAGCTATTGCTATAGCATCGGTTATATCTAATGGTTTTATCTCCTTTTTTATCCCTAAAATCCTTTTAACCATAAAAGCAACTTGCTCTTTTTTTGCTTTTGCTTTACCTGTTAAAGCTCTTTTTACTTGAAGAGGGGTATACTCATAGAAATTTCCATGAATTTGTAAGATTCTAAGAAGCAAAGCCCCTCTAAATTGAGCAAGCTTTAAAACTGTTTTTGGATTATATGCATAAAAGATATCCTCTATAGCAACCTCATCAATTTGATGATTTTTAAAAATTAGATCAATTCCTTCTATAAGCTGACTCAGTTGATATTGAAAATCAAGAGGTTTTATCTTTAAAATCCCTGCTTCAACAAGCTTAAGAGAGTTTTTTTCTAAATTTATGATTGCATATCCTAAATTTCTTGTTCCTGGATCTATTCCTAAAATATTCACAACTTTTCACACCTTTTTTCACAAAGTGAATTTTTTTATAGTTTGAATTTTAACTAAAAATAGGAAACTTTTAGATAAAATATTCACATATAATTCACATTGTGAATATTTTTTTCAAGGATAGCAATGCTTGCAGATAAAATTTTAGAGATGTTAAAAGATGAGATCACATCAATTGAGTATCAAAGATATATAAAAGATCTAAAATTTGATGAGAAATCCTCAAAAAGCAACTATATTGTATTTTTAGCAAAAAATCCACTCATTGCAAACTGGGTAAAAACAAAATATTCTAAAAAAATTGCAAAACTTTATGAACTTAAAACTGGAATAAAGCCTGAGGTTGAAATGAGAGTTAAAAACGCTACAAAAACTTCTAAACCTAAAATAGAAAAAGGGATAAAAAAACCAAAAAGCAGTACAAAATTAAATCCCTCATACACTTTTGAAAATTTTGTTGTTGGAAGTTCTAACCAGTTTGCATATACAGCCTCTTTAAGCGTTGCAGAAAAGCCTGGAAAACTCTATAACCCTCTTTTTATCTATGGAGGAGTTGGTCTTGGTAAAACTCACCTTTTGCAAGCTATTGGAAACTATAATCTACAAAGAGAAAAGAGTGTAATTTATATAACAATTGAGCAGTTTATGAATGATTTTACTTACCATTTAAGAAATCAAACAATGGATAGATTTAGAGAAAAATATAGAAAATGTGATCTTTTACTAATAGATGATGTGCAATTTTTAAGCAGAAAAGAGCAGACACAAGAGGAGTTTTTTCACACATTCAATGAACTACACAACAACTCAAAGCAAATTGTCCTCACAAGTGATAAACATCCAAAAAAGATTGCTGGTTTAGAAGAGAGGCTAAAAAGTAGATTTGAGTGGGGTTTGATAGCAGATATTCAACCACCTGAACTTGAGACAAAAATTGCAATTATTAAAAAGAAGTGTGAACTTGATGGAATCTATTTGGATAATGAAACTATAAACTATTTAGCTACAAATTTGGATGATAATATAAGAGAGATTGAAGGAATTATTATAAAATTAAATGCTTATGCATCACTTATGAATCAAAAAATAACTTTAGAATTTGCAAAAAGCGTCTTAAAAGAGCAAAAAAAAGAGCAAGAAAAAAATATCACAATTGATGATATTATAAAAGTTGTATCAAATGAGCTAAATATAAAGCCAAGCGAGATAAAGAGTAGATCAAGAAGTAGAAAAATTGTAAATGCAAGAAGAATTGTTATATATTTAGCAAGAAACTTAACACCCAACTCTATGCCATCTTTAGCACAATATTTTGGAATGAAAGATCATACATCAGTAAGCCATGCTATGAAAAGGATAAATGAGATTTTGCAAAAAGATGAAAATTTTAAAGTCCAAATTGAGGAGTTTATAAATAAAATCAAACATAGTATGTGAAAATTTGTGAAAAAAATCACTTAAAATTTTTCTTTTTAAAAGCCCAATTTTTAAAATCAAATCGACTTTTTTCACAAATTCAACACAAACTACTACTATTTCTAAAATATTTAATAAAAATATAGGAAATTTTTTATAAAATTATTAAAGTTAAAAAAAAGGAGAAATCATGAAAATCTCAATAAATAAAAAGATAGCTGAACAAATATTGAGTCAACTACAACCATTTTTAGAAAAAAAAGATACTAGTCAAATAACTTCTCACATATTCTTAGAAGCTAAAGATAAAATTCTAACACTAAAAGCTACAGACTACGAAGTTGGACTAAAAATTGATGCTGATAATATAAACATAGAAAAAGAGGGAAAAGTTACAGCAAATGGAAAAAAACTTTTAGAGATAGTTAGAATCCTAAAAGATGAAGATATTATTTTAGAGACAAAAGATAGTAATCTTGTAATAAAACAGAGACACTCAATATTTAAACTTCCTTCATTTGATCCAGAAGAGTTTCCAATATTTCCTGAAACTAATAATAAACCAAATATAAAAATAGATAGTATAGAGTTTATAACATCTTTAAAAAAGATAATACCTTCAATTGATACAAACAATCCAAAATATGAATTAAATGGAGCCCTAATAGATATAAAAGAGGATTTTACAAACTTAGTATCAACTGATACAAGAAGACTATCAATTGTAAAATTAAACAACAAAGCCCAAAATAATCTATCACTAATTATTCCTAAAAAGGCAATTATTGAGATCCAAAAACTATTTTTAGAAAATTTAGATATATTTTATGATGAAACAAATCTAATAATAAAATCACAAAATTATCTATTTTTTACAAAACTTATAAATGGAAAATTTCCAGATTATGAAAGAATTATTCCAAAAGAGATAAAATATGAACTAAATCTTCAAAAAGATAAAATGGTAGAGGCTATAAAACAGATAACTACAATTTCAAATGAGATAAAACTAACATTTTTAAAAGATAGAATAATATTTAAAAGCTTAAGTGAAGAAAATATAGAGGCTCAAACAGAGGTAGAAGCAGATACCCCATTTGAAGAGAAATTTACAATGGCGGTAAATAGTAGATATATTTTAGATTTCTTATCAAATATAGATTCAAATGAGTTTTTAATGGGTATAAATGAGCCAGATCTTCCATTTTTATTAAAAAGCGAAAATTTCTTAACAATTGTTATGCCAATTGTTATATAAAGAGCTTTTTATGCTAAAAAAGATATAATTAATAATAACATAGTAAAGAGGGTTTATGGAGAAAAGTTATAGTGCAGAAAAGATTAAAGTCTTAAAAGGTCTTGAAGCTGTTAGAAAAAGACCTGGTATGTATATTGGTGATACATCCATCGGAGGACTTCATCACCTAATCTATGAAGTAGTAGACAACTCTATAGATGAAGCAATGGCTGGGTATTGCGATAAAATTGATATTACTTTAACAAAAGATGGTAGTGCAATTATTAGCGATAATGGTAGAGGAATACCTGTAGATATTCACCCAACTGAAAAGATACCAGCAGCAACAGTAGTTTTAACAGTACTTCATGCTGGTGGAAAATTTGAAAAAGATGCATATAAAGTTAGTGGTGGACTTCATGGAGTTGGAGTATCAGTTGTTAATGCTCTATCAAAAAAACTTATAGCTACTATAAAAAGAGATGGAAAAATATATAGACAAGAGTTTGAAAAGGGTATTCCTATAACAGATTTGGTTGTAATTGGAGATACAAATAGAACAGGAACAACTATAGAGTTTTGGCCAGATGATGAGATTTTTGAAACAACAGAATTTAAATATGAAATTTTAGCTAAAAGATTTAAAGAACTTGCATATCTAAATCCAAAAATTACAATAAATTTCAAAGATGAGAGAGAAAACAAAAAAGAGAGCTTTCATTTTGAAGGGGGACTCACTCAATTTGCTAAAGATTTAAATAAAAAAGAGCCCATTACAAAAACAATATTTTTTAGTGAAAAGATTGATGATATAGAAGCAGATATTGCCCTTTTATACAATAGCGGATATTCAGAAAACTGTTTAAGCTTTGTAAATAATATTAAAACTCCAGAGGGTGGAACTCATGAGAGTGGTTTTAAAGCTGGACTTACAAGAGCAATATCAAACTATATATCTCAAAATGCAAATGCAAAAGAGAAAAATATAAAGGTGACAGGAGAGGATGTAAGAGAGGGCTTAGTTGCAATTGTTAGTGTAAAGGTGCCTGAGCCTCAATTTGAAGGTCAAACAAAAGGAAAGTTAGGCTCTAGCTATGTAAGACCACTTATTCAAAAATTAACTTACGAAAAACTTACTAAATATTTTGAAGAAAATCCTATAGATGCAAAAGCTATAATGAATAAAGCTTTGGCAGCAGCAAGAGGAAGAGAGGCAGCTAAAAAGGCAAGGGAGTTAGTTAGAAGAAAAGATGCTATGAGTGTTGGAACTCTTCCTGGAAAACTTGCTGATTGTCAAAGTAAAGATCCATCTATAAGTGAGTTATATTTAGTTGAGGGTGATAGTGCAGGAGGTAGTGCAAAACAGGGAAGAGATAGAGTTTTTCAAGCAATTTTGCCACTAAAAGGTAAGATTTTAAATGTTGAAAAATCAAGATTAGATAAGATCTTAAAATCTGAAGAGATAAAAAATATCATAACAGCTATTGGGTGTGGAATAGGTGAAGAGTTTAATGAGAGTAAATTAAGATATCATAAAATTATCATAATGACAGATGCCGATGTAGATGGAAGCCATATTCAGACTCTGCTTTTAACATTTTTCTTTAGATTTTTAAAACCTATCGTGGAAAATGGATATCTATATATAGCTCAACCACCTCTTTATAGATTTAAAAAAGGAAAAAAAGAGATCTATCTAAAAGATGATATGGAGCTGAATAAGTTTTTAATCGAAAATGGAATAGATTCACTAAATATTGAGGAAGTAAATAGATATGATCTAATAGATTTTTTCAATTTAGTAGCTCATTATGAAATGGTTTTAAAAGAGATAGAAAAGAGATACTCTTTAGTTGAAATTGTTAGATTTTTAATTGAGAACAAAGATTTAGTATCTTTAGAAAACCAAAAACTTTTTGAGCATATTGAAAAATACCTCTCAAACTTAGGATTTAATATTCTATCTTCAAATATTGATGAAGAAAAAATTCATCTATATATACAAACAGATGAAGGATTAGAAGAGATTATAATTGATGATGACCTTTTTAATAATCCATTCTATGTAGAGGCTTTGTATATATACGAAAAGATTGAAGAGAGACTACTAAATGCTTTAAAAGAAAAAGATTTAATAGAGGTTTTAGAAGATATTAAAAGAAATGCAAAAAAGGGTGCATATATCCAAAGATATAAAGGTTTAGGTGAGATGAATCCAGAGCAGCTTTGGGAAACAACTATGAATCCTGAAAATAGAACTCTTCTTAGAGTAACTGTAGAAAATGCAAAAAACGCAAGTGAGATGTTTAATCTTTTTATGGGTAGCGAGGTTGAACCAAGAAAGAGATATATTGAAGAGCATGCAAAAGATGTAAAACATTTGGATATTTAATGTTATATTCACAAGAAGTAGAAAGAAGTAGAAAGTTTTTATTAGCATTAAGAATAGCTTTTCCGATTTTTGCTTTAACCTCTATAGTTATTTTTATTATATTACAAAACAGAAGTTTTACAAGATATGATATCTTTCTTTTAACTCTAACAATCTTTGCAGATGTATATTTCATATTTTTAATGATTAAAGCAGTTTTATCTAAAAAAATAACTGATCCAATCTCTAAAACTTTTGATAGAGAAAATATATTAAAAATTTTACAAAAAGATATAGATAAAAAGAGTCCATATGTAGTAGCTTTAATATCTATTGATAATTTAATAGATATAAATGATAGATATGGAATTAAAAATGGGGACATAGTTTTAGAAAAAAGTGCTTTTTTATTGGATAGTTTTTTAAAAAAGTGGTATAAAAAAGTTCCTATCGGACACTATAAAGGTGGTGAATTTTTAATAGGAATCAGTGATAATTTAAAAAGAGTAAAAGAGGCTTTAAACGAATTTATAAAGATTTATAATAAAACTAAAATTGATAATATTGAGATTGAAATAAGTGCTATATTGATAGATAAAAACTACAGCGATAGCATAGAAGAGATTATAGAGTATCTTTATCAACTCTATACTAAGCATAAATATAATATAAAATCAAAAAGAGCACTGATAGCTAAAAAAAACTCTATTAAGGCAAATGAGTTTGAAAAGTTTATAATTGAAACTATTAAAAGTGAAAATCTATCTTTAAGATTTCAGCCATCTTTAAATCTAAAATCTTTTAAATATGATTTAGTTGAGGTTAGCGTAAAACTTTTAGATAGAGACTTAATCATCCATCCAAATGAGTTTATGCCAATTATAAATAGACTTGGATTTGAGAGACTATTTGATGAAATTTTAATAAAGAAGGTTTTAGAGACCATTGAAAAAGAGAGTTTACCAAATGAGATCTATTATAGTTTTAATGTTTCGCCATTTTCTATAAGAGATGTAAATTTTAGAGAGAAGATTTTAAATAGTTTTGATTTTTCAAAAAATAGTATAATTTTTGAACTTTTTGAAAATAGAGTTTATAAAGATATAGATTATTATAAAGATATTATCCAAAAATATAGAGATTTTGGAGTTAAGTTTGCATTTGATAATTTTGGTGAATTAAATTCATCAATAGAGTATATTAAACATATAAAAGTAGATTTTATATATTTTGATAAAGAGTATACTAAAATGGTTGAAAATAAGATTTTTTATAATCTTTTAAAAAACTGGATATCGTTTTTTAATAAAATAGAAACTAAAACTATTGTAAAATTTGTCGATAGTCAAGAAAAAATAGATATTTTAAAAGATATAGGGGTTGATTATATTCAAGGATATGCTATCTCTCATCCTTTGGATGCTAAAGAGTTAAAAAGATTTTTAAAGGAAAAGAATGAGATATGGTGAAAAAGAGATAAAAGAGTTTAATATTGAAAAAGATTTAGAGATTTGGCCAAATAAACATAAAAAAAATTATAAAATTTCTATAACTTTACCAGAATTTACATGCCTTTGTCCAAGGAGTGGATATCCAGATTTTGCAACTATAAAGCTTGAATATATCCCAGATAAGTTTGTAGTTGAGTTAAAAGCATTAAAACTGTATATCAATACTTTTAGAGATAGATATATATCTCATGAAGATAGTACAAATGAGATTTTTGATACTCTGTATAACAGACTAAAACCAAAATGGATGAAAATAACAGCAGATTTTAATCCAAGAGGAAATGTTCATACTATCATAGAAATTGATAGCAGCGAGTTAGTAAAAGACTCCTCTCCAGATACCCGCGGCACCCAGCTTTAAGAGGTGCTCTGCTGCGTTCCCGCCCTGAAGCGTTGCCTCTTAAAACTGTCGCACGGGTCTGAAGAGGAGCATTAAAAGCTCAAAAAGCTCTTAGTGCTCCTCTCCTGGCGGAGAGAGTGGGATTCGAACCCACGAAGGGCTATTAACCCTTACACGCGTTCCAGGCGTGCGCCTTCAACCACTCGGCCATCTCCCCAATTTAGCAGATAGCTGATGGCTAATAAAACTATCACTTATTTGCTAAATTGTGGCGGGGAGGCAGGGATTCGAACCCTGGGTGGGCTCATCACCCACGCCGGTTTTCAAGACCGGTGCATTCAACCAGCTCTGCCACCTCCCCATTGTGGGAGATTCGCGTGGAGGCGGCACCCGGATTCGAACCGGGGATCAGGGCTTTGCAGGCCCGTGCCTTACCACTTGGCTATGCCGCCATATATGGTGCCCGAGGCCGGACTTGAACCGGCACGGAGAAAACCTCCGAGGGATTTTAAGTCCCTTGCGTCTACCAATTCCGCCACCCGGGCATGGAGCGGGAGACGGGATTCGAACCCGCGACCCCAACCTTGGCAAGGTTGTGCTCTACCCCTGAGCTACTCCCGCAAAATTTTAGATTGAAATTATAACCAAATTATCTTAAATTGTAAATAGTTTTTAGATATAATTTAGTAAATTGATTGAAAGGAGATTTATGAGAAGTGATGAAGTAAAAAAAGGGTATCAAAGAGCTCCACATAGAAGCCTACTGAGAGCTATTGGACTTAGGGATGAAGATTTTGATAAGCCATTTATTGGTGTTGCAAACTCCTTTATTGAGATAATTCCAGGTCACTTTTTTTTAAATAAGTACTCTGAAATTGTAAAAGATGAGATAAGAAAGTGTGGATGTGTTCCATTTGAGTTTAATACAATAGGTGTTGATGATGGTATAGCAATGGGTCATGATGGAATGCTATATTCACTTCCAAGTCGTGAGATAATTGCAAACTCAATAGAGACAGTTATGAATGCTCATAAGCTCGATGCACTTATTTGTATTCCAAATTGCGATAAGATAACCCCAGGAATGCTTATGGGCGCTTTAAGAGTAAATGTTCCAACTATTTTTGTAACTGGTGGACCTATGAGAGCAGGACATTTAAAAGATGGAACTTCTATTGATTTGGCTACAGCTTTTGAGGCAGTTGGAAAGGTTGCAGAAGGGAAGATGAGTGAGAGTGAGCTTTATGAGATAGAGTGTGAAGCTTGTCCTGGTGGAGGAAGTTGTAGTGGTATGTTTACTGCAAACTCTATGAATACACTTATTGAGGCAATGGGAATAGCACTAAAAGGAAATGGGACTATTTTAGCCTTAACTCCTGAGAGAGAAGAGCTTTTAAGAAAAGCTGCAAGAAGAATTTGTGAAATTGCAAAAGATGAAAAATTAACACAAGATTTTAAAATAAAAAATATCATAAATGAAAAAGCTATTCATAATGCATTTGTTGTAGATATGGCAATGGGTGGAAGCACAAATACAGTTTTGCATATGATGGCGATTGCAAAAGAGGCTGGAGTTGATTTTGACCTTGCAAAACTAAATGAGATAAGTAAACATGTTGCCCATATAGCAAAAATATCTCCATCGCTTCAAATAGTTCATATGGAAGATATAAATAGAGCTGGTGGAGTTAGCGCTGTTATGAAAGAGGCAAGTAGAAGAAGTGATACAGTTTTATATTTGGATAATTTAGTAATTGAGGGTGGAGTAGTTGAAGATAGAATCAAAGATGCTAAAGTTTTAGATACCTCTATAATTCACAAAGTTGAAAATCCATACAACAAAGTAGGGGGACTTGCAATTTTATATGGAAATTTGGCTAAAGAGGGGGCAGTTGTAAAAACAGCAGGAATCGATCCAAATATGAGAGAATTCAAAGGAAAAGCTATATGCTTTGATTCTCAACAAGAAGCGATTGATGGCATAATTGGTGGAAAGGTAAAACCAGGACATGTTGTAGTTATAAGATATGAGGGTCCAAAAGGTGGTCCTGGTATGCAAGAGATGTTAGCTCCTACAAGTTTAATAGCTGGAATGGATCTTGGAGATAAAGTGGCTCTTATAACTGATGGAAGATTTAGTGGTGCTACAAGAGGAGCAAGTATAGGTCATGTCTCTCCTGAAGCAGCAGAAGGTGGATTGATAGGACTATTAGAAGATGGAGATGAGATATATATAAATGTTGATACATATACTTTAGAAGTAAAGCTAAGTGAAGAGGAGATTCAAAAAAGAAGAGAGAATTTCAAACCAAAAGTTAAAGATATCAAAGGAAGATGGCTAAAACAGTATAGAGCTTTAGTTACAAATGCAGCAAATGGAGCAGTTTTAAAAGATGAGTGTTAACTCATCTTCTCTTCAAAGCAGTTTTGGTTAAAAAGTAATATATAATTATTAGAGGTACCCTAAAGATTTAAATTGATAATTTTTTTGTTCTAACAGAGTTTACCTATATTCAACTCTATCTCTTCCATTCTTTTTTGCATCATAAAGAGCTTTATCGCACCTATCAATTAATGAAGCTACCGAATCACTTCTTGTAGGAGTAGTAATTCCAATACTTATAGTAACTTTTATATTAACTTCTTCATATATAAATTTATGATTTTTAACCTCTTCATTCATACGTTTTGCTAATCTCATAGCGCCAGGTAATTTTGTTTTAGGAAGAATTATTAAAAACTCTTCTCCTCCAAATCTTCCCATAATATCAGATTTTCTTAAATTTGATTTTATAATTTTTGTTAACTCTTTTAAAACAAAATCTCCTGCTAAATGTCCATAAGTATCATTTACCTTTTTGAAAAAATCGATATCAAACATCAAAAGAGAGAATGGCTCTTTATGTCGTAAAAAAAGTAGTAAAAACCGTTCTATTTGTGAAATAATCTCTGCTTTGTTATAACATTTTGTTAAATCATCAATAATAGATTTTTTTTCTATCTCTTCTAAAAGTATATCAAAATATGGCTGCTCATCTATAAAGAAGTATAGTTTATCTTGAATTTTTTTTCGAATTATCCAATACTGTTTTCCCTCTTTTTTTATTTTTTTTAAAATAGGAGTGGTTGTCTTTTTAAAAAAAGAGTTAAAAATTTCATTTAATCTTTCATATGAATCTATATAATTAAAATCTTCAAACGGTTTTATACCATAACTATAGATTATATTTCCAGTTTTATAATCTATAGTTATTAAAGCTTTGAAAATATGTTGACAATTTATTTTATTCAAAAGAATTCTCTTTTTGATTTTTAATTATTTCATGAACTGCCAATTTTGTTGCCTGATATGTTTTAATATCGCCAAAACTTATATCAAGATGTGTTAAACTTTTAGCAATATTGGATGTTATACCAGTTATATAAGCTTTTGCACCCATAAAATGGATTGCTCTATTTAATTTCATAATTTGGCTTGCAACTTCTGTATTTATGTCAAAAATAGCACTAATATCAATAACTACATGATTTAATCTATTTTCTTCTAATTTTTTTAATACTTTATCTATTATATCAAGAACTCTTTGTGAGTCTAATGTTCCAACAATTGATACCATCAATGTACCATCCCAAATTTCGCTCATAGGAGCTTCCCTTACTTCCAACTCTTTAGCTGATGTTTCTTGATAGTCTCTACTTTTAGCTATATAATCAAGAATAATCTTTGATGTCATTGCTTCAAAAAATGCTGTAATTGGCATAATATTTTCTGGTATAAATAGATTTTCTTTAGCTAAAATATTAAATGTTGGAAATTTTAAATAGCATGTATATATCGAATCATTAAAATTAAAAAACTTCTCTTGACCAATTAAATCTTTTATTTTTAATAGAAAATGCATCATCGCTTTAGCAGAATCACTTTTTGGATCTAAATTCTCTTCGATACACTCTTCAAAAAAGCCTAAAAAATCCTCATAATATCTATATTGTTCATCTTTTGTATCATTATCTTCAAAAAATTTCAGCCACTCTCCAATCAACTCATCACTATCATTTTTTACAATCTCAAGTAATTTATCTTTAAACCCTTTTGGTAACATCTACTCCTCCTCTTTTTGTATAATAATAACAGATTTATCATCAGATTTAACTGAAGCAAAATGTATCAAAGTTAAAGCCAATAGCTCAGAACTAATGTTTTGAGGAACTATTGATAATATTTTTTCTATTTTATTTATATCTAATCCATCAGTTGTAGCTAAAATTTTTGTCTCTTTTGATAGCTCAATTTTCTCTTTTGCTATTGAACTAAATACTTCGCCTATTATACCATTTTTTTGTTTTATTGAAAAATAGTTTTTCCCTTTTTTATACCAAATAGAGATATTTCCTACGCTACATATTTGAACACTGTTTTTTGTTACTTCAAATATGGCCATAACCGCACCTCTAAGCATTTTTTCTTTTATTTGATTATGTAGCTTTTGAAAAAATTCATCTATTAAAAGACATGAAAAAGAGTTATTATAAAAAAAGGATTTGATAAATTGAACAGTTTGATTTGCTTTTTTGCCATGACCGCTTCCATCTGCAAGAATTAAAAATTTTCCTTTTTTTGCAAACATATCTCCACTGATATGCTCACCTATATAGTTTTGTTGTAAAGATATAATTGATTTTTTAAAATCTCTTGGTTTAAGTAACACAATAGTTCCATGAAACTCTTTTTTTGAAAGAGAAAAAATATCAATAGTATAATAATCACTGTTTTTTAACTGATAAAGACCAAGTCCTAATGAATTATTTAAAGATGTAACTCCTTTTTTAGTAGCCCATGAGATATCTTTAATGCCTTTTCCATAATCTAATGAAGCAATCAATATCTCATTATCACTTTTAAGTATCCAAATCTCTCCACCATCTGCATGTTTTATAAGATTAGTAGATAGTTCCATTAAAGCAAAGATTAAAAAACTCTCATCATACTTTTTTCTTTGATGTTTTAATATATTTTTTAATACTGTTTTTGCATAAATCATATCACTTCTATTTTTTATATCTATTTGTTCAATAATTTTCATAAAAGATATCCAATATCCTCTTCAAAATTTTTATATATAGGTTTATTATGTAATAAAAAGGTATATTCTATCTCAATATTTATACTTTTTTCTATCTTTTTTGAAATTTGATCAAGTTTATATTTAAAAAATTCATATTTTGCACCAATATAAAGGATTAAAAATTTATCATCACTACTACGAAATATAAAAAGATCTTTAAAATGTGGCTCTTTTATTTGTGTAGTTCCATTAAAACTACATTTTAAGATTTTAGCAACTCTTTTTAGAGCTTCATCACCCTTTTTTATACCATATTTTTGATTGTAAAATTTAAAATCTTTTATATTTATAAATATTAAAGTAGTTTTATATTTATAATCATATATCTTTCTTAAAAGAGTTAAAAATGCAGTTTTATTTAGTAGTTGTGTAAGTTGATCATTATAAAAGAAGGCATATCTTATTTTTTCTAACTCTTTTAAATTTAAAGGAGATTTGGATTTATGTTTTAAGACTCCATGTTTTTTTATAAAAGGTATAAAAATTTTAAATATATCTGGATCAAACTTTTTGTTTTTTTGCATCTCTTGCATTATCTGTATTGATTTATCTAAATTTATATCAGCTCTATATACTCTTTTTGTTGTTAAAGCATCAAAAACATCTACTATTGATAAAATTCTTGATAAAAGAGGTATCTCATTGCCTTTTAATCCATCTGGATATCCCGATCCATCAAAATTTTCATGATGATGTCTAACAACCTTTTCTAAATAAGAAAAATTTGGTATTCTTTTTACAATTTCTCCGCTTAAAACGCTATGCTGTTTAATCAAATCATACTCTTCTTTTTCTAATTTTCCAGGCTTTAACAAAACAACATCTGGTATCCCTATCTTTCCAAGATCATGAAGAAGCCCTGCAATATATACATCCTCTATATCTTTTTTAGAAAGTTTCATAATTGAAGCTAATTTAGTTGCATAATATGCTACCCGTTCAGAATGTCCTTGAGTATAACTGTCTCTAATCTCCATAGAGTATACTAAAGGAAGTATCTCATCTATTTTACTTTTTAAAATATCCATATAGTCTATTATAAAATTCCAAGTTCATCCAATATTGGCTCAATATTTTTACTTATATTTAGTAGTTCATCTATGAGTAAACCAAAACCTTTATCTTCTTTATACCACTCTTCTATGTGAGATAAAGCATTGTTTTTTTCCTCTTCGCTTAGATTTTTACTCTCTTTTATAGCCTCTTTAATTTTGTTTAATTTTTCATGATGTTTATGGTGTGCCATTTTTACTCCTTTTAGATATTATATCATTTATATCGCACTTTTTTGATTTTCTTTTAAGTTTAGGTAGCTCCATAGGAAGTGCTAAAATCTCTTTTAGAGCTTCATTTTTAAACTTATCTATTGGACTTTTTATAGCATAGTAATTTTGTCTACCATTTTTAAAGTTTTTTAAAAATCCAGCATCTTTTAAGATTTTTAGATGCCTTGATAGTCTTGATTGAATCATATTAAATGAGTTTTGAAGGTCACAAACACATAAAGGTCCATGAATATATAGAAATTTAAGTAGTTTTACTCTTGTTTCATCATATAGTGCTCCAACTGTTTTTAAAAAATTATCAATTGATTCCATCTCTCTCCTTTTTATAATTTTACTATAGAGCACCTCTAACAATTATATACATTCATAGCTTTTAAAGCTTTTGTGTAGACGAGG
>CAJXMB010000032.1 GCA_913056105.1 uncultured Nitratiruptor sp. | reverse complement strand
AAAAATAGCAAAATACTATGTGTAAATTGTCTATGGTATAGATATAGTTTATTTTTATCTTCTTTTTTATAAAAGTTTTTAAATTTTAAATCTAAATCTGGTATTAAAGAGCCTATATAAAAAAGAGCTATAAAAAGAGATAGCATTGTTATTGATTTTGTAATGTTATGAAAATTTAACATTGTATTAATTTCTGTATAGTATTTATCAATTAGATTATCAATGTAGCTAATATTAGTATGAAAAGGCGGGAAATTTGTCATAAAAAGAGGTAGCATACTTATTGCTAATGCTTTATGAGATTTTTTAAGCATGTTTTACTTTTCTAATATTTTCTCCTATTTTGTTAACTACTCAACCATCAAAGACGATTAAACTTCTTGCTTAATCATACATAATTAGTTGCAGTATTAGATACTGTAATTTAGTTATAGAATACTTCACAATGGGTATGTTTTTCCAAACAAGAAGTTGTATTATAACACAAATAATATAAATTTTAAATTAGACTTTATAAACGATAAACTTACACTAATATCGGTATATCGGTATAGTAATATTTGGAGAGTATCTTAAGAGTATAAACCTTGAGAAACTTTTGCAATGAAAATTTTTATTAACTAAACATCTAAAATGACTTAATTATAGAAGAAATTGGCAAATCTAAAGAGATAAAACGAGCAAGAATAGAAATAAAGGAAGACTTATGATTCATAAAGTAAACTTTGAGGCAATGCTTTTTGCTTTCAAATTGGAACTCTTACATATAATTTATTTTTAATTTTCAGATAGATTTTAGATAAAAACATACCATCAAAACTACTATAGATACCATTAATTTCTCTTTGTAATAATAGAAATAGTTTCACCAAAAAATTACTCTATATCTTTCTCAAAAATTCTAACAATCCTTTCATAATTTCTTTTGGACTTGGTGGACATCCTGCTATATGGTGTGTAACTTTTAGATGTTTTTCTGCTGGAGCCGTTATAGCAAATGTTTTTTCAAATGGTGCTGCCATTACAGGACAATCTCCTAATGTTATAACCCATTTAGGTTCAGGAATCTGTTCATATGCGTCTAAAACATGAGGTTGCATATTAAAAGTCATAAGACCACTAAGCAACATTACATCTGCATGACGAGGACTTGCAACAAAATAGATACCCAAGCGCTCCAAATCATAATAAGGATTTGAGAGTGCATTACATTCCGCTTCACAGGCATTACAGCTTCCGCTATCTACCATTCTAATAGCCAAACTTCCTGCAAATTTTTTCTTTATATGATCTTTTATCTCTTTTCGAATGATTTTAATCTCATCTTCGAACTCAGGATTTTCTGTCAATACTCCAAGTTTTATACGTTTATTCCAAAATTTAATCATAGGTCATTTCCTGCATAACTTAAATCACAACTTTTATTGATAAGAGGAAAATCAGCAATAATGTCATTGCTCATCATAAGATGTAGTGCTTGCCAGTTCATAAAACTAGGATCCCTTACAAAAAATCTCTCAATTACGCCATTTTTTATATCAATAGCCATAAAAAGTTCACCAATAGAGCTTTCAGAATAACTCATAAATTCTCCATCTTGCAAACTATTTAATTTAAATGAAGTAGTTTTTTCTTCCAAAAAGTTATGCATCATTTGTAAAGAGTTTTTTAACTCTTTAATTCTTACTTTAAATCTTGCTGCAACATCACCACTATTCTCATATGCAACTTCAAAGCCATGTTGAAGATAAAAAGGATTAAGACGCCTATCTATCTTTACACCTGATGCCTTAGCAACGACACCAACACTATCATATTTGATAGCTTTTTTCAAAGATAAAACACCTGTTGTATCTAATCTATCCCAAAGAGAAGGAATATCTAAAATCCAATCTTCAAAAAACTCAACACTCTTTTGTAGATTGTCAAGCCACTCATGCAAAGAAGTAGTATCAATAAATTTCGTCTCAAAATCTATTGCACCAAAGCCAAAGCGATGTCCAGTTAACTCTTTCATTTTTCTTCGTGCATCTTCAGCAAGTTTTGAGCAAAAGGCTAATGCTGCACTAAATCCTGCATCATTGGGAATGAAGCCCAAATCTGTTAGATGGTGAATAACTCTTTCAAGCTCAAGTAAAAAAGCGTGGCGCTTTTGCAATGCTTGTGGAAGTTCTTGTTTAGAGGCTTGCAACATAATATCACGCAAACATATTTGATAAGCAATAGACTCATTTCCACTTATTCTCTCAATTATCGGTTTTGCTTCTTGAAGTGTTTTTCCTTCAACCATCTTCTCAATAGCGCGGTATTTATAAAAATGGCGCACTTCAAGATGTAATATCTTCTCTCCTGCTTGAGAAAAGTGAAAATGCCCTGGCTCAATGATGCCCGCATGAATTGGACCAACACTTACTTGAAAAACCCCTTCACCTTTGATAACTTCATAATCATAAGGATGAAATTTACTCTTTTTGAGCTCTTTTTCTTTAAAATCTTTGCGCATTGGATGCAAATTTGTATCAAAATACTCCTGATGAACCAAAGGACGTTTGTCAAAAGCATCTTCAACTATAATCCCAAAATCATCTTGCATTTTTCTCTCAAACCATAAAGCTGTGGGATGTTCATGTGAAAGTGTCTTAATCACAGGTTTTTCTTTGTGAACCTGTTCTTTTATAACCTTTGTGTCATACACTGTTGCTATTTCAAATACTCTACCTCTATCTTTGGCATATCTTGCTATAAATCTCATGATATTCCCCTCAAATAATTCATCACAGGAGAAGTGATAAGTATAATCAATGAAATTCCAAAAATAATAAGTGAAAAAAGTTCGGTTACATAAACTTTTTTCTCATACACTTTGCCTTCATATTTCATTGATTGATATACCTCTACAAATTTATAAAATATAACGGAAAGTAAAATGAGTAAAATTAAAATGGCAGCCATCATAGACAAAAGATTATCTCCACTTTTTGCTACTTTAATCATTGCACCAAATCCATAAATTTCACTAAAAAACATTGGACTTGGCGGCAACGAGATAATAGCAAGTAAAAATAGTGAGACTAAAAACCAAAAAATTGTTCCCTTTTTGCCCTTGTATCCTTTTAGAGCTCCTGCAATTTTATACTTTCCATTTGATTCAAGCACACCAGTTGAGAGAAAGAGTGCTGGTTTTAAAAAGGCGTGTGCACCAAAATGAAGCAAAGCGGCAAATGTTCCACCACTAACCCAAAATAGTGCAATAAGAGCCATATGTTCAATCCCACTAAGACTAAATAGACGCATAAAATCTTTTGCTCGATAAATCAAAAAACTTACGATAAAAATCGTTAATATTGTATATATAAAGACAAAAGTAAAAAGGTGATCATAATTTATTTCCATAGCAATTTTACTAAAACGAAAAAAACCAATAATTATGGCTGATTCCAAAATACCACTAAAGAGTGCAGCCACAGGATAAAAAGAAGCTCTTTCAATATTTGCTAACCATAAATTCATAGGGAAAAATCCCATTTTTACAAACATGCCTACGCTCACTGTCGCAAATCCTAACTCAAAAAGAAAAGAAGATTTTATCTCTTTTGCATGTGCTAAAAGAAGATTGAAATTCATAGCATCTTCGCCTAAAATCGGCTTTGCACTTGCATAGATTAAAATAATTCCAAAGAGTATCAAAGAGATAGCAATTGCACCAACTATCATATAGTTCCACGCCTCTTTATAAGCAGCAGTTGAGTGATTTGTTTTAATCATATAAACTGTTGAAAGTGTTGCAAGTTCAAGTCCAATCCAATAGATACCCATATTATTTGAAAGAATAGAAAAGATAAGTCCTATCCAAAATATAGCAAAAAATCTATAAAATCTTCTATATGCGTTTTTTGAAACTTTTACGTGTTTGTCCAAAGTCATTAAAGCAAGCGTTACTCCTATACCTACAATAGAGGATACAAAAAGAATATAAGCATTTAAATCATCTACTACTAAATAGTCTTTAAAGAGATGAAATGGTTTTGGTAAACTTATAAGTTTGACTGTTGGAATAAGTATTAAAAATGAAACAAAAGCAAGCAATCTCTTTGCTTTATCACTTTTTATAAAGGAGAGTCCAAATATAATAAAAGCAGGAAATAGTAACAACTCAAGCATTTTTCATCTCCTCGCGCCTAAAAAGCAGATTTATAACAACAATAGCCATCAAAAGGTCAAAAAATATACCAAGCTCCACAAGCATTGGCATTCCATTTGTTGCAGTAATACCAAGTAAAAAGAGTGAATTTTCCATACTTAAAAAACCAGTAATTTTTGGTGCGACATTTTTATGCTCCATCATTAATAGTAGCGATAAAAAGAGTGATGAGATGCTAATGGCTACATAGTTAGAGTTGTTTGCTATCATATGTGTAATAGGTTTTGCTAAATAAAATGTAAAGACTAAAATTGCAGGAATAAGTATAATGGCGTATTGAATTTTAATGTTAGGTTGAATTTGGCGTATAAAATGAAACTTTTGTGAAAAGCTTTTTAAAAAATAAGGAATTGCGATAGCTTTTATAACGATGGTAGCAATACCTGTTATAAGCATAGCATTATCATCAATTTTTATGCCAATTAGTAAGGCTAAAACTCCTAATGTCAAAGAGTTAAAGGAGTACCATACAAGTAGTCTGTAAAGTCTTGTTGTAAAAAGGGCTGTGATAAGCGAAGCTAAAAACAGACCTATAAAAAAATCAACCATCTATTATGCTCCTAATACATAAAAAGTAATTAACGATAAAAAAGCAAATACTATAGAAATTCCAAGCAGATTCGGCACTTTAAAAAGTCTTAGTTTTGCAGTATTTACCTCTAATATTGCTACAGCGATAGCTACCCCAAAAAGTTTTGCTATAAAAATTAAAATTGCAATTGGAGCTGAATATTCTAAGCCAACTGGAATAAACAAAGAGACAAAAAGTGATGCAAAAATCACAAATTTTACAGAAGCTGCCGTCTCTATTATGGCTAAATAAACACCACTCAAATCCAGTATCATTGCTTCATGCACCATAGTAAGTTCCAGGTGTGTTTCTGGATTATCTACGGGAATACGTCCGTTTTCAGCAACAAGCAGTATAAAAAAGCTGATGCCTGCAAACAAAAAACTTGCCATATGCTCTTTTGGAAAATGCTCAGCCAAATTCACACCTGCCTGACCTATCCCTAAATCTCCCGCCATCATAGAGACACTAAAAACCGTTAAAACCATAGCAGGCTCAACTAAAGCAGATATAAAGGCCTCGCGAGAGCTTCCTATACCACCAAAGGCAGAAGCACTGTCAAGTCCCAAAAGCATGAGAAAAAAGGTTGAAAGAGAGATAAGCCCCGTAATCGTAAAAGCATCCACAAAACTTACATAAAAAGCTCCGTGCACAATCGGCGGTAAAAAGAACATTGTCACAAGCAGAGGCGAAAGTACTAAAAAAGGTGCGTATGTTGTAATAGAACTTGTCTCCTGAGAGACAATCGTCTCTTTTTGCATAAGTTTTGCAAAATTCTTATATCCCTGCAACAGTGGAGCAGGACGCTTAAAAAGCAGTAGCATTTTTAAAGATTTTATAAAAGACAGGAGTATCGGTGCCAACAAAAGCAATAAAATAATAGTTGTTATATAAAAAATCATTTTTTATCTCCGATAATAAGGACTTTAATGGATATAATCATGACAATAGACTCCAATGCAAAAGTTGCCCAGGAAAATTCATGGGAGAAAATTCTATAACTAAAAAGTACCAAAAGCATAAGATTGAATATCATAGCAGCATAACGGGTCTTCTCAAAATGTGCCAAACGATAGACCCAGTAACTCGCAATATTTGTAAGTTTTTTACTACTTTCATACAAAGATGCTTCAAAAAGCGGTTTTGCATGGACTTCATAATTTGAATCAGTGAATTTTGTCTCATGCTGACCTATTTTTTCTGTATGAAAATGTTCATTTGGTTTATAGAGCCAATTAAAAAACCTTCGTATCGGTCCGGCAAAACCTGTTGCCGTATATTGTGTTTTAGCCGATGTTTTGTAGCCACAACCCCATGTATGATGTATTCTAGTCTTTACATGTAACGCTTTATATCCAAAGAACAGAAGCAGTGTCACACCAAGCAAAGAGGCAAGTAAAATAAGTGGTGAAACAACACCGCCGTGAACAGCCACAGAATGCATATTCCAAATACCGTTTGGAAATATCTTTGTATAAACAGATACATGATGCAAACTTACTAAAGTTTTATCAAACCATGAGATATAAAAAGGAGTAAAAAGCATGAGTGAAATAACAACAAGTGACATCAAAACCATGCCTAATTTCATTAAAAAATTCACTTCATGGGCATGTTTTGCATTTTTACTTCTTTGTAGCCCTAAAAAGGTAATACCATACGCTTTTACAAAACAGGCAATCGCAAGACCACCTGTCATAGCAAGTGCAAAAATAGCAAAAGGAATGGCAAGTTTAAGACTCATATCTGTAATATTAGAAGATCCAAGCATAGACTGAAAAATCATCCACTCACTTAAAAAACCATTACTTGGCGGCAATGCAGAGATACTAATTGCAGCTAAAAGAAAAGTAATTGCTGTAATAGGCATTGATTTTATAAGACCACCATATTTTTCCATATTTTTAGTATGTGTTTGGTGAAGTACACTTCCTGCACCCATAAATAACAAAGATTTAAAGCTCATATGGTTAAATGTATGAAAAAGTGCGGCGATGAATGAAAAAGTGCTCAATGTTTCAAGCCCAAGTGAGTCAAATATCATTCCCATTCCAAAACCTATAAGAATAATCCCTATATTTTCTATAGAATGGTTTGCAAGAAGTGCTTTGATATCATGCTCGCTTAAAGCATATAAAACACCTACAAGTGAAGAGATAGAGCCTATAACTAAAACAACTATACCCCATTCTAATGGCCAAGGATAGAGCACATCAAATAAAAATCGTGCAAAGCCATAAATAGCGACTTTAAGCATAACTCCACTCATCATTGCTGATACCGGTGAAGGTGCTTCGGGGTGGGCATAAGGTAGCCAAACATGAAATGGAACAGCTCCTGCTTTACTTAAAAATCCAAAAACTAGCATAAAAAATAGCAGTGTTGGGTACTTAAATGTTGTAGCGATATTTTTCATATTAGCAAAACTGATTTCTAAATTTCCATCTGTAACTATAAGAAAGAAAAGTAACAAAAATACAAAACCAAAATGTGTCATAAAAAAGTAAAATCTTGCCGATTTTATTGTCTCTTGACTTTTTGCTTCTGTTAAAATAAGCTGCCAGCTTGTTAAACTCATAAGCTCCCAAAAAAAGAGAAAAACAAGCGCATTTCCTGCAACAACAACACCAATCATAGAGAGAATAAAAGCAAAATAGTGCACTTGATAATGTATTTTTCGTTCTATATGAGGAAGGTAACCAAAAGAGTAAAAAAGATTAGGAACTGCTCCTAAAAGAATAAGTCCAACAAAAATAATTGATAGTGTATCAAATTGAAACATTTTTATGGCAACTCCAGAGAAAATTTTTTTAATGCATTTAAATGAAGGGTTGTTGTAATTAGAAAAAAGCAATCCTAAATTATTTTTGAGATTATATCTAATTGTTGCTTATAGATGAATTAAATCTTAATGAACGACTTTGTCGTAATATATAGACAAGGATGAAGTTTTAAAAGTATAATCTCAATAAAACATTTTTTTATTACATCTGGTAAAATTGTTTCGTATAGTTTTTAAAGAGTATTAAAAAAAAATATAAAAAATATCAAGATTTCTTGATATTTTATATATATTGTGATATGCTTTTAAAAAACAAAAAAGATAGATTATGATTGTAGCTATAACTATATTTTTAATAACACTTATTTTGATTATTTGGCAGCCAAAAGGGTTGAAAATTGGCACGACTGCTGTAATTGGAGCAGTTGTTTCAATTTTGGCTGGAGTAGTTAGTTGGCAAGATGTTATTACTGTAACATCTATAGTTTGGGATGCTACATTAGCTTTTATTGGCATAATTATTCTTTCAATGGTTTTAGATGAGATAGGATTTTTTGAGTGGGCTGCACTTAAGATGGCAAAACTAAGTAGAGGTAGCGGCAATTTGATGTTTATTTATTCATTGGTTCTTGGAGCAATTGTGGCAGCTTTTTTTGCTAATGATGGTGCAGCTTTGATTTTAACCCCTATCATATTGGCAAAAATAAAGCATTTAAATATGGATAAAAAGGCTCTTTTTGCTTTTATTATGGCAGGTGGTTTTATAGGTGATAGTACCTCAAATCCTTTAGTTATATCAAATCTTACAAATATAGTTACAGCTGACTATTTTAAAATTGGATTTTTAGAATATGCAAAAAATATGTTTTTGCCAAATCTTTTTAGTATTATTGCTTCAATTGTAGTACTTTGGCTATTTTTTAGAAAATCAATACCAAAAAGGGTTAATATAGATACTCTTCCAGATGCAAAAAGTGTTATAAAAAATCAAACACTATTTTATCTTAGTTGGGTATTTTTAGCACTTCTTTTGGTTGGATATTTAATAGGTGATATTTACCATATTCCTATTTCAATTTTTGCATTGGGAGGAGCTTTGATATTTTTAGCAATTGCTACATATTTTAAGGCAACAAAACCTATAATGACACTAAAAACTGCACCTTGGCAGGTTGTATGGTTTAGTATTGGGCTTTATGTGGTTGTTTATGGATTAAAAAATGCAGGTTTAACATCATATATTGCATCAATTATTCAATCATTTTCAAACAAAGGAGAGTTAGTAGCAATTTTTGGCACAGGATTTTTATCTGCAATTTTAAGCGCTATTATGAATAATATGCCAACAATTATGATAATGGATATATCAATAGATCAAATTCATCAATTAAATTTAGCATATGCAAATATTCTTGGTGCAAACTTAGGACCAAAAATGACTCCAATTGGCTCTTTGGCAACACTTTTGTGGCTGCATGTTTTAGAAAGAAAGGGGGTAAAAATTGGTTGGATAGATTATATGAGAGTTGGAGTTGTTGTTACTATACCAGTGCTATTTTTTGCACTTTTGGGTTTAATTTAATCAAATAAAAAAGGCTAAAGATGAAAAAGAGTTTACTGTTATCATCCATCATTATAGCTTCTTTGAACGCTACAACTTTCAGTGAGCTATTTGATGCGTTAGAAAAACATTCACAAACTAAAGTTGATATTGCAAATATCCAAGAGATAAAAGCTTCTAAAGAGGTTTTAGACTCAAAGCTCTATTTTCCAAAATTGGATATTTTTACAAAGTATGACTACTCTTCAAAACCTGTTCCTCTCTATCCTGTTACACCAAGGGATAGTGCGAAATATAAAGATCCAAAAGTACCTCAAAGATTTAGTGAAAATATACTCTCTGAAGGAGTTAGTGCAAAATTTCTACTCTTTGCAAAATCACTAAATACTCTAAGTAAAAAATTAGAAATCTTGCAAAAGAGCGCCGAAGAGAAAAAGAGAGTTGATCTAATAAAAAATGAAGCTACTATTGTTATAGCTAACTCAAATTTGATATATCTAAAAAATTTAAAAAAGGCTTTAGAGTCAAAAGAGAAATCTATAAAAGAGAGTAAGAAGATAATAGAAATTAAAGTTAAAAATGGAAGATTGCCTAAAGCATATCTTTATAAGATAGATAGTAGTTTAAATGAGATAAAGATAGCCAAAAACTCTATAGATATACAAAGAGAAAATCTTTTAGATATTATTAGAAAATTAACTGGAATTACTCTAAAAGAGCCAGTTGAAATGAAAGATTTTCCTTTTGTTGAGTTTAGAGGTGAGATTGGCTCTTTAAAACCACTTGAACTAAAAGTTAAAGCCTCAAATTACGATTTGAAAGCTAAAAAAGAAGAACTTTACTATCCAAAAGTTAGCGCATATGCTACCCAAGATTTTTTACAAGCAAAAGCTTATAATAATGATGAAGATCTATATAAAAATATCGCAAAAGCTGGAATAGCGATAGATTTTCCTATCTTTGATATGAGTAAATCAAAGGATATCGAGAAATCTAAAGTTGATATCATGAAATATCAAACTGAGCTTGAGCTTTTAAAAGATGAGTTAAGCTCAAAAGCTATAAAACTAAAAAATTTACTTCCTATTTTAGATAAATCGATAAAACTATCCAAAAAAGATATAAAAAACAAAATAGAGCTTTTAAATATAGCAAAAGTAAGTTTTGAAAATGAGAGAATGACAGTAGAGGAGTTTTTGAGATATGAAGATGCTGTTGTAGATGCAAAAGCAAAACTTTATAAAGAAGTTACTAAAAAATGGGAAACTTTGATGCAGCTTGCTGTAATATACGCAAAAAATATTAAGGAGATTGTAAGATGAAAAAGTTGTTGAAAGTATTAGTTTTACTTGTAGTTATAGCTCTTTTAGTTATTGGCGGTGTAAAGCTTATCAAAAAAGCAAAGGCAAAAGAGGCAAGTTTAAAACCTCCAAAAATATATCCTGTTGTGGTTTCAAAAATGACTCCAAAAATTGATAATGTAAGATTGACTCTGCCTTATCTTGCAGTAGTGGGAAATGATAAAGATGTTATTCTCTCTTCAAGAATAGCAGCAAGAGTTTTATATATTGTAAATAGCGGTAAAAGAGTTAAAAAGGGAGATATAGTTGTAAAACTTGATACTACCGATATTAAAAGCTCAATTTTAAGTACCAAAAACAAAATAAAAGCAGCAAAAACAAATCTAAAAAATCTACTCAAAACCCATAAAAGGACATTGGAGCTTCTAAAAGTAAAGGGAGCTTCTATTGAGCAATCTGAAAAAGAGGAGTCTTTGATAGCCAATATTAAAGCAAATCTACAAAGTCTAAAAGATAAGTTAAAAGCATTAGAAAATTCACTAACTTATGCAACTATTAAATCTCCTGTAGATGGGATTGTAGCAAAGCAGTTTGTAAGCAAAGGCGCACTTAGTGCTCCAGGAAGATCTCTTCTTAAAATAAGTGCTAAAAATGGATTTTATCTTCTTGTCAGAGCTCCAGCTAATACTCCTATTAAAGGTGTAATTTTTAATAACAAAGAGTATAAAGCTATAGATTTAGGTAGCACTTTTCATAGTCTAAAAGAGTATAAAGTCTATGTTGATGATAATAGATTGGTTAGCGGAGATAGAGTAGAGGTTGAAGTTGTTACATATGAAGGTAAAGGTATAGTTCTTCCATTTGATGGAGTACTAAATCTTAATGGAAAAAGTTATGTTCTAAAAATTGATGGCAATCGAGCAGAGCCAAAAGAGATACACATAGCTCAGAGCGCAGAGCAAGGAATTTTAGTAAACGAAAATATTGAAAATAGTAATATTGTTGTTGCAAAACCAGATATTATGTTAAGACTACTTAGTGGTTACCCTTTGAAAGTAAAGGAGTAGATTGTGTTTAACTTTTTTTACAAAAGGCCATATTTTCTTTTTGCCATAATTACAGGTTTTTTTATAATGGGTATTATTGGGCTTAAGGTTTTACCAAAGAATCTATTTCCAGATGCTAATCCACCTGAAATAATTGTTATTACTCAAGTTCCAGGTGCAACGGCGATGGTGGCTGCTTCAGCAGTTTCAAAGCCAATCGAGCAAGAGGTTTCTAGACTTGGTCATGTAACCGATGTAAGTAGTATAAATGTTCCAAACTACTCTATAGTAAAAGTTGATTTTGATTACAAAAAAAGTTTAAATTCAGCAGCGGTTGATGTAGCAAATGCCCTATCTATTGCAAAAGCAAAGATACCAAACAATCTTCAACCAGCAATATATACTGCAGGTGATTTTACCCTGCCAGTTGATGTAATCTCTTTGAGTCCAAAAAATAGCTCTATTTCTATAGCTGAAATTAGAAAAATTGCTCAAAACTTTATAAAACCAGAACTTTTAAGTAATGAAAAAATTGGAAATGTAGAGGTTTTTGGAGGGTATCAAGGCTCAATTAATATAGAAGTTGACCCATTTAAAGCTAAAAAATATGGAGTTGATTTTGAAAAAATTGTAAAAGCTTTAAAATCACTAAACAAAGATATGCCAATAGGCTTTTTTAAAGGAGATAATAGTTTTTATACAGTTACATTTTATGGTGAAAAAGATGAGATTGAAAAGATTAAAAATCTTCCAATTTTACCAAATATAAGAGTTGGTGATGTTGCAGATGTTAAGTGGGCTTACAAAAAAAGAACAAGCGGATATATAGGAAATGGCAAAGAGGCTATTGCACTATCAATTCAAAGAGCCCCTGGTGGAAGTGTTTTAGATGTAAGTAATGCTGCAAGAGCAGAGCTTAAAAAGCTAAAAAAAGAGTATCCAAATATTGATTTTCAAATAAGTGATACCCAAAGAGATTTGATTGAGACTTCAAATAAAAATATGCTCGAGGCTTTAAGAGATGCTATTGTTTATACTCTACTTGTAATT
Source organism: uncultured Nitratiruptor sp. (assembly GCA_913056105.1). Taxonomy (GTDB): domain Bacteria; phylum Campylobacterota; class Campylobacteria; order Campylobacterales; family Nitratiruptoraceae; genus Nitrosophilus_A. Next base: position 2,149 of record CAJXMB010000032.1, on the reverse strand, counting down.
TTGTTTTTCTTAGGAAATTTTAGAGCAATTTTAGCAGCAGCTGTATCTATTCCACTTGTTTTCTTTTTTACTATAGCAATAATCTGGCTTACAGGCGGAGAGTTAAATATAGTAATCTATACTGCTATTATTTTAGCTCTTGGTATGTTGGTTGATGACGCTGTTGTTGTTTTAGAAAATATAGAAAGACATCTAAATCAAACAAAAGAAAATTTAGAAGAAGCAATCATCAAGGGAACAAAAGAAGTTATAGCACCTATTTTTGCAGGAACAGCTGCAACTACTTCTTTGATGTTTCCACTTATGTTTGTAGGAGGTTATCCTCAAAAGATATTTAAACCACTTATTGAAACCCTTATAATCGCTTTGCTTGTTAGTTACTTTTTGTCTATTACATTTATTCCACTATTTTCTAAAATATTATATAAAAATGGAACCCAAAAGACAAAATTTGAAAAGATGTTAGAGAAGTTTTATCAAAATACTATTGGAAGATTAATAAATCCATATATTGGTATTATAAAATTTTCTAATGGTAAATTTTTTCCATTAAGAAGAATGCTTTTGACTATGGCTGCAGTATTGACATTTGTTTTGAGTGTTAAAAATATAATGCCAACAATCGGTAAGGATACAATGCCACCTATGGATACAGGTATCATAAAAGCTCAAATTGCTTTTAGTTCAAATGATACAGTAGATAGTGCAGAGAAGAAGTTAAAACCATTTCTTGATTGGTTAAACAAACAAAAATGGATTGTTAGAAGCTCTATTGCTTTTGGAACTGAGCCAGGTGTTTTATCATTGGGAAGTGGCAATCTTCCTACTGAAGCAACTCTAACAATTACGGCAGTAAATAGATTTGAAAGAAAAAAGAGTATTTGGGAACTTGAAGATATTATAAGAGATAAATTAGCCGAGCTTCCAGGCATAAAAAGAGATGATGTATTTGATTTTGGAGCAACACCTCTTTCAAGTATTAAAGCAACAGTAGATACAAGAATATTTTCTCCAACCACAGAGAGTTTATACGATAATGCTCAAAAAATAGTAAAAATTATGCAAAATATAAAAGGTTTAAAATCAGTAAGCACAAGTTGGAGTAAAGACAGTATGGAGATAGAGCTTGATATTGATAAAAACAAAGCTCTTAGTTATGGTGTAACTCCTTATCAAATAGCTATGCAAATCCCTATAAAAGGTCAAATAGTAGGACTATATAGCAATTTTGAATCTATGAATACTCAGTTTGCAAGACTATATCTTAAAGGCAAATTTTCTAAAAATGTTGAGACTTTAAAACTTCTACCAATATCTACTCCAATGGGAGAGATTCCTTTAAGTCAAATAGCCCATATTAAAAGAAATTTAACTTATGCTAAGATTGAAAGAGATAAACTACTATATAGTATAGATGTAAATGGATATAGGGCAAAAAGACCAGTTACCCATTTAACTGATGATACAGTAAACGATATAAAAAAAGCTGGTATTAATGATATCCATATGGAGCAAACTGGAGATATTGCAACTTTACATGATAGTTTTAGTAGGATGATAAAGGCAATTGGAATTGGAGTTATACTGCTTTTGATGAGTCTGATTTCTATATATAAATCTGTTAGACTCTCAATTATTATGATTTTAGTATTGCCACTATCTATGATTGGAGCAGCCTGGGCAATGCTTCTTTTTGGAAAGCCAAGCTGTATGCCAAGTCTTCTTGGAATACTGCTACTTTTTGGAATTATCATAAAAAATGCAGTATTGCTTGTTGACTTTTATCAAATGTATAAAGAAGAGGGCAAAACTCCATTTGAGTGTGCTATAGAATCTGTTAGGGTTAGATTTAGACCAGTTATGATGACTGCATTTGGTACAATTGCAGGTATGATTCCAATTGCTTTAGAGCAAGCTATTGGACTTGAGAGACTCTCACCATTAGCTGATGTTGCTATAGGCGGACTTTTTGTTGGAACTCTTTTGACACTAATATATGTTCCAATGTATGCATATATTTTTGATAAAGACAACAGAAAAACAAATCCTATAAATATAACCGAAAAAGAGTTTAAAGAGATTTGAAGATTTGGGATATTAAGGGCACCTCTAACAATTATATACATATCATAGAAGGCAAAGTTAGGGT
>CAJXMB010000031.1 GCA_913056105.1 uncultured Nitratiruptor sp. | reverse complement strand
GACGAAGGTCTCAATCCCCTTCAATCGGGTCAAGGTTTGTAAACTTTGATTAAAGAGTCCCAAAACCTGTGGTACGACGCAGGTTTTGTTTCAATCCCCTTCAATCGGGTCAAGGTTTGTAAACGCTATTTATCAATGTTTACAAAGAGTATTCAATCCTATAGCGTTTCAATCCCCTTCAATCGGGTCAAGGTTTGTAAACGTAGATGAAGCACCAGAATCATCTATTGCAGGTAGTTGTCATGTGTTTCAATCCCCTTCAATCGGGTCAAGGTTTGTAAACGGCATTAAGCCTAATGTTAAAAAGCTACAACTAGCAATGTTTCAATCCCCTTCAATCGGGTCAAGGTTTGTAAACTAGGTTTGCAGTTGCTAATATGCTTAAAGACATTATAATTAGTTTCAATCCCCTTCAATCGGGTCAAGGTTTGTAAACTGTCATGGTATATTTTGGTGGAAATGCATTGATGAGTCTCAATCCCCTTCAATCGGGTCAAGGTTTGTAAACCGCCTATATTTTGAGACTATTTTGTAAACATTTAACATTGAATTATCAAATAACATACTATTTTATAGATATTAATAAAAAAGTTTGCAAATCAAACTTTTTTTACATATAAAATTAGCTTAATTTTAACTAAAAAAACCTTAAAATAGGCTTTTTGATATATCAAAAAGTTTGCAAATTAAAAAAATATACTCTTTAAAAATATGATTTACAAACTTTCAGTAAAATTTAAGTTTCAAAATACCCATAAATAGGGGATTTTAAACTTAAGCGAAACTAAAAGTTTGCAAATCAAAGAGTTAGTATTATAAAAAGAGCGATTTGCAAACTTTTTATAAAAACTATAAAAATATAAAAGTTACCATATTTTGGTAGTTTTATGGATTTTTGCTTAAAATAAGCTTTAAAAAAAAGTTTGTAAATCTATCTTAATACCTAACTACAAAACCTTTATACTTTTTATGACCTTTTCAATACTTTTTCAAATCTTTTTATTCTAATCATCTATAAAAAATAAAGCAAATTCTAAAATTTTATACAACAAAGCTTTAATTTTGGAAAATATCTTTGTTTATATGATAAAACAAAAAATTAGCAGCTTATTTCTTATCATTTCTTATTATATCTATAATTTTTTCATTTTTAATTTTCTTAAGATTTTCTTTTGCAAGATTATTAAGACTTATAGAATATATTTTATAAAGAGTTTGTTTAGTTTGCTCCTTTTGTTGATCTATCATTTTTTTCAAATTTGCTTTAAATTCATCTTCATGTAAATATTTATCAACTTCTACAGTAACTTTATCAGTAGCAAACCAAACTGCTGCAGCGCCTATCATCGCTCCAATAGGCGAACATAGTGAAGCTCCAGGACCACAAATGAGACCAGCTTCAGCTCCTGTTGCTGTTCCAGCTCCCATTTCCGCCATTTTAGTACCAGCTTTGATAGCAGCTTTTGTTATGATTTTTTTAGTTATTGCTGTGGCTATCTTTTTTGAAATGATTTTTGTCATAGCTCCAGCAATTGCTCCACCTGCAAGTCCAAATCCTTTAAATGTAAGTGATAAGGTGTTGCTAAATCTATTTATCATATCATTTTCTGTAAATTTAATTACTTGATTCATAAAAATTTCTTTTTCATCTTCATCAATTTTAAGTGTATTTTGTATTTCATTTGAAATTTTATTAAAGTAATCTTTTAATGCATTATTGGTGTCAGCGTTTATCATATTTAAACTATTTTTTAAATTATCATCAAAATTAGCCGGATTAAAGATTTTTTCTTTTATAGTTTTATCAATTTTACCACTTAGTGCCATAAAAAGTTCGGTATATTCGCCTGTTACGCTATAGTGAAAACCTGAAAAGTTATCTATCTGTTTATATACCGGCTCATAAGCTTTGTCAATATTTTTATCAATAGAATCTTTAATAGATTGTTTTAACTCTTTAGGTATTGTAGAAACAATTTGTGTTAGTTGTGGAAATTTATTTTGAGCTTTATTGATAAGCTTAGTAATTACATCTTCTCTATTTTTAGATGAATTATTAATTTTTTTTAATGCAACTATATATAATCCTATATAAACTACTATAAGAGCAACAATAGTTATCCAAAACCATTTCCAAAAATTTTTATCTGTAAATTCTTTTTTTTCTAAACTACTCTTTTGATTTTTTAGCATTATTGTATTCCTTCTTTGTCAAATTTTTTAGTAAATATATAAACTGTTTCAGTTATAAATCTACCAAATGCAAATATAGCTATGTAGTTACCTATTAGAAATATTATCCATAAAAGTTGATTTAGATATAGATTATTAATTTTTTGTGTTAGATATAGCATTATCCACCATTTGGCTGCAACTATTTTAGCAACTATTTGACTAAAATAATCTATGTATGGGCAATTAGAAGCAACTTCTATTGAAGATTGTTGTATGGTGGTTAGTAAATCATTTGATATATATGAAGGCGGTGTTTGAAATAAACTTATAAAGATATATAAAATGGCTACAATTGTACTATTAAGCCAAGATATCATATTTTTTAAGACAGGGTATTTGATATTTTCATTAAAAATATTCATTTTTTTAAAGCGATTATATAGATATACTAATAATAATATGTCTAATCCATAAATAATAATATCTATAATATCAAATCTTATAGCTGCTATAGATAGTGAAAGTGTTAAAAATGCAGATGAAAATATTGATATAATAGTGATTAATAATTTTCTATTAAATAATTTATAAAGAAATGTATCTTTTTTAAAATAGCAACTACTTATGCAAATTTTTCTCTCTTTTAAAAGCACATATGTATTTATAAATAAAATAATTCCAATAGAAAATGGAATAATGAGAGAAAAACAACTAATCTTATAACTTTTTGACCATAATAAAATAAACATATAGCTTACTATTGCAACTGCTAATTGTTTACGCATATTTTAATACCGCTTTCAAAAATTATTATAAGTTTTGAGTATTTTATCGTATTTATAAAAAAATATAAAATTTATAAATATATAAATATTAGTTATATGCAATAGAAATTAAGTCTAAATTTTACTCAAAATAGAATAAATTTGTTAAACAGATAGACTCTTGTTATATAGAGATATTAAATTCAAATCCTTAAAGTTGATAATTTGTAGAGATTTTATTCATAATACAAAATTAAAATTATCTTATAATGTAATTAAGGAAAATTTCAAATTTAATCATATATAATATTTTATCTATTTTTAAGGGGGCTATAATGCGCAGCAAAAATTTATCAATTTTATTTTTATTGTTCTTTGTTATTATATCAGTACCACAAGCAAATGCGTTTTGGGGATTTGCCTTCAAAACAGTAAAAGCAATATCGGCAATATCTAAAAATGCTAAAGTTCTATCTAAAGATGAAATAATTAGATTATCAAAACTTTTAAATGAGGTTAAAGGTACTAAAAAAGTAGGAAAAGAGCTTGCTAAATTAAATTTGCCTGAAGATGTACTTGAGGATACATTTTTAAGGATTGCTATTTATCAAAAGAAGCTTACTAGAAAAGAAGCAGAAGAGATGTTTTCAAGGTTAAGTGGCACACCAGGATTTCATAAAACTCTTCGAAAAATAATCGGTCAGAGTGAAAAGGTGACTAAGGGGCATCTCAATGAGCTTAGGATTGCTGATGCGGCATCAAAGAATGGATTTAAAGTTGTAGGGATAGGAGAGCGTTTTGTAGATGGAATAAAAAAATCACCAACAGATATAGATATTGTTCTCAAAAAGGGAGGAAAGAAATTCGCTATCGAGGCAAAAGATTATGGTCAAAAAATTCCGATGGATAAATTTAGAGCAGATTTAGATACATTAGCTGCATACAAGCGTAGCAATAATAGTGTTATTCCAGTATTTACTATTACAAAAAAACCAGATGATATAAGGTATTTAGAGCGCTTGAAATATGAGGCTAAAAAACGTGGTGTTCAGCTTATTTTTGGTAATCCTGGAGAACAAATTGAGCAAATAAAAATGCTTGAGAAGATACTATGAGAGTTTTTTTAATTGTAGGAGTTGCAATATTTTTAGTGCCAAATTTAATGTTTGGAAGTAGTGAATATGCAACTTTTGAGTCATTTTATAAGGAATCATCTCACATAGGATGGTTGTTGGCAGCAATTTTTGCAATAATTGCTGGAGCAGCAGTCTTTTTTACTGGCGGTGCAGCTAGTCCTATAGTTACTAGTATTGGTTCTTGGATTGGTGGAATGATGGGACTATCTGGTGCTGCTGCTACTAATGCTGGTCTTGCCTTGCTCGGTGGAGGTTCAATTGCATCTGGTGGTTTTGGGATAATTGGTGGTACAGCATTATTAACTGCCGCACTTTCATTTGGGACAAATGTTGTCGTAGATTATTCTTTAGATAAAGCTATAAGTGAATATAAATATAGTAAACTAACCGAATATAGCAAAAAGATGATTACCTTGCCATTACCTAGGAATGATTCTGGTCCAAAAGCTTATGAAGATGCACTTGAAGTATTAGAAAATATTGATAAAGATTTGCCAATATTTTCTAATAAAAATCAGCAAATAATAAGAAATGCCATAAAAGTATTAAAAAATAGTAAAGATAATTTAGAGGTAGATGAATCAGCAAAAAAATATTCACTGTTATCTTTACTCTATTTTATATCAAATGATTATATAAATGCAAAAAAGTATGCTAATTTAGCAATATTAAAAGCTAGAGAAGCTAAAATTAGAAGAACACTCCCAGCCTTTATTTATGCGACAAGCTCATTGTATGAGAAAGATTTTGATTTTAAATCAATTACAAAAAATTATTTTCGATACTCAATTTTAGCAGAACCAGATAATCCACTAATTCCTCTACTGTTTTCGATATATTTAGATAGAATGTCTTTAAGAATGAATGATGGTTTTTTGAGTGCAGATTCTTTGAGAGATATCTTTGATATAATGCAAAATCCTTCTTTAGAAGATTATAAAGTTATAGATTATACAATTTTACTTACTCGTTACTTTATGCGCTTAAAACTTGAGCAGCAAAAGATAACATCTTTGGCTACCTCATCTAATGAAACAATTCAAGATAGTCCTAAAACATTAGAAGTCGTTCGTAATGCATTTGCACAGTATAATATTCTTATCAATGATTCAAAGGATGTATTAACAAAATTTATGGCTTTAAAATTGGATGATAAAGATAGAGATAAAGCAGTTAAATTTCAAAAGTTGTTAATGAACTATAGTAATGATAGACATAGACTTGCATCATTGATTGATAAGTTCAAAGAGCATCAAGATAGCTTGTCAAATAAAAAAGTTAATTGGACTTTATATGCGATTTTATTAATTCTTATTTTAGGAATAATTATTGTTTTTTATAAAAAAGTTCTAAAAAAGAGTTATAATTAAGAGGAGATATATTTGAAAAATAAATTTTTAAAAAATTTTACTGATAAAATAACTGATGGAATAGAAGATTTTACTAATAAAATAACTATTAAAATACCATCATTACCTTCAAATAATATAAAAATAGCTATTACAGGTTTAAGTCGTAGTGGCAAAACTGTATTTATTACATCTCTCATAGACCAGCTTTTACATCAAGACAAACTTCAAAGAGTTACTTCATCAAAACGACCATTTAAGGTAAGTTTAAAAGCTCCTACCAAAAATGCAAAACGTTTTGATTATTATACTTTTATAAGAGAGCTTAAAGAGGAGCATAGATGGCCAGATGGAACAGATGAGATATCCCATACAGTTTTAGAGTTTGAAATCAAAAGCCGTTTTTCTTTTATGAACAATTCTACTTTTGCTATTGAGCTTATAGATTATCCTGGTGAGTGGATACTTGACCTTACTTTACTTAATATGAGTTTTGAAGAGTGGTGTGAAAAAACAATAAAATGGTTAGAAAACATAAGTGATCCTTTAGCAAAACAATATCTTCAAACTATCAACTCTTTAAATGAGAATGTTAAAGGTCCTGATATTGAACTAAAACTTCATAGACAATACAAAGAGCTTCTTATACATTTAAAAAAGAATCATTATTCTCAACTAACACCAGGTCGTTTTATACTTCCATCAGATTTAGCCAATGACCCACTTTTAACTTTTGCACCTATTAAAAGCAGTGCTTTAGGATTAAAAAAGGTATTTAAAAAGAGATATAAACGCTATATTAAAGATGTAGTTAAAGAGATTCATTTAGAACACTTTAAAGATTTTCAAAGACAAGTTATACTTATTGATGTGATTGAAGCATTACAAAATGGTTATGAGTGTTACAAAGATATGAAAGAGGCTATTAAAAGCATTCTTGATATTTATGACTATAAAAATAGAAACTTTTTTCTAAAGTGGTTTAAACCTTCTATTCAAAAAGTACTTTTTGTTGCAACAAAAGCAGATCAAGTAGCAGCTTCACAGCATGCCAATTTTAGTATGCTTCTTGATGATATGATTAATGATATAAGACGCGAGATGGATATTTCTCATATTCAAACAGATACACAGATTGTATCATCGCTAAAATCAACAACAACAATACAAAAAAGCTATGAAGGTATGAAACTCTCTTTTGTTAGAGGCATTTTAGAAAAAGATTCTCAAATGCATGACCTCTATCCTGGAGAGATACCGCCAAAATTTCCAACAAAAGAGGAGTGGGATAGTGAAAACTATGGATATAAAAGTTTTTTACCACCCAAAAAGTCATATAGGGAAAATGAAGCGCTTGAACATATAAATATGGATAGAGTTGTAGATAAATTAATAGGGGACCTTTTATGAAAGTAAAGCCATTTAGCGAAATAGTCTCAGATGATAAAGAGGAGATAAAAAAAGAGACTATAAAACCTTTTATTGATGATGATATAAATGGTGGTGAAGAGATAAAAGAAGATGATGCTATAGAGCAATCCTTGAATGAAAGAAATGAGAATATTTTTTATAAAACTGTTAAATTTTTAGGCTCTTTTGGAGGACTTGTAAGTGTCATTATAGGTCTTATTTTTACGGTGCTTTTCGTAGATACTTTACAAACTATTGAGACTTTAGTTAAAGGTGGCTCACTTTTAAATATATTATATCTTATAGCTTTGATTATCCTTCTATTCTCACTTACTCTTTTTTCTTATAAAAATTACAAAGATATAAAAAATCTAAAAAGTGTAAAAAAAATTCAAGAACTTTTTACTAAACAAAAAGCAAATCCCAATGAAGAGATTATTCCTATTACATTAAATTTGCTCAATAAATATACACTAAGTAGCAATGTTAAGCTACAACAAAAAGCAGAACTTTTACAAACTAAAATTAGTAGTTCCCATGAGTACAAAGAAATTTACAAAGAACTTGATGAAGATGTAATCAAAGAGATAGATATTCAAGCACAAAAAATGATAAAAACAGCATCTATTCAAGCTGCAATATCTACAGCTATTTCACCTATAGCGATTGTAGATTCGGGTATCATTTTATGGAGAAGCTTGAGGCTTACAAAAGAGATAGCACAACTTTATGGTTATAAACCAGGTTGGTTTTCTACTATTATGCTACTAAAACAGGGTGCTTTTAATGTATTTTTTGCAGGGGTAACAGAGCTTGTTATAGAATATACACACAATATAACAGAAGCTTCTTTGCTCTCTAAAATTTCAACATCAGCTGCACAAGGTCTTAGTAATGGTGTTTTAATGGCAAGGCTTGGATTTGGTATCATGAAAGCTTGTCGCCCTCTTCCAATGGAAGTAAAAAGAGAGAGTTTTATAAAAGGAATATATCAATCCATAAAAGAGTATATAAATGGTTCTAATAATTAAAATTATATCTTAAAAAGTTAAATCATAATAACTATTTTACATTTATAAATTGAAAATTGCGAGAAAATTTATGAAAATGTTTAAAGTCTAAAACTTAGTTGACAATATATAATCTTTTTGTTATGATAGATAAAAAATAGGAGTCAATTATGAAAGCTGAATTTACTGCAATTATAGAAAAGGCGAAAGAGGGTGGATATTGGGCATTTTGTCCTGAAATTCCAGGAGCTAATGGACAGGGAGAGACTATAGAAGAGGCAAAAAAGAGTCTCAAAGAAGCTATAGAGTTAATATTGGAAGATAGAAGAGAGGATATACTTCGCGGTTTACCAAATGATGTTATTCGTGATAAAGTGGAGGTTGCATGAGATTTAGAAAGAAAATTAAGAATTGCTGGTTGTTATTTAAAACGAGAAGGAAATTCTCACTCCCTTTGGATTAATCCACAAACTGGTGTTGTTGAGGCAGTTCCTCGCCATAAAGAGATTAAAGAACCGCTAGCTAAAAAAATTCTTAAAAGATTAAATGCAGAATAATCTTTTTAAAGGTCTAAAATGGATCAAGAAAAAAATAAAAAAACTGCCTGATAAAGAAGGTAATCCGAATTTAGATGCGACAAAGCCAATTGATATTTATGGCATAAAAAAACTTGTTGATGAGATTTTGCCTTTACTTGAATATTCTATTGTTGAGTTTGAAGAGATGATAACACCATATAATGAATATATAAAAGAATTATCTGCTGATATTGAAAGAGAAATTATGTCATATTATTTTTAAAATAAAAAAAGGATGTATCATGAAAAAATATTTAATTGTCACTTTATTGGCTTTTTTATTTGCTGGATGTACTCAAGAGACACAGAATAAACTTGGAAGAGCAATAGTGAATTGGACAGGAACAAATGGAGTTTTGGACATTTATAGCGGTGGTAAACTTGTAAAAAGATTTATCAAAATAGATAAAATATCCACTGCATATGGAACTGACGATAACAAGCCAAGACCATATAGATATGGATATGGTTATATTGATGAAAATTTTAATTATAAAGTAGATAAGGGTGAAAGAAAGGTATATTTTGAGTTTAGTGACTACTCTACACAATATATCTTTTATGAAAATCCAAAAAAGTAAGGATTTAAATGGATGTAATAGATTTATTTAAAAAACTTCTATCTTTTCCTTCAATTACTCCCGATGATGCAGGAAGTTTGGAGTTTATAAAAGAGTATTTAAAAGATTTTAAAGCTTTATGGATAAATAGAGAGGATACTAAAAATCTATTTTTGTTTAAAAAGTTTGGTAGTGGAGTACATCTTTGTTTTGCAGGACACATAGATGTGGTCCCTCCTGGAGATGGTTGGAGAAGCGATCCATTTAAACCAATAGAAAAGGGTGGTAAAATCTATGCAAGAGGCGCACAAGATATGAAAAGTGGAGTTGCAGCTTTTTTGCAAGCTTGTAAGGAGGCTAAAGATTTTAATGGAACTTTATCGATTCTTTTAACAAGTGATGAAGAAGGAAGTGCAAAATATGGGACAGTTGAGGTATTAAAACATTTAAAAGAGGTAGATTTTTTGCCAGATTTTGCAATAGTTGCTGAGCCAACTTGCAAAGATGTTTTCGGTGATACCATAAAGATTGGAAGAAGAGGCTCTATAAATGGAGTCATAAAAGTTTTTGGCAAACAAGGACACGCTGCTTATCCTCAAAAAGCTATCAACCCAATAGACAAAATTGCAAAAGTTTTACCAAATATTGCAGGAGTTAAGCTTGATGAAGGAGATAAATATTTTGCTCCAAGCCAATTTGTAATAACTGATATTAGAGCTGGAATGGAGGTAACAAATGTAACTCCTGGGGTTTTAAAAATGATGTTTAATGTTAGAAACTCTACAAAGACAACAAAAGATGATATAAAAAATTTTATAGAAAAAAATTTTGCTGGATTAGATTATGAATTAACTCTTCAAGTTTCAGCTGAGCCTTTTTTAACCAACAAAGATTCAAGAGTTGTTAAAGTTTTAAGAAACTCAATAGAAAGCGTATCGGGTGAAACTGCAAACTATTCAACTGATGGTGGAACAAGTGATGCAAGATTTTTTGCAAAATATGGAGTTGATGTAGTTGAATTTGGTGTTAAAAATGATACTATACATGCTCCAAATGAGTGTACTACAAAAGAAGAGGTTAAAAAGTTAAAAGAGATTTTTTCAAATGTTATAGAGGCTTTTTAGACAAAAATGGCTAAGCCATTTTTGTTTATAGAGCTTCTTTGGTTGAATTTTCTTCTACTTTCTCTTTTAAAGTTTTGTTTTCTTCTTTGTTTATTGATTGTACTGTTTCGTTTGTTTCAGATGCTGTTGTGCTTTCATTTTCTTCTTTAGATGGCAAAGTTATTGTACTGTTTTCTTCTTTTGATTTTAACTCTTGAAGAGAGTTTTGACAGCTGTTTAATTTCTCTTTTAACTCATCAACTTCATCTTCTAAATCCATTATCTTATCATCCATCTTTGAAACCATCTTAACATTTGCTCCATATTTATAAACTAACTCTCCTCCATCATATCCTTGTTTTAAAATTCCTCCTATAAAAGCTAAAAGAGTGATTAAGTAAACTATTTGCATAGCTCTTGTTTTAATAGCCATTGATAAAAGTTTTACAAAAAATGGAACCAAAGATAGATAGACCAAAATCATTCCAAGCTGTTTATGCTCTTTTAACTCTTTTTGTCCCTCATCAGATAAGAGAGAAAAAGCGTGAGAGCCATCTGTCTTTCCTGCAAAAAATGCAAAAACAAAGATGAAAATTAACAAAAACCAAAAAGAGGCAGTTATCTTATTTAGATAGGGTTTTTTTAGGTATAGATTTACCAACTCAAGCAGCAATATTATTATTGGTATTGCTACCAAAAAATGAACACTTATTGGGTGAAGCAAAAGTGGCAACTCAAAAGGAAGCTTCATTTTATCTAAATTTAAATAATTTAGATATTCCATTATTTCCATCATTTCTCCTTTATTTCAAGTTTATTTATTATATATTAAATTCTCTTATATTTCAAAAATTTTGCTGTTTTTATTAAATTTGTTAAAATTTTGTAACAAAAACATACAAAGGAAGATTATGGAATATATTCATACAGACAAAGCACCTAAAGCGATTGGCCCATACTCTCAAGCTATAAAGATAGGAGATTTTATCTTTACATCTGGTCAAATCGCCTTAACTCCAGATGGAGTTATGAGAGAAGGAGATATTGAAGTTCAAACTACTCAAGTTTTAACAAATCTAAAAAATGTTTTAGAAGAGGCTGGAAGCTCGCTTGATAAAGTTATAAAAACAACCATATTTTTAGCAAATATGGATGATTTTGCAAAAGTAAATGAGATTTATGCAAAATTTTTTGATTCGCACAAACCTGCAAGAAGTACTGTTGCAGTGAAAACTTTACCAAAAAATGCTCTTATAGAGATTGAGGCAATTGCAACCATTTAGAGATATCTTTTAAACAAAGCTTAAACTAAAATTTGGTAATATTCACCACTAAAAAATTTGCGAGGGTAGAAGATGTATGCAATAATAAAAAATGGTGGCAAGCAATATAAAGTAAAAGAGGGTGATATAATCTGTTTTGATAAAATGGGTCTTGAGCCAAAAAGTAAAGTTGAATTTAAAGAGGTTTTAGCTCTAAATGATGGAGAATTAAAAGTTGGCACACCTACTGTTGAAGGTGCAGTAGTAGAGGGCGAAGTTGTAAATGAAGGTAGAGGAAAAAAAGTTATAATTTTCAAAAAGAGAAGAAGAAAAGATTCTAAACTAAAAAGAGGTTTTAGAAGAGATTTCACAAGAGTTAGAATAACTAAAATAGCTTAAGGAGTAATGAATGGCTCATAAGAAAGGTCAGGGGAGTACCCAAAATAACCGTGATAGTGCGGGTAGAAGGTTAGGTGTAAAAAAATTTGGTGGAGAGTTCGTTAGAGCTGGAAATATTATTATTAGGCAAAGAGGAACAAAATTTCATCCTGGAAACAATGTAGGTTTAGGAAAAGACCATACTATTTTTGCGCTTGTTGATGGTTTTGTAAAGTTTGAAAGAAAAGATAAAGATAGACAAAAAGTTTCTGTATACCCTTCAAAATAGTCGTTAGTCTAACTGACTTTCGACCCTCTTTTTTGCTTCAAAATTTTTGATAATTCAAAGGAAATCTATGTTTGTAGATAGCGTAAAGTTGACTGTTAGCTCAGGTAAAGGTGGAGCTGGCGCGGTTAGCTTTAGAAGAGAGAAGTTTGTGCCAAAAGGTGGTCCTGATGGTGGAGATGGTGGAAAAGGGGGAGATGTCTATTTTGTAGTAGATAAAAACACTCACACACTCTCTCACTTTAAGGGTAAAAAAGTTTTAAAAGCTAAAAATGGCCACCCTGGTGAAGGCAGAAGAAAACATGGAAAAAATGGAGAACCTCTTGTTTTGATAGTTCCTCCTGGAACTGAAGTTAGAGATGCAAATACAAATGAACTGCTGTTAGATTTAACTGAAGATGGACAAAAGGTTCTATTTTTAGAAGGTGGAAAAGGGGGCAAAGGTAATTGGCACTTTAAAAGCCCTACAAATCAAAGACCTACATATGCTCAAAGCGGGCTTCCTGGAAAGAGTTTAGAGATTAGACTTGAATTAAAGCTTATAGCTGATGTTGGTTTGGTTGGATTTCCAAATGTTGGTAAATCTACTCTAATTTCAACTATCTCAAATGCTAAACCTGAAATTGCAAACTATGAGTTTACTACACTAACGCCCAAACTTGGTGTTGTGAGAGTTGATGAGTTTTTAAGTTTTGTATTAGCCGATATTCCAGGGATTATTGGCGGAGCAAGTGAGGGTAAAGGTTTAGGGCTTAAGTTTTTAAAACATATCGAAAGAACGAAAACTCTGCTTTTTATGATAGATATTTCAAACTATAGAGAGCCAATAAATCAGTATAAAATATTAAGAAGTGAGCTTTTGAAATATAGTGAAATTTTAGCTCAAAGAAGTTATGCTATAGCATTAACAAAAATTGATACTTTAGATGTTGAAAATGTAAATAGAAAAATAGAAAAATTTTTAAAAGATTTAAAACTAAGTGGGGAGTGCAAAAATATATATGGATTAGATGAAAGATATAGCTATTTTTTACAAGATAGGTATGAATTTAAAAAAGATAAACCATATTTTGTTTTTCCAATCTCAGCTGTGGCTAATATCAATATAAATCCTTTAAAGTTTGCTCTTTATGACTTGATAAATTTGGAGAAAAGTAGTGAAAAGAGTTGTAGTTAAAGTTGGAAGTGCGGTTTTAACTCAAAACAATCGCCTTGCAAAAAAGAGAATGTTAAATTTGGTTGAATTTTTATCAATCTTAAATCAAGAATATGAAGTGATACTTGTTAGCTCTGGTGCCGTAGCTGCTGGATATACAAAGCTTAGATTAGATAAAAGCAATTTAGCAAATAAACAGGCTTTAGCAGCAATAGGACAGCCATTTTTGATAAGATCTTATCAAAAAAAGTTTGAAAAGTTTAATGTCTTATGCTCTCAAATGCTTCTTAGTGCAGATGATTTTGATAGTAGAAAAAGAACACTTCATGCAAAAAATACAATAGAAGTTTTACTAAAAAACAAAGTTTTACCTATCATAAATGAAAATGATGCAACAGCTACAGAGGAGTTAGTATTTGGAGATAATGATCAATTGTCAGCTCATGTTGCCTACTATTTTGATGCAGAGATTTTAGTAATTTTAAGTGATATTGAAGGACTTTATGATAAAGATCCAAAAAAATATAGTGATGCAAAACTGTTAAGATATGTCAACAAAATAGATCCAAAGCTTTTAGAAGAGGAGTGCTCTCCAAACTACAGATTTGCAACTGGTGGCATTGTTACGAAATTAAAGGCAGCTAACTTTTTGATGCAAAGAGGAAAAAGAGTCTTTTTAGCAAGTGGGTTTGATTTAAGTGATGTTAAGAGCTTTTTATTAGAAAATCGTCAAAAAGGTGGAACACTTTTTGAAAAGGTTTAAAATGAATACTATTTTTATGGGGACTCCTGATTATGCAACTACTATTTTAAAAGCTCTTTTAAGAGATGAGAGTATAAATATTAAAGCTATTTTTACGCAACCAGATAAACCTGTTGGAAGAAAAAAGATCTTAACTCCTCCACATATAAAAAAATTTCTATTAGAAAATGGACAAAAGATTCCAATTTATCAGCCAAATAGTTTAAAAGATGAAAAGGTAGTTAAAACCATAAAAAATTTTAATCCAGATTTTATAGTTGTTGCAGCTTATGGGAAGATTTTACCAAAGGATATTTTAGATATTGCTCCATGCATTAATCTTCATGCATCAATTTTGCCAAAATATAGAGGCGCAAGTCCAATCCAGCAAGCTCTTTTAAATGGAGATGAGATTAGCGGAGTTAGTGCAATGCTTATGGATGAGGGGTTAGACACAGGAGATATTTTAGGTTTTAGTATTGTTAAGATAGAAAAAGAGGATGTTGCACCAACTCTTTTTGAAAAACTATCTATTTTGGCTGGTGATTTAACTTTGGATGTTTTAAAAAATTTTAATAAAATTAAGCCAATTAAACAACTAAACGTAGATGCAACTTATTGTAAAAAGATTAAAAAGAGTGATGGTGAGATTGAGTTTTTAGATGCAAAAGAGATTTTCAATAGATACAGAGCATTCTATTTTTGGCCCGGAATCTATCTAAAGAGCGGATTAAAATTAAAAGAGATTGATTTAGTAGATGAAGATAGCCAAAATGAAGCAGGTAAAATTATCGAATTTAAAAAAAGTGGTATTGTTGTTGGATGCAAAAAGGGAAAAATTGAGATAAAAAAGGTTCAACCACCTTCAAAAAAAGAGATGGATATTTTTAGTTACTTAAGAGGTAGGAGATTAAAAGTTGGAGATTATCTATCTTGATGAGGTTGAATCT
>CAJXMB010000030.1 GCA_913056105.1 uncultured Nitratiruptor sp. | reverse complement strand
AAAATCTTTTAGCAAATCTTACCATAACTTTGCCTTCTATGATATGTATATAATTATTAGAGGTGCCCTTAAGATAAAAAATAGTAGAAAAAAATTGAGGAAAAATTGTGAAATAGTCAAAAGAATATAAAGAGAGGATTAGAAGATTTGTAAATGGTGTCCCAGGCGGGATTCGAACCCGCGGCCTCAGGATTAGGAATCCTGTGCTCTATCCAGCTGAGCTACCAGGACTCAAAAAAGGAGAAAAATCTCCTTTTTAGCCTTGTCTCTTTTTGATTATCTCTTCAGCAACATTTCTTGGAACCTCTTCATAATGGTCAAATTCCATAGAGTATGTTCCTCTACCTTGAGTAAATGATCTAAGGTCAGTTGAATATCCAAACATCTCTGCAAGAGGAACCATAGCAGTTACAATTTTATTTCCTGCTCTATCTTCCATAGAGCTGACTTGTCCTCTTCTTCTATTGATATCACCTATAACATCTCCCATATACTCTTCAGGTACCTCTACTTCAACTTTCATTATAGGTTCAAGTAAAACTGGATTTGCTTTTTTAGCAGCCTCTTTAAATGCCATAGAACCTGCTATCTTAAATGCCATTTCGCTTGAGTCAACATCATGGTAACTTCCATCATAAAGTGTAACTTTTGTATCAACAACTGGATATCCAGCAATAACACCATTTTGCATTGCCTCTTGGATACCTTTATCAACTGCAGGAATATACTCTTTTGGTATAACACCACCAGTAATCTTATTTACAAACTCATAACCTTTGCCTTGCTCTTGTGGCTCAACTTTTATAAATACATGACCATATTGACCTCTACCACCAGACTGTTTTGCATATTTATACTCTTGATCAACTGCTTGTTTTATAGTCTCTCTATATGCAACTTGAGGTGCTCCAACTTCTGCATCAACTTTAAACTCTCTTTTCATTCTATCAACAATAATTTCAAGGTGAAGCTCGCCCATTCCTGAAATGATTGTCTGTCCAGTCTCTTCATCTGTTTGTACTCTAAAGCTTGGATCTTCTTCAGCAAGTTTAGATAGAGCTACACCCATCTTCTCTTGGTCAGCTTTAGTTTTTGGCTCAACTGCAACAGAGATAACAGGATCAGGAAACTCCATTCTTTCTAAAATAACTGGATTTTTCTCATCACAAAGAGTGTCACCAGTTAGTGTATATTTCAATCCGACAACTGCACCAATCTCTCCTGCTGGAAGTTCTTTAACCTCTTCTCTTTTGTTTGCATGCATCTTAAGAAGTCTTCCAACTCTCTCTTTTTTTTCTTTTGTAGAGTTAAGCACATAACTACCACTATCAATCTTTCCTCTATAAACTCTTATGAATGATAGTTGTCCAACAAAAGGGTCAGTCATAATTTTAAATGCAAGCGCTGCAAATGGACCATCAATAGTTGATTTAACAGATATCTCTTCATTAGTTTTTGGATCGATACCCTTAATCCAATCAACCTCTGTTGGTGCTGGAAGAAAATCAACAATTGCATCAAGAAGTGTTTGTACACCTTTATTTTTAAAAGCTGATCCACAAAGCATTGGTGTAATACTCATATCAAGAGTACCTTTTTTGATACCTCTTTTAATATCTTCAACACTTAACTCTTCACCACCTAAATATTTCTCCATCAACTCATCATCAGTCTCTGCCACTGCTTCTAAAAGTTTCTCTCTATACTCTTCAGCTTTTTCTTTTAAATCATCTGGGATATCAATAACATCATATTTAGCACCCATAGTCTCATCATCCCAAACGATTCCTTTCATTTCAACAAGATCAACAACACCTCTAAATTGATCTTCAGCACCAATAGGGATTTGAATAGGAACTGGATTTGCTTTTAATTTATCTACTATTTGATCACGGACACTATAAAAATCTGCACCAGTTCTATCCATCTTATTAACAAATACTATTCTTGGAACATTGTACTTATTTGCTTGTCTCCAAACAGTCTCACTTTGTGGTTGGACACCTCCAACAGCACAAAAAACAGCAACCGCACCATCAAGAACTCTCATAGATCTTTCAACTTCAATTGTAAAATCAACGTGCCCTGGAGTATCAATAATATTTATTTGATGATCTTTCCAAAAACATGTAGTCGCAGCAGAAGTAATAGTTATACCTCTCTCTTTTTCTTGGTCCATCCAATCCATTGTAGCTGCACCCTCATGAACCTCACCAATCTTATGAGAAATACCTGTATAAAAAAGGATTCTCTCAGTTGTCGTTGTTTTACCGGCATCAATATGTGCAGCTATACCTATATTCCTAATCTTTTCAATAGGAGTTCTTTTTGCCATCTCTTATCCTTTAGATTTAATAAAATTTGATTTAATATACGAAGACAGGGAAGACCCTGCATGGAAGGTGTTTGGCTCTTTTAGCCAAAAATTTAATAATTTTTTTGATTTTACCATCTGTAGTGTGCAAAAGCTTTGTTAGCTTCAGCCATTTTATGTGTATCTTCTTTTTTCTTATATGCTGCACCCTTTTTATCCGCAGCATCAAGAAGTTCATTTGCCAATCTTTGAGCCATTGTTCTTTCATTTCTTTTTCTTGCAGCATCAATAATCCATCTAATAGCCAATGATTGCTGTCTGACTGGTCTTACCTCAACTGGAACTTGATATGTAGCTCCACCTACTCTTCTACTTTTTACTTCAAGTAGCGGTTTTACATTCTCTATTGCCTCTTCAAAAACCTCTATCCCTTTTTTATCACCCTTTTTTTCAATAGTATCTAAAGCTTGATAAAAAATCTTCTCAGCAACACTCTTTTTACCATCTAACATAAGTTTATTTATGAACTTGGTAACAACTTTACTATTGTAAATCGGATCTGGTAATACTTCTCTTACCGGTGCTCTTCTTCTTCTCACTTTTTGCTCCCTTCAATTTTTAATTTACTCAAGTGGTTTATGCCCCACCTGTGGCATGAAAGTGAGAAAGTAGTTAGATGATAGACAAGCTATCTACTAATTAACTTTCTAACTCTCTTAACTCTTTGGTCTTTTAGTACCATATTTAGATCTTGATTTTTTTCTATTTGTAACTCCAGCGGTATCTAATGCACCTCTTACGATGTGATATTTAACCCCTGGAAGGTCTTTAACCCTACCACCTCTTACAAGAACTATTGAGTGCTCTTGTAAGTTATGGCCCTCTCCTGGGATATAACTAATAACTTCATATCCTGAAGTTAATCTAACTTTTGCAACTTTTCTTAGTGCAGAGTTAGGTTTTTTAGGTGTAGTTGTATAGACTCTTGTACATACTCCCCTTCTTTGAGGACACTTTACCAAAGCTGGAGATTTTGATTTTTTAATTACCTTTTTTCTCTCTCTTCTTACTAACTGATTGATTGTAGGCACTTTATTTCCTTTCTTTATTACAATTTTAAACTTAGTCTATTTTAGTGGCAAATAATACTAAAATAATGCTTTAAAAAAACTTAAATTAATAATTTTTTAAGCAAAAACTGCAAAGGAGCTTAAACTACTCTTCCGCAGTTTCAATTTCAATATTTTTCTTTCTATACATCCCTGTTCCTGCAGGTATAAGTCTACCGATAATGACATTTTCTTTTAAATCTTCTAACATATCTATTTTTGCTGAGATACTAGCTTCAGTCAATACTTTTGTGGTCTCTTGGAAAGATGCAGCACTAATTACTGAATCTGAACTAATAGCTGCTCTTGTAATACCAACCAAAACTGGCTCTGCAATAGCTGGCTCACCATTTAATCTTAAAATCTTTTTATTTTCTTCTTTAAATGCCTTTTTACTTACCATATCACCAGCTATAAATTTAGTATCTCCACCTTCAACAATTCTTACCTGTCTTAACATTTGTGAAATTATTATCTCAATATGTTTATCGTTTATATTAACACCTTGTCTTCTATAGACTTGTTGTACTTCACTTACAATATAGTCAAATAGAGCTTTTTCTCCAAGAATTCTTAAAATATCATGGCTTGAAACTGTTCCATCAGTTAGTGCTTCACCTGCATGTATATACTCTCCCTCATGAACAAGAATAGTTTTATCTTTTTTAATCAAATACTCTGCTCTTTGTCCAGTTTCAGAAGATATTATAACTCTCTTTTTACCTCTACTCTCTTTTCCAAAGCTTACATATCCATCAATTTCAGCAATAACTGCTGGATTTTTAGGGCGTCTTGCTTCAAATAGTTCACTAACTCTTGGAAGACCCCCTGTGATATCTCTTGATTTTGCTAAAGCTTTAGGAACTTTTGCCAAAACATCAGCCAACTTAACCTCTTGACCATTTTGAACATAGATGGCTGTCTTTGGCTCAAGTGGATATGTAATTATCTCATCACTATTCTTTGATGCTAAGATAATTTTTGGTTTATATTCAGGTGGAATATACTCATTTATTGTTAATCTACTCTCACCTGTTAATTCATCTACAAGCTCGACTGCTGTAACACCTGGTATTACATCTTCAAGCGTTACAACACCATCACTTTGGGCAATAATTGGATTTGAATATGGGTCCCACTCTGCAATAATAGTTTTATCTCTTTTAGCAGGAGTTGCCAATATTGTATCTTTTTTTACTTTTTCATTATCATCTATTTCAACAATAGACCCTCTTGCGATATAGTGTCTTATTGCCTCTCTTCCTTCTTCATCGGCAATAACCACAAAAAGACCTTTCTCTTCAACTCTATGGCCTTTTTTAATATTAGAGTATCTTTCTAAATAGTCACCCTTAAGTAGATAAAATTTTGCCTCTCCATTTGCTTTTGATACAATTTTTTGTGTAACAGGAGCACCATCTTCTACTTTAAGCTCAGCTGCATAAGGAATTCTATTTGGTATATTCCATCCCTCTTTTATAATTTCAACTATTGATTCGCCCTCTTTTGCTTTTTGGCCATCTTTAAAAGGAAGATATAGCTTGCCCTCAATTTTTCCACTAACTCCTGCCAACTCATTTGGTTTTGAAATATCGGTTTTTCTAAGAGTATATTTAACCTTCTCCTTATCATTTTTAACTGTTATAACCAACTCTTCATGAAGTGGTTTAATCTCAAGCTCTCCGTCAAAAGGTGCTTTTATTTTTGGCTCTACCAAAAGAACTGCCGCATTTCTTCTATTTGCAACAATATTTTTTCCATCTCTATTTTTATATGTAGTTAAATTGTAATATCTTATAAAACCCTCTTTTTGAGCAACAATTTGTCTCTCTTCTGCTGTTCTACTTGCAGTTCCACCTATGTGGAATGTTCTAAGAGTAAGCTGAGTTCCAGGCTCACCAATTGATTGGGCTGCAATTATTCCAACAGCCTCACCAGGTTTTACAAGTTTTCCTTCAGCCATATTAAGACCATAACATTTTGCACAAACTCCCTTTTCGGCCTTACATGTTATAGGTGTTCTAATAACAACAGATTTTATTCCGGCTTCAGCTATTTTTTCAGCTTTTTCCTCATCAATAAGTGTTCCTTCGCTAAATAAAATCTCATTTGTTATTGGATCAATTACATCTTCAGCTAAAACTCTTCCAAAAATTCTATCTTTTAAAGGCTCTATTAACTCATTACCTACAGCTATATCAGTTATCTCAACTCCCTCATGAGTTCCACAATCATGCATTGTAATTCTTACATTTTGAGCAACATCAACAAGCTTTCTTGTCAAATAACCAGCATTTGCAGTTTTTAAAGCTGTATCAGCTAAACCTTTTCTTGCTCCGTGAGTAGAAATGAAATACTCTAAAACATTAAGTCCCTCTTTAAAATTTGAAATAATTGGGGTTTCAATAATTGTTCCATCAGGTTTAGCCATAAGCCCTCTCATACCAGCTAACTGCCTAATTTGAGCTGTACTACCTCTTGCTCCAGAATCTGCCATCATATATATTGAATTAAATCCATTTTTGTCATTTTTTATAAGTTTTAACATTGCATCTGCTACTAAGCTTGAAGCATCTGTCCAAATATCAATAATTTTATTGTATCTCTCTTGCTCTGTTAAAAGTCCAGCTTGAAACTGCTGTTGAATCTCTCTTACTTTTTTCTTAGCATCATCAATAATCTTTTTCTTCTCATCTGGAACCTTAATATCAAATTGACTTATTGATATTCCTGCATTTGTTGCGTATTTAAATCCCAAATTTTTTAGCTTATCTAAAAATTCAGCAGTAATTTTGACTCCACCATGTTTAAATACATAATCAACTAAATTTGCAATATCTCTCTTTTTTAATACTCTATTCCATAAAGAAGCTGGAACAAAATCTGGAAGTATATTTTTAATAATAAGTCTTCCTGCAGTTGTATATGTTATACTATTTTCTATTTTTGTTCTAATTTTTGCATTAATATGAAGATTACCATTATCTAAAGCTGTCATTATCTCATTTATATCTGCAAATAGTTTATTAGCTCCCGTTACATCATCTCTCTCTTTGCTTAAATAGTAAATTCCTAAAACCATATCTTGAGATGGAACTGTGATTGCTCTACCTGATGCAGGAAGCAAAATATTCATTGAGCTTAACATCAATATTTTGCACTCAGCAATTGCCTCTTGACTTAAAGGAACATGAACAGCCATCTGGTCACCATCAAAGTCTGCATTAAATGCTGCACACACTAATGGGTGAAGTTGAATAGCTTTTCCATCAATTAAGACCGGATGGAATGCTTGAATTGAGAGCTTGTGAAGTGTTGGAGCTCTGTTTAATAAAACTGGATACTCCTCTACTATCTCTTGTAAGCACTCCCAAACTTCATTACTCTTTTCTTCTACCATTTTTTTGGCAGCTTTTAGAGTTGTAACATATCCTTTTTCTTCAAGTTTTGCTAAAAGGTGAGGTTTAAAAAGCTCTAAGGCCATTCTTTTTGGCAAGCCACACTGGTCCATTCTTAAATTTGGACCAACAACAATTACACTTCTACCTGAGAAATCGACTCTTTTTCCTAAAAGATTTTGTCTAAATCTACCTTGCTTTCCTTTTATGATTTCACTTAAAGATTTTAAAGGCCTTTTATTTGCACCTTTTACTGCATTTCCGCGTCTTCCATTATCTATAAGAGCATCTACTGCTTCTTGGAGCATTCTCTTTTCGTTTCTAACAATTATCTCTGGTGCATCAAGCTCCATCAATCTTTTTAATCTTTGATTTCTATTAATAACTCTTCTATATAGATCATTTACATCACTAACAGCAAATTTTCCTCCATCAAGAGCCACTAAAGGTCTAAGATCAGGCGGAAGAACTGGAATAACTGTTAACATCATCCATTCTGGTCTATTTCCACTATTTAAAAAGCTCTCAATAACTTTTAATCTCTTTACAAGTGATTTCTTTTTAGCTTCTGAGTTAGTATCTTTCATCTGCTGTTTTAAGTTATTAAAAGCTTCTACAAGATCAAACTCTTCTAAAAGCTCTTTAATAACAGCACCACCCATTTGAGCATCAAATCCTGTATCACCAAAATGCTCTTGTAGTTGCTGATACTGCTCTTCATTCAGTACATCATATTTTTTAACTGGATTTTTCTTTTCAAAATCGTAATATGCCTCACCTGGCTCTTTAACAATATAAGCTTCATAATATAATACTCTTTCTAAATCTTTCATCTTTACACCAAGAAGAGTTCCAATTCTACTTGGCAAAGAGCTTACATACCAAATATGAGCTACTGGAGTTACAAGCTCAATATGGCCCATTCTTGAGCGTCTAACTTTACTTGATGTAATCTCTACACCACACTTTTCACACACAACGCCTTTATAACGCATCTTTTTATATTTTCCACAAAGGCACTCATAATCTTTAATTGGACCAAAGATTTTTGCACAAAAAAGACCATCTCTTTCTGGCTTCAGTGTTCTATAGTTGATAGTTTCTGGCTTTTTTACCTCTCCATGTGACCAAGAGAGTATCTTCTCAGGACTAGCCAATCTAAACTGTAAAGCTTTAATATCTTTTGGTCTTTTCTCTTCGCTTATCTCAATCGGAATTAGTCTCTTCATCTTCTTTTTCCTCATCTAAAATTTCTACATCTATTCCTAATGCTTGAAGCTCTTTTGTTAATACAAAAAGAGTTTCAGGAATACCCGGAGTTGGAATTGGTTCACCTTTTGTTATAGCTCTATAAGCTTTGGTTCTTCCTTCTACATCATCAGATTTTATTGTTAGCATCTCTTTTAATGTATGAGCTGCTCCGTGAGCTTCAAGAGCCCATACCTCCATCTCTCCAAATCTTTGTCCACCAAATAGCGCCTTACCGCCAACTGGCTGTTGAGTTACAAGAGAGTAAGGACCTGTACTTCTTGCATGAACTTTCTCATCAACTAAGTGGTGTAGTTTTAACATATACATATAGCCCACATTTACTCTCTCTTTAAATTTTTCTCCAGTTTTTCCATCATAAAGCTCAGTCTTTCCATCTATGTCAATTTTTGCTAATTCATAGAGCTTTTTAAACTCTTCCTCATTTGTACCTTCAAAAGCAGGAGTTGCAAATTTTACTCCTTTGCTCCAATCTCTTGCATATTTTATAAGCTCATCATCACTCATTTGAGATAGTCTCTCTTTAGCATTCATAAGTTTTGCAACATCAGCAATCTCGATCATCTTTTCTCTAAGTTCTTTTATAAATTCAGCTCTTTTTGAATTAAAAATATCTTCAATTTGCTCTCCAAGTTTTTTACCAACTAACCCTAAATGGACTTCTAAAATCTGTCCAATATTCATTCTTGATGGAACTCCCAGAGGATTTAAAACGATATCTACAACTTTACCATCTTTAGTGTATGGCATATCGACCTCAGGAACAATTATAGAAACAATACCTTTATTTCCATGACGTCCTGCCATCTTATCACCAACTTTAAGCTTTCTTTTTGTAGCTATAAAAACTTTTACAAGTTTTACAACTCCATTTGGCAAAATATCCTCTCTTTCTAAAATAGAAAGTTTCTCTTCATGCTCCTCGGTTAATTTTCTCTTCTCATTTTGAAAATGGTTTTTTAAACTGTTATACTCTTCTTGAACCTCATTAGAGTATGATTTAGCTAAGAAATTAAGAGCAAATCTATTAACTGATGAGAGCTCCTCTTTTGGAATATACTCTCCTGCTTTGTACTCTTTTTCTTTAACTTTTGCATCTTTTGCTAAAGGGTTTTTTGAAAGCAAAGATATAATTTTAAGCATCTCTTCTCTATCAATCATCAATAGCTTATCATGATGCTCTTTTTCTAATCTACTCTTTTCCTCTTCATATGCCCTAATTGCTCTTGGATCTTTTTCATAACCCTTTTTAGTAAATACTTTTACATCTACTACAACGCCTTCCATTGATGGAGGACAATATAGAGATTTGTTTTCAACATGTCCAGCTTTCTCTCCAAAAATAGCTCTAAGGAGTCTCTCTTCTGGTGTTGGTTTAACTTCACCTTTAGGAGATATTTTTCCAACCAAAATCATACCAGGTTTTACATATGTTCCAATCTTTACAATTCCACTCTCATCAAGATGAGTTAAATCTTCTTCTTTTACATTTGGAATATCTTTTGTAATCTCTTCAACACCATGCTTTAACTCTCTTGCTTCTATCTCTTTTTCATAAATATGAACAGATGTAAACTCATCATCTCTTAATATTCTCTCATTAATAACAATAGCGTCTTCATAGTTATATCCATTCCATGGCATAAAAGCTACAAGCATATTTTTACCAAGAGCAAGTTCTCCTTGATCCATATTTGGACCATCAGCTATAATTTGGCCAGCCTTTACATAATCACCTTTTTTAACTATTGGCCTTTGATAAAAGCTTGTATTTTGATTTGTTCTTATATTTTTTTCTAAACGATAATGATCAATATATGCTCCATTTTCATCTTCACCTAATATATAAATATTTTGTGAATCAACTTTTTCAACAACTCCACTTCTTTTTGCTGCTACTGCCTCCCAAGCATCCCTTGCAATAACTTTTTCAATTCCTGTTCCAACTATAGGAGCTTCACTTCTAAGTAGTGGGACTGCTTGACGCTGCATGTTTGATCCCATCAGTGCTCTGTTTGCATCATCATGCTCTAAAAATGGAATAAGACTTGCTGCAACACCAACAAGCATTCTTGGAGTTAAATCTATTAAATCAACCTTGTTTTTCTCAACAAATACTATCTCTCCATCTTTTCTGGCTTCAATCATATCCTCTTTAATTTCATTTCCATCAATTATATCTATATTTGCTGGAGCGATAATTAGTCCTTCTTCTTGTGTAGCTGTCAAATAGACCACTTCATCTGTTATCTTTCCATCTACAACTTTTTTATATGCTGCTTCTATAAAACCTAAATCATTAACTTTTGCAAAAGTTGATAGTGTGTTTATAAGACCAATGTTTTGACCTTCAGGGGTTTCAACTGGACATATTCTTCCATAATGGGTTGGATGAACATCTCTAACTTCAAATCCAGCTCTCTCTTTAACCAATCCCCCCTCTCCAAGAGCAGAGAGTCTTCTTTTGTGAGTTATTTCACTTAAAGGATTTGTTTGATCTAAAAATTGTGAAAGCTGTCCAGTTGCAAAGAAATCTAATATTGTATTTGTAATCATTTTAGTATTAATCAAATCATGTGGCATTAACTCATCTATATTTGTTGTTGTTGTTGCCATTTTATCTTTTATAGCTTTTTGCATCTTAACTAAACCAGCGTGCAATTGATTAGCTAAAAGTTCACCTATGGCTCTAATTCTTCTATTGCCTAAATGGTCCCTGTCATCTATGTGGCCTTTACCATTTTTTACTTTAATTAAATATTGAACTGTTCTTATAATATCTTCTGTTGTTAATACTGTAATATATTCTGGAATATGAAGAGCTAATTTGTGATTCATTTTCATTCTACCCACGCGGGTAATATCATATCTTTCTGGGTCAAAAAATAGTTGTTGAACAAAAGCTTTAGCAGCATCTTTAGTTACAGGATCACCTGGTTTCATAACTTTATATATTCTAATTGCTGCTAAATCATTCTCATCTTCAATACCTTCGGTCTGCTTTAAAAGTTTCAAACTATCTTTATCAGCAATAAATGAGTTAATGATTGATCTATCTGTTCCACTTGCTAAATCATTTGCAATGAAAAACTCATTGATACCTAAATCTATAATTTTTTTAAGTCTATTTTCATCAAGTTTTGTTAATGTATCATATATAACTTCTCCAGTTGTATTATCAACAACTGGTTTTGCTAAAAATCTATCCATCAATACATCTACAGGATATTCTACATATTTTAAACCATCTTCTAAAAGTTTTTTTGCTTTTCTTGAAGTAAGTCTCTTTCCTGCAGGAATAATTAAGTTACCATTTTCATCTTTTACATCATAGTTAACTCTATCTGCAAAATCTTTTGGATTAAATTCTGTAAAAAATCTATTATCTTTTACTATAATCTTAGTTATTGGATAAAAAAGTTTTAAAATATCTTGTTTACTATATCCTAAAGCTCTAAACAGAATGGTAGCAGGAACTTTTCTTCTTTTATTTATCCTGACATAAAGAATATCTTTGGGATCATATTCAAAATATAGCCATGAACCTCTATCTGGAATAATTTGAGCAGTATATAAAAGTTTACCTCCTCTAGCAGTAGACTCCTCTTCTTTAAAAATAACTCCTGGACTTCTATGGAGTTGATTTACTATAATTCTTTCAACACCATTTATTATAAAAGAAGTTCTATCTGTCATAAGAGGAATATCTCTAATAAAAAGAGATTGCTCTTTCATATCTTTTACACCAATTTTCTCTCCACTCTTCTCATCGCGTTCCCAAAGAATTAGTCTAACTTTTATTTTCAAAGAAACACTATATGTAAGACCTCTTTCAATACACTCTCTTACTGTATATTTTGGTTTTAATGTTTCAAAGCCTAAATATTCTAAAGAGATCTTATTTTGCTGATCATGTATAGGGAAAATTGATCTAAAAACTTTTTCTATACCACTTTGACTCTTATCTTGCTCATCTAACATCAAAAAGTTTTTATAACTATTTTGTTGAAGTTGTAATAGATGAGGAATTTCAATTGTTTGAGGAATTTTTGTAAAATCAACTCTTAATCTATTTCCGGATTTTATATCATTTAGCATAGGCATTAACCTCTGTTTAAAGTAGTTTTAATTGTCATGAATAACAAGAAGAAAGAAAAATAACACAAAAATGTTTAAAGAGAGGAAAAACCTCTCTTTTAAATTTTTTTAATAAGATTATTTTATCTCTACTTTTGCACCAGCTTCTTCGAACTGTTTTTTAATCTCTTCAGCTTCTTCTTTACTTACACCCTCTTTGATTGTACTTGGTGCACTTTCAACAGCTTCTTTTGCATCTTTTAAACCTAGTCCAGTAACAGCTCTCATAGCTTTAATAACATTGATTTTCTTAGGACCAACATCAGTTAAAACAACATCAAATTCAGTTTTTTCCTCTGCAGCTGCTCCAGCACCTTCAGCACCACCAGCAGCACCACCAGCAACAATAGTTGGTTGTGCAGAAACACCAAATTTTTCTTCAAATTCTTTTACAAGTTCACTTAGTTCCAATACAGATAGATTTG
Organism: uncultured Nitratiruptor sp.; assembly: GCA_913056105.1. Lineage (GTDB taxonomy): Bacteria > Campylobacterota > Campylobacteria > Campylobacterales > Nitratiruptoraceae > Nitrosophilus_A. The sequence goes on along the minus strand of CAJXMB010000030.1, from coordinate 2,619 downwards.
ATATATACTCAATTACATCTTCTTTAGTTATAGCCATAGTAACTCCTTTTTATTTTAAGATTTTTTTTGTTTAATATTTTCAAGAACAGTAACAAAATTTTGTTTTGGTCCATTCCAAACATATAACAGATTTCTAATAGGCGCAGTCCAGACTGATAGTAACATTCCAAGAAGCTCTTCTTTGCTTGGAAGTTTTGAATAAGCTTCGATTTTTGCTTCGTCTACAACTTGTCCTTCGAAATAGCCCTGTTTTATTTTAAAAGATTCAGGAGTCTCTTTAGCAAAATTTGTAACTGTTTTTGCTAGAGTAACAATATCTTCTCCCCACACAAGAACATTAGTATCTTTTAAAATAAAATCTTCAATACCACTGTTTTTTAATGCGATCATTGCAAGAGTGTTTTTTACAACTTTTACTTTTAAACCATTCTCTTTTGCTTTTTTTCTCAAACTCTCAAGTTTAGAAACACTCATGCCCCTATAATCGCAATCAACAATGGCATTAGCCTCTTGAAATTCTTCGGTAAGCTTTGAAACAAGCTCTTCTTTTTGGGCTCTAGTCAATGTTTTAACCTCCTTTCCGACAGAAGACTTCAAGCAGGTCTTATTGGATGCCCGCTATCTTCAGTCTAAGATAAATAAACTATTTTAAATCTAACAACTCTTGAGTGTCAAGCTCAATTGCAGGACTCATAGTCAAAGACAATGCTGCATTTTTTATATATCTTCCTTTTGAAGATGCTGGTTTTAATTTATTAATTTTTTTTATAAACTCTTTTAAATTTTCTGCAATTTGTTCATCTGAGAAACTTGCCTTACCAATCCCAGCATGAATATTACCTTTTTTATCTACTCTAAAATTTACTTGACCACTTTTAGCATTTTTTACAGCTTTTGCAACATCCATAGTTACAGTCCCAGTTTTTGGGTTTGGCATAAGGCCTTTTGGACCTAAAATTCTACCAATTCTACCAACTAAACCCATCATATCTGGAGTTGCAATTGCAATATCAAAATCTATATTTCCATTTTGAATTTTTTCAACTAAATCTTCTGCGCCAACAATATCGGCACCAGCCTCTTTTGCTTCATCAGCTTTTACACCTTTTGCAAAAACAGCAACTCTAACTTTTTTACCAGTACCATGTGGTAAAACAACAGATCCTCTAACCATTTGGTCAGCATGTCTTGGGTCAACTCCAAGTCTAAGAGCTAACTCAACAGTTTCATTAAATTTAGCAGATTTAAGTTCTTTTACAAGATTTGCAGCTTCTTGAATTGAATATTTTTTGCTTTTATCAATCTTTTCTAATAGTGCTTGATATCTTTTTGAATGTTTTTTTGCCATTATACTCTCCGCATTTTTTTTGCTACCGCATCTTTTAGATCTATGCGGTCAAGATCATCAATCAACTATTTCTACACCCATGCTTCTGCAAGAGCCAGCTATTATTCTTTTTGCAGCTTCTAAGTCACTGCAGTTCAAATCTGGCATCTTTGTTTTAGCAATCTCTTCTAATTGTGCAGTAGTGATTTTTCCAACTTTATTTTTTAGTGGATTGTCACTTCCTTTTTGAATCTTAGCAGCCTTTTTAATTAAGTCACTTGCAGGTGGCTGCTTTGTAATAAATGTAAAACTTCTATCTGCATAAACAGTAATAATAACTGGGATATTAAAACCCATCATATCTTTAGTTTTTTCATTAAAAGCTTTACAAAATTCCATAATATTTACACCTCTTTGTCCGAGTGCAGGACCAACAGGAGGTGAAGGATTTGCTTTACCAGCAGGAATTTGAAGCTTTATCTCTCCAACAATTTTTTTTGCCATTTTCTACCTTTCCTTTAGATTTAAACTATTTTTTCAACTTGGGAATATAGTATTTCAACTGGAGTGCTTCTACCAAATATAGAAACATTAAGTTTTAATTTCCCGTGCTCCATATCATACTCTTCAACAACACCAGTAAAATTTGCAAAAGGACCATCTATAATCCTCACCATTTCACCAGGTTCAAAAGATATTTTTGGTTTTGGTGGAGCCTTATGCTCACTCTTTTCTAAAATAACTTTTACATCTTTTTCACTAAGAGGGGTTGGCTTTTTAGATTCACCAATAAATCTTCCAACTTTTGGGATTAATTGAATTTTATGCCATAAAGCAATATCAAGATCTAATAGTGCAAAAACATATCCAGGATAAAGAGCTCTTTGTGTTATTTTCTTTTTTCCTTGTTTAACCTCAATAACATCTTCAGTTGGAACTAAAACTTTTTTTATTCTGTCTTCTAAATGCTCATCTTTCGCTAAATTTTCAATAGCTCTTTTTACTGCTTGTTCACTTCCAGCATATACTTGGATTGCATACCATTTAGAATTCATATACTTCCTTCAATTACATTACATGAGAAAGCAAAAACGACATAGTTAAATCAACTAATGCTAAAAACATTGATACAATAGATACAACTATAAATACTGCAATATATGCGTTTTTTACTTGTTCTTTTGTTGGAAAAATAACTTTTTGCAACTCTATTTTTGAAGCTTCAAAATATTTTACGAATTTTTCCATAAATAATCCTTTAGTGGCAGGGCAGGAGGGACTCGAACCCCCAA
>CAJXMB010000029.1 GCA_913056105.1 uncultured Nitratiruptor sp. | reverse complement strand
AAAATCTTTTAGCAAATCTTACCCTAACTTTGCCTTCTATGATATGTATATAATTATTAGAGGTGCCCTTATATGAAAAAATCGATATTTTTATCAATAACATTTATATTTTTAGTTGCTTTTTTAGGTCTTGGAGCATCTTTTTATCTATTTAATAGATATGAAAAAGAAAATCTTAATTACTCAATCCAAAAAAGGTTTGATTTTGTTTCACAAACTATTCTTTGGCAGCTTAGAGCATCTTTAAATCCAAACCTATTTTTAAAAGAGTTAAAATCTATAGAGTTAGAGCCTATCACATTTCCAAAAGAGATTATAGATATTTTAAAAAAATCTCACACAATCAAAAAAAGGGTTACACCATTTGGAGATATGTGGCTTTTAAAAGAGAAAAAAGATTACTATATATTTATACAGAGTTTTGGAAACTCACTTTTATTAAAGGATGTTTCACAAAAAGATTTAAAATATACGCTTTACTATATGATTTTTGCATTTTTGGCAATTTTGCTTTTGCTATCTTATGTAGCAATTTTATTGAAACTAAAGCCTTTAAAATCGATACAAAAAGAGTTAAAAAAGTTTTCAAAAGGCAATTTGGATATAAACTTAGAGATTAAAGGTAGTAGTGAGATTGCTGAGGTTGCAAAAACTATGCAAGAGGCGATTGATTCGCTAAAAAAGATTATGAATTCAAGAAAGCTTCTTTTAAGAAATATTACACACGAACTAAAAACTCCTATAACAAAAGGAAGAATCTTAGTTGAGATGATAGATGATGATAAGCAAAAAAGAAGGCTTATAGAGATTTTTGAAAAGCTAAACTCTCTTATAAATGAGTTAGCCGCAATAGAGGCAATGAACTCTGGGATAAAACCTAAAATAGAAGAGATCAAAGTTAGTGAAACTATAAATGAGGCTATTGATCTTGGAATGTTTGATAAAGATAGCATTTATATAGGGTATATTGTAGATCCGATCATTAGAGTAGATAGAAAACTATTTAGCATTGCTATTAAAAATCTAATTGATAATGGGATAAAATATTCTAAAGATTCAAAAGTTAAGATTTTGGTAGATAAAAATTCTATTACTTTTATAAACAAAGCAGAGAAGTTAAAAAGAGATTTTAGCTACTATCTTGAGCCATTTACAAAAGAGAGACAGAGTGGATTTGGACTTGGGTTGTATTTGGTAAATACTATCTTAAAACTTCATAGTTTTAAACTTATATACTCTTATGAAAACGAAGAGAATAGTTTTAAAATCTTATTTAACTAAAGTTTTCAATCTATCCAAAAAGGGTTTTTGAGACTTTACAATTTTTTTATATGCCTCATCTATATCAAACCACTCAGCTTTATCAACTTCATGAAATTTTTGGATTTTATTTGATTTTGGTGGCCACTCTAACTCAAAAAGATTTGATTTTATATCTGTATCTAAATCTCTGTTTATAGCAAATATATGAATAATTTTATTTTGAGTTTTAACCTCTCCTAAATCTATAAAATCTCCATCGATTCTTTTGCTAGTCTCTTCAAAAAACTCTCTTTTTGCTGCATCTAAAAGAGTTTCATTCTCTTTAACTTCACCTTTTGGAATACTCCAAGCACCTAAATCTCTATTTTTCCAAAATGGTCCTCCCATATGGACAAGAAAGAGTTTTATATGGTTATCATAGGTTTTAAATGGTAAAATACCTGCACTTATTTTCATATCTTGCTTTTAAGGATTTTTATGGATATTATACAATCTTTTATCTTAGGGGTTGTAGAAGGTGTTACAGAGTTTTTGCCAGTATCTTCTACGGGGCATCTGATTTTAACTTCAAAACTTTTAGGGCTCTCTCAAACAGATTTTCAAAAGAGTTTTGAGATTATCATACAGCTTGGCTCAATCTTGGCAGTTATTTTTGTATTTAAAGATAGGATTTTTAGAGATTTTGAACTTTGGAAAAAACTAATAGTGGGATTTATACCAACAGGAATCTTAGGACTTACTCTTTATAAGATTATTAAATCTTTGTTTGCACCATCTACTGTTGCATATATGTTGATAATCGGTGGTATTGTATTTTTATTGGTAGAGTATTTCTATAAAGAAAAAGAGCACCATGTAGCAGATGTTAAAGACATCAGTTATAAGCAGGCTTTTTTGATAGGGCTTTTCCAATCTTTAGCAATGGTTCCAGGAACCTCAAGAAGTGGCTCTACAATCATAGGTGGACTCTTAGTAGGAGTAAAGAGAGAGCCAGCAACAGAGTTTAGCTTTTTGCTTGCAGTTCCAACTATGCTTGCAGCTACAGGGTATGATACATTAAAGCACTATAAAGAGTTTGATTTTTCTAATGTTTTAATATTGGCTGTTGGATTTATTACAGCATTTATTGTTGCAGTTATTATAATCAAATGGTTTTTAGGATTTATAAAAAAGCATACATTTGTGCCGTTTGGAATATATAGGATTATCATAGGAACAATATTTTTATATTTTATAATTTAAATTTTGATAATAGAAAAAACCTATTCTAAAAAATATTTATTATGAAAATGATTATCAATTTTATTTTATCTTAAGGAAGATTTTTTTATTATTTCCTCATTAAATTTTTTTAATAGGGAAAATATGAAAAAAGTTCTTTTTGGCTCAGTAGTTTTATTTGCAAATCTTGTTTATGCTAATGATTTTGTAAAAAGTGTTGATGGTTATATAAGAGCAGGGTTTCAAAATGATGATAAAAGCAATCAAGATATATCACTTGGTGGAAAACTTCATATTGAGACAAAAAGTTATTATGGCATTTTAGGTGGAGTAAGCTTTTATACAACAAATGTTATTGGCAATCAAAATGATAATGGAGCTGGTTATCCATTTTTTGATAGCAATAATGACTCTTACTTAATAGTTGGTGAGGCATACTTCCAAGCAAATTTTAAAAAGAGTAGTTTAAAAGTTGGTCGTCAAGAGATTGATACTCCATTTGCAGATACAGATGATATAGGAATGGTTCCAAACACATTTGCAGCTGCAATTTTAACAAGTAACTATTTTGATGATACAACTATTGTTTTAGGGCATATTGAAAAAATGGCTGGAGTTGATGCGCCTAAGCCTGAAAAATTTACAGATATAAATGGCGATAATGGTGTTCAAGTTATTGGTATAACATATGAAGGGATAAAGGGATTAACTACTTCTGCTTGGTATTATAATTTAAATGATTTTAGAATTGATGGAATCTTTTATGTAGATGCAAATTATGAAAGCAAGATAGGAGATTTTGCTTATGGTTTGGGGGCTCAATTTGCAAATCAAAGCTATAAAGATGGTGATGATGCAAAAGTTTTTGGATTGAGCGGAAGTCTATCTTATGAAAAGTTTGGTTTAACTGCAACTGTTGCATACAATAAAAGCAGTGATAACGCAGCAGATAATGGTTTTGGTGGAGGACCATTCTTTACATCAGCTGAATTTTTAACAATTGCAGATGCTGGCAAGGATGCAGATGCGATTTTGGGTAGTTTAGAGTGGGATGCATCAACGATTGGACTGCCTGATATTGGAGTTAGTTTTTCAAAGCTTTTACTTGAAGATGATAACGATGTAGATAGTGATGAGTATGATTTTGGTTTAAGCTACTCATTCAGCGATAAGTTAGGAGTAGATTTAATCTATAGCTATGTAGATGATGATATAAATAGTGACAATTATAAAAATACAAGAGTGTTTATAAATTATAATTTTTAATCAAAATACTTTTTAAATCTTTTTAGTGATGTTTTTAGTAAAATTTGACACTTTTGATTAAAGATTGCTGCTTTGATGGAGTAATATTTTGCTTTAGCTTCGGCTAAAGAGGATATAGCTCTACTTAACTCATCGGCACTTGAGAGTTGATTATCAAATCTTCCTCTGATTAACTCTTCATAACTCTTTGCTGCTTTAACTCTCTTTTTGGCTGAAATTAGTCTAAGTTTTAGTGAGTTTAGAGTTTTAAAGTCACTAATTAGTGAGCTTTTAACACTTTTTTGGTAATCTTTTAGATACTCTAAAGTTGCGAGTTTTTTATATTTTGCTGCTTCAATCTTTTTTTTATCACTAAAACCATTAAAAATATTTTGAGTTATATTAAAAGCGACATAGCTCTCATCAGCGTTTTTATATCCATCTCCATTTAGTTTTAAATTTTTTCCATATTTTCTAATTGCACCTTTAAAAAATAGTTTTGGATAGAGACTGCTTTTTGCTAACTTAATATCTTTTTCATCTATATTTAAAAGCTCTTTTATGGCTAAAATATCCTCTCTATTTTCTATTGCCTCATCTATTAAACTTTTTTGAACATCTATCTCTTTTAATCCCCCAATGTCTTTGATTTTGCTATTTGTGATGTAGCCCAACATCTCAAATAGAGACTCTTTTTTGTTTTTATACTCATTTAAAAGTGATTCTATCTCATACTTTTTTGACTCAATATTATAAAGCTCACTTGGTGGAATCAATCCTTGATTATAAAATCCTTTTGCCTTTTTATATGATAGATTTATAGCTTTTAGAGCCTCTTTTGTAGCTTTTATTGCCTGGTTTAGTGAATATATTTTAGTATAGATATTTATGGTTTTCATATATAGATTTCTTTTTAGATTATCTTTTTCTAAAATACTCTTTTTTACCTCTAATTTTGATTTGTCTATCAAGTTTGTAATAGCAAATCCTGTAAAAATTGGGTATGTTAAAGATAACTCTCCAGTATACTGGTTGATTGAGCCAGCTTGAAAATATTTTGGCATATATGGAATATTTGGGTTCATATAGATTTTTGGAGTCTCTTTTAAATAGAGTGCATTTAAAGAGGCATCAATAGATGGAAGATTTTTTCCTCTATTTGACTCATAAAGTAACTCTTTTGCTTTTATTTCAAAATCTTTTGATTTTAAAAGAAGGTTATTATCAACTCTTTTTAAAATCTCACTCAAATTTTGTGCACTTAAAAAGATTGGCAAAATTAAAAATATAAATCTTCTCATGCTCTTTCCTTTTTTGTTTTTATAAAAAGCATTGCTACAAATAGACTTCCTAAAAGCCCCCAATATGCCGCATGCATAAAAGTGTTATAAAATCCATAGTTATAACTCATAAATAGTTCATAGTTTCTAAATATCTCTTTTGCTAAATCACTACTTATATTTAAAAGATTTTGCGAATTTTCTAAAAAGAGTCTAACAAATTCACTGTTTTGTACCTCTGTCATTCTATCAAAATTTAGAGCTTTAAAATACTCCATATTGTTTGTTGCCAAAGCTGTTCCAAAACTTCCACCAACAAATCTAACATAGTCCATCAATACAATTGATAACTCACTCTTATTTTGTGGAGCGCTTTGTAAAATCAAAACTGTAACAGGAGCAAAAAACATCCCCATCCCTATGCCAAAAGGGATTGTAAATAAGATGGCTTGATGCATTGGCGTATAGTAGTTTAGTTTTGGAAGCAAGAAAAATGATGTAAATAAAAAGATAGTTGTAGCAATAGCAATTGTGCTTTTTGGACCTATTTTATCACTCAAAGTTCCTGCAAGAGGAGAGAAGATCCCGATAAATAGAGCAAATGCAAATACTGCAATACCTGCATCCAAAGTTGGAAGCATCTTTATGTGTTCATAAAATATTGGCAAAAGATAGAAAAATTGATACATACTAAATCCAAGAATAAAAAAGTATATAAAAATTCCATTTGTAAAGTCTAAATTTTTAAACAAAGAAAAATCTATGAGCCTATTTTTAGAATGCATTTCAGATAGAGCATAAAGAGCATATCCAACCACTGAAATATATAATAAAACCCCAATCTCTATAGAGTTAAACCATCCAAGCTGCTGACCCTTACTTAACATTATAAGCAAAGCTATAGTAGCAACTGAGAGAAAGAAAAAGCTTAAAAAGTTAAAATTTATTTTTTCAAAAAATCTCTCTTTTGGAAGATATAAAGCTCCTGCAATGAAAATCAAAATCCCAATAGGAACATTTATGAAAAATACCATTCTCCAATTGTAATATTCAGTCAAGTATCCACCAATTGTTGGACCAAGAGCTGGAGCAAAACTAACTCCTAAAGCAAAGATGCCCATTGCTAAACCCTTCATCTTTGGAGGGAAGTATGAAAATACCATAACATGGCTCGTTACCATTATAAGAGCTTCACCTATCCCTTGAATAGTCCTTGCAACAATAATAGTCTCTAAACTATTTGAGAGTCCACAAGACATTGAAGAGAGAGCAAATAGTAAAACGCCACTTAAATATACCTTTTTTGCTCCATATTTTTTTATAAGGTATTCACATATCAAAAGTCCAACTGCAGCTGAAACCATATAGCTTGTTATAATCCACTGAACTCCATACATATCTGTAGCTAAAGGACCAGTTAGTTTTGGAACTATAACATCAACCACAGTTGTATCAAGGATTGCCATAAAGGCACCAACCATCACAATAAAAGTGTATAAAGCTCTCTCTTTTGGTGAAATATCCCAACTATTCATCTTATCTACTTTTGCTTATAGCAACTGTTGCTCCCATGCCAACTCTTAAGTCTTTTGTTGGATTCAGTATCTTTATCCTTACAATAAACCTTTGGTCAAGTTTTGTAAATTCTCCACTTGCTATGTCTCTTGGAACAAGGCTAAAAGTGGCTGCAGATGCTGGTAAAATCTTTTCTACCTCACCTTTATAAGTTCTATTAGGAAATGCATCAACTTTGATTTTAACGCTATTTTTTGGCTTAACTCCTTCAATCTTTTTTTCACTTAAAAGCACCTCAATGTGTAAATCTTTTGGATTTACTACACTTAGGATTGGATAGCCTTTTTTAACAACGCTTTTTTCATTTACAAATTTTTTAGCAACTACTCCATCAATAGGTGAGTATAATCTACAATAAGAGATTTTATTTAAAAGCTCTTGTTTAGTCTTTTTAAGGGCTTCAATTTTTTCTTTTAAAGAGTCTATATTTTTGTCGAGTTCAAGTAGTAAATCTTTTTTAATTTGTGATAGTTTTATCTCTTTTTTGCTGCTATCAAGCTTTATATAAAGAGATTTTAACTCTTTTTTTTGAGCATCAATCATATCTTTTAGAGAGTTAAGATTAGTTTTTATATTTTCATAACTCTCTTTTGAGATAAGGTTTTTTTGCAAAAGATTTTTATACCTCTTTTCATCTCTTTTTAGCTTATTTAATTTAGCTTCATTTGAGGATATTTTATCTTTAAAGCTCTCAATCTTTTTTTGTAAATATTTTTGGTTATCTTTTGCTAAAGCTATATTTATCTCTAACTCTTTTTTAGATCTTTCTCTTTGTAGTTTCAAAGCATCCTTTTTTGCTTTTAAAGAGTCAATATCTTTTTGAACTTTTTGCAAAGATAGATTAAAATCTTTATCATCCAAAAGAGCTAAAAGCTCTCCTTTTTTAATCTTGTCTCCTTCATTTTTAAAAATATTTCTGATTTTCCCACCAACTTTAAAAGATAGAGTCAGCAGTGAGTCAGTTTTAATAAAAGCTGCATCACTTACAGCATTTTTTGTTCTATAGTTTATATAGTTAAAAGCTATGTATGAAAATATTATGATTAACAAAATTAGAACTATTGAGCCAACCTTTTTCATCTATATCCTTGCTTGTAAAATGTTTGATTCTATCTGTTTTTTGATTAACTTATAATAAATTGCTCTTTTTACTTTTTTGTAAAAAAATAGTAGAATAGTTTAACTTAGATTTAAAGGATAGATTGTGAAGAAAAAAGAGTATAAAAAAACTTTGTACTATCTTCAAGTAGAACTTGTAAAATTTCAAAGATATGTGATAGAAAATGATATTAAAGTATGTACTATTTTTGAAGGACGAGATGCAGCAGGAAAAGATGGAACAATAAAAAGATTTACAGAGCATTTGAGCCCAAGGGATACCAGGGTTGTAGCTTTGCCAAAGCCTTCAAGCATTGATAAAAAGTATTGGTATTTTCAAAGATATGCTCACCATCTGCCTTATGGAGGCGAAATAGTATTTTTCAATAGAAGCTGGTACAATAGAGCAGGTGTTGAAAAAGTTATGGGATTTTGTACAAAAGAGCAGTATGAAAAATTTATGCAAGAGGTTCCAGAATTTGAACATCTTTTGGTACATGAAGGGATGTATTTTACAAAATATTATTTAGATATCTCAAAAGAGGAGCAAAGAAAGAGGCTTGAAGAGAGAAAAAAAGATCCATTAAAACAGTGGAAACTAAGTCCTATAGATGAAAAAGCTCCAAAACTATGGAAAGAGTACTCTTTGGCAAGAGATGAGATGTTTGCAAGAACTCACTTCTCTTTTGCTCCATGGTATGTAGTAAGAGCAGATGATAAAAAAGAGGCAAGAATAAATACAATAAAACATTTTTTAACAAGATTTAACTATCCAAAAAAAGATGAATCTCTTTTGGTATATGACCCATCAATAGTTTTTGAGTTTGATAAGAGTTGCTATGAAAAAGGTTTAATTGCACCATAAAATATTATTTTATGTAAAATTTTTAAAATTATGCTAAAATAATATAAAAAATAAAGGATAAAAAATGGTAGCAGATGCATGGCTTTCAAAAGAGTTAAAAGATGGAAAAGTTTTGTGTCTTGCTTGTGCTCATGCATGTAAATTGGAGATAGGTGAATATGGAAAATGCGGGGTTAGAGTAAATGAGAATGGAAAATTAAAATCTACTGTATATGGACTTGCAGCTGCAGCCCATATTGACCCAGTAGAGAAAAAACCCCTTTTTCACTTTTTGCCAAATAGCAAAGTCTTTTCAATTGGGACAGTTGGATGTAATTTTTGCTGTAAATATTGTCAAAATTGGGAGATAAGTCAACATCCACAAACACATAATTATGAAACTTTTGGAGAAGAATTGCCTCCTAAAAAAATAGTTGAGTTGGCTTTAGAGACAGATTGTAAATCTATAGCTTATACATACAATGAACCAATAGTATATTTTGAATATACATATGATACAGCAAAATTGGCTCATGAAAAAGGACTTAAAAATATATATGTTACAAGTGGTTATGAGACAAGAAAGGCTATAGATGAGTTAGCTCCGTATATAGATGCTATGAATATTGATATTAAATTTTTTAAAGATGAGAGTTATCAAAAAATTAGCTGCGCAAGACTAAAGCCAGTATTAGAGGCAATAAAATATGCTCACTCAAAAGGTATATGGATAGAAACTACTACTTTGATTATCCCAGGCATTAATGATAGTGATGAAGAGTTAAGAGATATTGCTAAATTTCAAGCAGATGTTGATCCAAATATGCCATGGCATATATCAAGATTTCATCCAGATTATAAGATGCTTGATCGCCCAGTTACTCCAATAGAGACTTTAAGAAGAGCATATGAGATAGGAAAAGAGGAGGGGCTTAATTTTATCTATATTGGCAATTATCCTGATGAAGATAGAGAATCAACATACTGTCCAAATTGTGGCTTTAAAGTTATAGATAGATATGGATATATTGGTGATATTGTTCATAACTACTTAACACCAGAGGGAAATTGTCCAAAATGCAACACTCATATTCCAGGAGTATGGAAGTAAAATGAAATATACAATGTTTGATGATAAAGATGTTTTAAGTATAAAGGAGTATGCTTACGCTGTAGGTATCTCATTTTTTATTATCGGACTTTTGGGAATTTTAACAGATATAATTTTTCCAAAAATTCCATTTAATCTTTTTGTGGGATTTTTGCTTTTCATTGCTGGAGCTATATCTTTATATTTTACATACACCAATAATTTGAAATTTTCTATCAAATTTTTACAACCATTTGTGATACTTACCTCAAGCCTTGTTCTTTTGGCTGTGCCTGCAAATCATGAGTTAATATCTCTTTTATCAATACTTTTTTATCTATTTTTAGATGGGTTTGCAAAGCTTATATTTTCTCAAGCCATTAGACCAATTCCTTTTTGGAACTATATCTCTTATAGTGGAGCACTATCTGTAGTTTTAGCTCTATCTATTTTGATAGGGTGGGAGATTATGAATAGTTGGCTTTTAGCTTTTTTAATAAGTGTTAATATATTATTTGATGGTTTGATGCTCTTTATTTTATCAAAAAAGATTATCTAATATCCATCTTTATATACCCTTTTCCATCGCTTGCCCAATTTTGAATAATCTTTTTATCCTCTTTAGATAGCTTTGCATTTGGATGTAGCCATAGATATTGAGAAAGAGGCATAGCTAATATAACGCTTCTATATATAGATTTTTTTAATTTTTCCTTTTTTTGTTGGCTATAATCTTGCCATATGCTAAAATTGAGTGCTTTTCTGCCTTCTACAACATCTCTTCTAACTGCCCATTTCATAGGTGCAACATCAGCATACCAAGGCCACTTTGTCTCATTTGAGTGACAATCATAACAGCTTCTTTTAAATATAGCCATTACCTCTTTTGGTGCTTTTATCTCTTTTGTTTTATCAATAGGAGGATTGCTTTTTCCATAAGATGGTATAAGTTGAAAAATAGCTAAAATTCCAATCAAAATAGATAGATATAAGAAAAACCCTTTCATAAAAACTCCTTTTTTCTTTGCGTATTTTAGCACTTATTAGTAAAATAATTATTAGAGGCGTTTTTTAGTTTAAAACTTTATCTTTTCTATAATAGGATTAAAAGACTTTGAACTTATTATGATAGAGTCCCCAACTTTTAACTCTTTTGCCTCTTTTTTAGAAACAGAAATTTCAATGATATTTGATCCAAAACTAAGAGTTAAGATAGAGAGATTTTCTTTGTCTTTTATATCTAAAACTGTTGCATTTAGTTTAAATGATGAGGTAATCTTTTGTTTTGTAAATATACTGATAGGTTTATCATCTTTAATAATTTGTCCATCTTTTAAAATAAAAACTCTATTTGATAGTTTTATAACTTCAGCTATCTCGTGAGAGACTAAAATAGTTGTAAGTTTTAATTGATTGTGAATCTTTATAATCTCATCTTGCAAAGACTCTCTCATTTTCATATCCAAAGCTGAAAAAGGCTCATCTAAAAGAACTATTTTTGGCTCTCTCATCAAAGCTCTAATCAAAGCAACCCTTTGCTTTTGACCACCAGATAGCTCATGCGGAAATCTTTGCTTTAAATCTTCAAGCTCAGTTAGTTTTAGCAAAAGATTTGCTCTATTTTTATCGTTTTTGGCATAAAGAAGATTTTCATAAACACTCATATTTGGAAAAAGGGCATGCTCTTGAAATACAAATCCAATCTTTCTTTTTTGCGGTTTTAAATTTATATTTTTATTGCTATCAAACCAGATTTCATCATCAACTATGATTTTTCCAAAATCGGGCTTTTCAAGTCCTGCGATGATTCTCAAGATTGTGGTTTTTCCGGCTCCAGATTCTCCAAATATGGCTATAAACTCATTATCATCTATCTCTTTTTTAACTTTTAATGTAAGATTATTATTTACTTTTTTTACAAAGTCAAGTTTTATCATACTCTAACTTTTTTATTCAATATATAAACAGTTAGCAATATAAAAAATGAGATTAAAAATAGCACCAAAGCATATCTATTTGCCAAATCATAATTTAGAGCCTCTACTTCATCATATATTGCAATTGAAGCAACTTTTGTTTTTCCAGGGATATTTCCTCCTACCATCAAAACGACGCCAAATTCACCAATTGTATGAGCAAAAGCCAAAACAGTTCCACTAAGCAAAGAGGGTTTTATATTTGGAAGCAGTACTTTAAAAAATGTTTGAAGCTCTCCTTTTCCAAGAGTATAAGAGGCCTCTATCAAAGATTTTGGAATGCTTTGAAATCCCGATTGGATAGGATGGACTAAAAATGGAAGAGAGTATATCACTGAGCCCAATACCAAGCCTTCAAATGTAAAGACAAATTTTAGTCCAAATTTTTCAAAAAAGCTACCTATTGCACTTTGTGGACTAAAGAAGAGAAGTATATAAAAACCCAAAACCGTAGGAGGCAAAACCAAAGGCATACTTACAAATGTTTCTAAAATAGGCTTTACTTTTGATTTTGTAAATGCTAAAAAGTATGCAATCGGAAGACCTATAATAAGCAAGATTATGGTAGTTACAAAAGCCAATTTAAATGTTAAAAAAAGAGTTTCATAAAATTGATTATCCATCAAATCCGTCTCTATTTATAAACATATCCATATTTTTTAAAAATCCCTTTTGCTCTTTTTGAAAATAGAAAGTTATAAAATTTTAAAGCCTCTTCTTTATGGTTTTTATATCCATATTTTGTAACAACAACCCCTTGGTTTATAGGCTCATATAGATTTTTATCAATTTCAATATATTTTCCAATATTTTTCATCTTTGGACTTACTACTACACTTTTGGCACTAAATCCTATATCTGCAATCTTTGAGACGATATATTGATTTGTTTGAGAGACACTCTCTCCAAAAATAAGCTTTTCTTTGATATCTTTTAAAAGATTTTTCTTTTTTAAAACTATCATTGCAGCTTTTCCATAAGGAGCATTTTTTGGATTTGGCAAGGCTATGCTTTTTGCTATTTTTAATGAATCTTCCCATCTGTTTAAATCAAAATCTTTTAATGTCCAAAGGACTAAACTCCCTTTTGCATAAACCTTTGGCTTTGTAGCAGCATATCCTTTTTGGTATAAAAAGATAGGATATTTCATGTTTGCAGATAAAAATATATCATATGGAGCACCATTTATTATTTGAGCAGCTAATTTTCCACTTGAAGATATAACTTTTTTAACATCTATGTGATACTTTTGTTTAAAAGCATCTATTATATCGTCTATGGCATATTGAACATTTGCAGCAGCACTGATAGTTATTGAAGCATTTGCATAGATAAGTAAAAACAAAAATATAAATATTTTTTTCATTTTATCCTCTTAAATTTTTGTAAATATAGTTAAATTAGGCTTAAGAGTTTATTAGTAGATAATTGAAGGGTGATAGTTAATTTTTCATAAATAAGGAGAAAACACTCTCCTTATTTTGAATACTTAGTAACTCTTATATCGGTAACTAATACTTCTTTATGATTTGAAGGATCGGCGCCACCAAGTCTAATAGTAATTGCATCCCTATTAGGAAGCCTTCCTCCTACTATACCACCACTAATTGGTGCTTGATATGCCCTTGTGCCATCAATAAATACCTTTATCATCCCATTTCTTTGCTGAATTACAAAATGGTGAATCTTGCCGTGTTCAACTATTATTTTATTTAATCTTTCGTTAGACCAATAAGCATATCGATCAAAAGGTCGCCACCATATATGATCTGGACTGTGTTCGTTACCTAAATAAATCCCGAAATTAGGATCCCAGCTAGGTGAAGGCAAGTAAGCCTTGCATTCTACTGCAAAATTTTTGGGTAAACGAATCTTTTTAGTAATCACAACATTTCCACTTAATGCTCTTAGCCATTTCTTTCCAGCAAATTGAGCTACTTCCACTTGACCCCTTATGGCTGTAAATCTTCGAGGTATACCACCCACATTGTATCTTGAAAAATTTTCAGAAAAAAGCACTTTATCCCCAGGTACAAACTCTTCTCCTCCACCAATAATGCCTCCAGAAACTGCTTGTCCACCTGCAATACTACTATTATTAACTGGAGCTGGCGGAACAGTGGAAGATATTGGTTTTACTGGCTGCCCAGTTCCTTTGTATCTATAATAGTTTTCAGGAACAAGTTTAGCTATAGCATTAACAGCATTTTCTATCATTACTCTAACCGCTTTTTCCATTGGTGTATTTTTATACGAACTTAAACCAGCTCCTAATGCTACAGAGCCGACCATTGTTCCACCAAGTCCACCAACTTTCCAGCTGCTCGCTTTTCCTTCTACTTTAGTAGCGTTTATAACCCTACCGGTTCTAACATCTACCAATCTTATATCTGCTGCTATATATGCATCGTTTTTTCCAAAATGCATACCACCAAGCAAAGGAACATTAGTTGGAACAACCAACCCTCCACCACCAATACCAGAAGCATGTGGTTCAAATGCAGTAATAGCACCTATTACTAAAATATCTGCTCCTTCCATCAAGCCCGCTTGCGGTGCTTGTTGTTGATTAACATATCCAGATTGAGCCAAGCTTAACTCTTCTTGAATAGCTCTTAATCCCTCTCCTCTTTCTAAAACGATAAATCTATTTGTTTGAAAAAGTGCAGTAGATAACATATCGGATACACCATCACCTATCTGTCCATAACATTTAGCTGCTTTACATCTAAAACTTGCTACAGCAATGCGAGCTTTTGGGCCCTGATAAGTAATAGCTTCTTGAACAGTTGGACCTGATGTTTGAACATTTGAAGTAACTTCAGCACCACATCCCCAAAAAAATATAGCAATCAATGGCATCAGCCATAACCAAATTTTTTTTAACATCTCTACCTCCTTTTTCGTTTAAATTAATTATACAATTATTTTTTTAAATTTTTATTATAAATATATTATCAAGATTAAAAGTTGATAAATTGAGCAAATAGAGTTTATTATCATTAAATAATTTATTACTTTTTAGATAGCTATTGACAATTTTCTTTATAAAAAAGCACTTTTCTTTTTGTGGCAATCCTTTTTTTAAAAAATTATTAATCAATTTTATATTAAAAATTTTAAAAACAAAAAAATCAACACAAAATATTTTCATATCTTCTTATTTAAACTAAAATTAATTTTTTCTTGATAAAATAGTATTAAAAATTAAAAAAAGGATTTAAAATGGGAACATATAGTAAAAAACTTCAAGAGGTTAAAGAGTTGCTTCAAAAATTAAAAAATGAAGTTCCAGAAGAGATTAAAGGTTTTAACAATTTTTTCGCATCAGTTGAAACAGAAGGGGCACTTAATTTAAAGCAAAAACATCTTATAAATGTTGCATTAGCTGTTGCTGCTCAATGCGAATGGTGTATATCGCTGCATGTAAAAGAGGCTCTTAATAGTGGAGCAACTAAAAAAGAGATTATTGAAGCAGGTATGCAAGCAGTTTTGATGCATGGCGGTCCAGCATTGATGTATATGATACCTCTTGAGAAAGCTATTGAAGAGTTTAGTAATGAAGATTGATTTATAAAAAACTTTAATTCTTTTATCTAATATTTTATTTTCTATAACAAGAAGGGATTAAAGATTTATTATATTCATTGATATAACTTAAATTTCTATCTTATATTTCTTAAAAATTTTTCTACTATCGCTGATATTTCTCTAATGCATTTTATTTTATCTATATATTGGATTTGGGATTTTGGGGTTAGGATTTTGTAAAGCTTCAGATTTTTATATCTTCCTAACTTTCTCATAGGACACCCATTTTTTATTTGGTGATTAGTGGTTGGTGTT